>JAEUOM010000073.1 GCA_016788495.1 Accumulibacter sp. | reverse complement strand
AATCCCCAAGTGCCGAGGACGTAGATCAGCAGAGCGGCCCACGAATCGGCACCGATGCCCCAGTAGCGCCGCGGGTGGCGCAGCAGGATGCCGGCTACGTACACTGCCGTCATGACCAGGCCGATCATGCCAATCCAGGCGTTCGCGCGTCCTTCGTGCGTCAGCACGGGCTGCCCGGCGAGCAGGTCGGCGAGGACGAACAGAATGAGCTGGAAGGCGTTGCCGCCGAAGATGTCGCCGAAGACGAGCGTATAGCTTCTCATCTGCACGCCGGTGACGGCGGTGCTGATCTCCGGCAGGGCCGAGGCGAACGCCAGGACCGTCGCGCCGAAGAGGACGCCGTTGATGCCCATCAGGTCGGCCAGGCGGTCGCCGCTTTGTTCGAGGACGACGCCGGCGACCAGCGTCACCACCGAAGCGGCGACGAAGATCACCACGTTCCTGGCCGTGCTGGCGTTTTCGAGGACATTGCCCTTGTCCGCTCGATTGGCTGCCGTCTTCGTCGCTTGCGCGGCGGGTTCGGCAGGGACGACGAGATCCATGTCCTTCCGGTCCCGGCAGCGGGCAAGGGCCAGCATGCCGACCAGCCAGACGACGAAGATCGCGATGCTCCCGGCACCGAGCGGGCCGACGGCGACGCTCGCGGGGAGGAGGCCGCTCATCACGGTGATGCCGACGACACAGATGACGAGAACGCCCTCCAGTGCCGGGAGCAGCGATGCCGATAGGGTCGACAGGGGGCGCGGGCCGGTGACGAAGCGGTCAGCGATGACCAGCACCAGGGTCTGCATGGCGACGCCACCGATCAGGTTACCGGCGGCGATGTCCAGGTGGCCGCTGCTGACCGCGCTGATCGTGATCGCCAGTTCGGGCAGCGCGCCGGTGATCGACAGCAGAACCATGCCGCCGATCGTCTCGCCGAGGCCGAAGCGATCATCCAGGACGTCGGTCGCCTTCGCCAGCCAGACGCCGGCGATCCAGGTCGCGGCCGCGGCGGCGGCGAAGACAAACAGAAGGGCGGGGATTCCAAGCTGGTTCATCGGCAGTCTCCTCTGCGTGGTGGTGGTCGTTGGCGGGCAGGGCTGGCGCGCCGCTCTAGCGCGTGATCGGCCGGTAGCGGATCCGTTTCGGGCGGGCGGCCTCGTCGCCGAGGCGGCGTCGCTTGTCTTCCTCGTACTCGTGGTAGTTGCCGCTGAAGAAGGTCCATTGCGAATCTCCCTCGCAGGCGAGGATGTGCGAGCAGATGCGGTCGAGGAACCAGCGGTCGTGCGAGATGACGAGGACGCAGCCGGCGAACTCGAGCAGTGCGTCCTCGAGCGCGCGCAGCGTTTCGACGTCGAGGTCGTTCGACGGCTCGTCGAGCAGGAGGACATTGCCGCCGGCGATCAGTGTCTTCGCCATGTGCAGCCGTCCGCGCTCGCCGCCCGAGAGCTGGCCGACGTGCTTCTGCTGGTCGGCGCCCTTGAAGTTGAAGCGGCCGATGTAGGCGCGCGCCGAGGTTTCGTACTTGCCGACGGTGAGGGTGTCGGCGCCGCCCGAGATCTCCTCGAAGACCGTCTTGCTGCCGTCGAGGCAGTCGCGGCTCTGGTCCACATAGGCGAGGCGGACGGTGTCGCCGATCTCGATCTCGCCCGAGTCGGGCTGCTCGTTGCCGGTGAGCATGCGGAAGAGCGTCGACTTGCCGGCGCCGTTCGGGCCGATGATGCCGACGATCGCCCCCGGCGGCACGCTGAAGCTCAGGTCATCGATCAGCAGGCGGTCACCGAATGACTTGCGAACGTTGCGGAACTCGATCACCTTGCCGCCGAGGCGCTCGCCGACCGGGATGAAGATCTCCTGCGTCTCGTTGCGCTTCTGGTACTCGACGTTGGACAGTTCGTCGAAGCGCGCCAGCCGCGCCTTGCTCTTCGCCTGCCGCGCCTTCGGGTTTTGCCGCACCCATTCGAGTTCCTGCTTCATCGCCTTGATGCGCCCGGCTTCCTGGCGCGCTTCGGTTTCCAGGCGGGCTTCCTTCTGTTCGAGCCAGCTCGAGTAGTTGCCCTTCCAGGGGATTCCCTGGCCGCGGTCGAGTTCGAGGATCCACTCGGCGGCGTTGTCGAGGAAATAACGATCGTGCGTCACGGCGACGACGGTGCCGGGGAAGCGGACGAGGAACTGCTCGAGCCAATCGACCGATTCGGCGTCGAGGTGGTTGGTCGGCTCGTCGAGCAGCAGCATGTCGGGCTTCGAGAGCAGCAGCTTGCACAGCGCGACGCGGCGCTTCTCGCCACCGGAGAGATTGCCGATCAGCGCCTCCCAGGGCGGGAGGCGCAGCGCGTCGGCGGCGAGTTCGAGCTGGTTGTCGAGGTCGGCGCCGCTGCTGGCGATGATCGCCTCGAGCCGCGCCTGCTCCTCGGCGAGCTTGTCGAAGTCGGCGTCGGGTTCGGCGTAGGCGGCATAGACGGCATCGAGCATCGCCTGCGCGGCGAAGGCCTCGCCGAGTCCCGACTCGACTTCCTGGCGGACGGTCTTGCCCGGGTCGAGCTGCGGCTCCTGCGGCAGGTAGCCAATGTTCAGCCCGGGCATTGGCGTCGCTTCGCCGATGATGTCGCGGTCGACGCCGGCCATGATGCGCAGCACGGTCGATTTGCCCGAGCCGTTCAGCCCGAGCAGGCCGATCTTCGCGCCGGGGAAGAAAGAGAGCGAGATGTCCTTGATGATCTGCCGCTTGGGCGGGACGATCTTGCCCACGCGGTTCATCGTGAATACATATTGAGCCATGGCTGTCGATCGGAAGTGGGGGAAACGGTTGCGGGACACCGGCAGCAGCACCGGCGCGGAAGGCGCGAGTTTACCCGAGTCCGGCGCTGCCGACCGCACGCGATGGCAGGCGATGCGCCGGCGGCGCTGTTCGCCGGCGATGCTCGCCGATTGACAGCGCTCGCAGCGGACGGGCATACTCGGGAAGCTGCACCGGCCGGCGACGGCCGTCCATCTCGCCGCCGCAAGCCGGCCGCTGCCTCCCGCAAGCGGGCGTGGCCGCAGCCCTGAAGGCAATCCCGCATGACATCCAGCACCCATCCACCAGCAGTTGCACGCGCGCGTCCGCTGCGGACCGCCGACCGTGGCCGCTGGCGGGCGGTGCTCGGCGGCCTGCTGCTGATGCTGCTGCAGGGCGTGCTGCCGGCCGGCGCCGCCGCCAGCATCTGGGGCTACGTCGACGAGCAGGGGATTGCGCACTTCGCGACCGAGCAGGTCGATTCGCGTTACAAGCTCTTCCTGCAGGGCGACGCCGCGCGCACGTCGCTGTCGGCGCTGAGCGGGCCGGGCAAGCCGGAGTTGCTGCGCTACCTGTCGCAGCATCCCAACCTGAAGAAGTTCGAACCGCTGATCAAGCGCGCGAGCGACGAGTTTGCCGTCGATGCCGCGCTGCTGAAGGCGGTGATGGCTGCCGAATCCGCCTTCAACCCCGACGCCGTCTCACCCAAGGGTGCCATCGGGCTGATGCAGGTGATGCCGGCGACCGCCGGGCAGTACGGGCTGCAGGGTGATCGGCAGCAGAGCCTGGAGGAGAAGCTGGCCGATCCGAAGACCAACATCCGCATCGGGGCGCGTTACCTGCGCGACCTCGGCAAGCTGTTCCCGAACGATCCGCAACTGGTTCTGGCCGCCTACAACGCCGGTCAGGGAGCCGTGCAGCAGCACCGCAACCAGGTGCCGCCGTACCCGGAAACGATGAACTACGTCCAGCTCGTGACGCAGTTCCATCAGCTCTATCAGGGCAACACGCTCACCCGCAAGGCGGCGCCATCGTCGGTCTTCACCCGTTCGGCTGCCGGCGGCCAGCGCATCTACATGAAGCTGCCCGGGCGGCGCGACGTCCCCGAGACGGCTCCGGCGCGCTGATGCCGAAGGGGTCTCTCCGCTCCCTGGTCCTTGGTCAACGCGTTCGCTGGCCTGGTGCGCGGGGGGCCGGCGAGTCCCCCGTCGGGCGCGCCGCCGGTGCAGGAAGAGGCCTGCCGCCGGCCGCGGCGACCCTGCGGCGAGGGGTACTCATGCTGGCGGCGACGATGCTGGCGGCGCTGGCCATCGGCAGTGCCGCCGCCGAGGCGGCAGCGACCAATGGCAACGGCCGCGAAGGTGGCAACCCGGGGCCGCCCGGTGCAACAGCCGGACCCGGTGTGCCAGCAGGCTCCGGCGCCGCGACCGAGGATCGGCGGACGCCCTTTGAGAGGAATTGCAGCGAACACGACCGGACAACGGCTCTGCTGCATGCCGCGAACCGTGGCGATGCCGAGATGGTGTCGGTGTTGCTGGCGCATGGTGCCGACCGGACGCTGGTTGACCGATACGGGCGAACAGCGCTCGATTTCGCGCGCATGTCGGTTCATCCGGAGGTGCTGCGCGTGCTCGCTGGAGGCGAGGCGAAAGCGGTCCGACGTTCCGCTGGCGAAGACCTTGCCGACAAGGGAACGCCGCCGCAGGCCGCGCGCAGTCTGAACGAAGCATGGCGGTTCGACGCGTCGGCAGTCATTGCCCGGGGCCCGTTCCTGGTCGACGATGCGCTCGTCTTCGCCGATGCGCTCGTCTTCGCCGATGCGCAAGGCACGACCTTTGCGCTGCAAGCCTCGACTGGGGGCCGGATCTGGTCGTACCGCGGCGATCGGCACATCACGGCCGTTCCCTTGGCGAGGGACGGACTGCTTTTCGTTGTCACAGCCTGCATCCAGCGCGGGCGAGGAGCGATCGCTGGGCACGATGTTGGCGCAGGGGAGGATTCACAGGGGTGTCTCGACAGCCATCACCGTTTCTCCTGGCGCACGCGTGCCTTTCAACCGGGCCGCGTAGCGTGACGCCTGTGCGGTGCCTGCCGTTGCTCCTGCTGCTCGCGGCCTCGGCATGCGCCGTGCGGGGTCTCGAGCCGCAGCACGATGCGCACCGCTCGCACGACTGCCGGTCCGGGGACGTCCGCGTCGACGGCGGAACGACCGAAGACACCCTGGCTGTGTGCGCCGCTGCGCATTCCGTTTCCGCGTTCTTCCGCAACATCGGCTTGTCGCGAACTGCGGCCATCACCGTGCTTCTGGTCGACACGATGCCGTCGGCGAACGGTGACAACGTGCTGGGCTGCTTCAACCCTGAAGACGCGCAGGTCACGGTACTTTCCTTGCGCGCGGCCAGCGACCGCGGACGCTGGCTGGGCCAGAGCATCGACCGGACCCTCTACCACAGTCTGGTGGCGCACGAGATCGCCCACGCCCTGGCGTGGTGCAATGCTCCGGGCAACAGCCTCAGCGTGCGCGCCAGCGAGTACGTGGCGTACGTCGTCATGTTCGCGACGATGGAGCCCGGGCGCCGGGAAGCCATCCTGGCCGATGCTCCTGGCGTCAGCTTCGACCGTGAGGGAGAAATCTCCGAGACCTTCTACTACCTGGCGCCGTCGCAGTTCGGCATTGCTGCCTACCGCCACTACCTTCGCCCGGAGAACGGAGCACGGTTTCTTCGCGCCGTGTTGAGCGGTGCTGCGCTGCCCGCGGTCGACTAGCCGCGCGCGCGACTTTCCCCCGCCAACCACCGGCGAGACTTGCCGCACCGATCGGTGTTCAGGCACCCTCTGTCGGCACCTCCCAGGCGCTTGCACCGGTGCCATCGCCATCGAGCGACCGGCGGCCCAGGCCATGGCGTTCCCGGCGCCGAGGCCGCAATCTGTCGGAACCGCGAGCTGCGGCGGTACAATGTCCGCCTTCCCTACCCGAGAGGCGATCATGAAAGCTGAGCATCGAGTTCACCCCGCCGCCACCCCGGGCAGTTTTTCGTGGCGGCGGGCGGAGCACCGCGTGCGCGGCAGCGCGCTCCGCTGCCTGGCCGCAACGCTGCTGCTCGCCGGCTGCGCCGGTCCGGCAACCAACGTCACCGTCAGCGACCCGGCGCGCATCATGCGCAGCGGCTTCCTCACCGACTACCAGGCACTGGCACCGTCGCCGGGAGCCGAGGGTACCCTCTGCTGGCGGCAGCCCGAGCTCGACCTCAAGGCCTACGACAAGGTGCTGATCAACCGCATCGTAGTCACCCTCAAGGCCGACCAGCAACAGGGGATCGATCCGACCGAGCTGAAGGCGCTCGTCGACTACTTCCATGCCTCGCTGGTGAAGGCGCTCAAGCCGCAGATGCAGGTCGTCGAGCAGCCGGGTCCGGGGGTCATCGTGCTGCGCATCGCACTGACCAACCTGGTGCCGACGCAGGTCAGCCGCAGCCTGATGGGGACGGCGATCCCCTACGCCTTCACCGCCGAACTCGCCTCCGGTCCGGCGAGCGGCAGGCCGGCCGGGTCGACGCCGTACCTCGGCGAGACGGGGATGGAGATCCAGTTCACCGACGGCGCAACCAACCATGTGCTCGCCGAATGCGCCGACGCGCAGATCGGCCGCAAGTACGCAGCGGCGGTCGAGGAGGGTGCCGAGGGTGCGACCGACACCTGGGTCAAGGGTTACATGAACTCGTTCCAGGCCTGGGCGTACGCGCAGAACGCCTTCGACAAGTGGGCGAAGCTGATCGCCGATCGTTTCGCCGTGCTGCGCGGCGTCAGCCCCGCGAAGTAGCCGCGCTGAAGGAACAGGCAAGGAGAAGCTGATGCAGGGAAAGGCGGTGGTGGCCGGTGTCGGCGCGATACCCTTCGGCAAGCCGGGGGCGACCGAAAGCTATGATCTGATGGCCGCGGCAGCGACGCGGCGCGCGCTCGCCAATGCCGGCCTCGCCTATGAGGACGTGCAGCAGGCGATCGTCGGCTACGTCTATGGTGATTCGACCTCCGGCCAGCGCGCGCTCTACGGCGTCGGCATGAGCGGCATCCCGATCGTCAATGTGAACAACAACTGTTCGACCGGGTCGACGGCGCTCTTCCTCGCCCGGCAGCTCGTCGAATCGGGCGCGGTCGACTGCGTGCTGGCGCTCGGGTTCGAACAGATGCGGCCGGGCGCGCTGACCGAGCACTGGAGCGACCGGCCGTCGCCCTTCTCGCGTTTCGACGAGCTCTGCGCCGAGATCGCTCCCTACCCGGTGCCGCTGGCGCTGCGCTACTTCGGCGGCGCCGGCGTCGAATACATGCAGCGCCACGGCGCGACGGCGAGCCTCTTCGCGCGCGTGCGCGCCAAAGCCAGCCGGCACGCTGCGCACAACCCCGGCGCGCTGCTGCGCAAGGTGGTCAGCGAGGAAGAAGTGCTGGCGGCGCCGCTGATCTGTGCCGAGGCCGGCATGACGCGGCTGATGGCCTGCCCGCCGACCTGCGGTGCGGCGGCGGCGATCCTCGTCTCGCCGGCCTTTGCCGCGCGCCGCAATCTCGACCGGCGCGTCTTCATCGCCGCGCAGGCGATGACCACCGATCGCCCGGGCACCTTCGACAAGCGCAGCATGCTGGCGCTGGTCGGCGCCGACATGAGCCGCGAGGCCGCCGACCTCGTCTACGAACAGGCGGGAATCGGCCCCGGCGACATCGACGTCGTCGAACTGCACGACTGCTTCGCGCAGAACGAGGTTCTCAGCTACGAGGCGCTGCGCCTGTGCCCGGAGGGCGGCGCCGAGCAATTCGTTGCCGACGGCGACAACAGCTACGGTGGCAGGGTGGTGACCAACCCCTCGGGCGGCCTGCTGTGCAAGGGGCACCCGCTCGGCGCCACCGGGCTCGCACAGTGCGCCGAACTGGTCGAGCAGTTGCGCGGCGAAGCCGGCGAACGCCAGGTGGCAGGCGCCCGCATCGCGCTGCAGCACAACCTCGGGCTCGGCGGCGCCTGCGTGGTGACGCTCTACCAGCGGGCCGCCTGAGCCACCGCGGGGCAACGACGCGGCGGCCCGCCGGCGGTGCCCGTCGCCGGATGCGGTTGCAATCGACAGGGAGCAATTCATGGCTAAACTCGCAGGCAAGGTGGCGATCGTCAGCGGTTCCGGCCGCGGCATCGGTCGCGCGGTGGCGCTCAAGCTGGCGGAGGAGGGCGCGCATGTGGTGGTCAATGATGTCGACAGCGCACCGGCGGCAGAGACCGTCAGCGCCATCGTCGCGGCCGGCGGCCAGGCGGTCACCTGCGTCGGCAGCGTCACCAGCGCCGATTTCGCCGAGCGCTTCGTGCAGACGGCGCTCAGCCAGTTCGGCGGCCTCGACATCATCATCAACAACGCCTGTTACACCTGGGACAACGTCGTCCAGAAGATGAGCGACGAGCAATGGCAGGCGATGCTCGACGTCCATCTGACGGCGCCGTTCCGCATCCTGCGCGCGGCCGCCGACTTCTTCCGCGCCGCCGCGAAGCGCGAGAGCGACAGCGGCTGTCAAAGCTACCGCAAGGTCGTCAATGTGTCGTCGATCGCCGGTGTCGGCGGCAACGCCGGGCAGGCCAACTACGCCGCCGCCAAGGCCGGCATCGTCGGCCTGACGCGCACGCTGGCCAAGGAGTGGGGGCGTTACCGGGTGAACGTCAACTGCGTCGCCTTCGGCCTGATCAACACCCGGCTGACCAGCGCCGCCGCCGGCGACGCGGTGCTCGACATCGAGGGCCGGCAGATCAAGGCCGGCGTCAATCCGGAGTTGCTGCAGCAGATGGCGGCGATGATCCCGCTCGGCCGCGGCGGCACGCCGGAGGAGGCGGCGGGCGCCGTCGTCATGCTCTGCTACCCGGAAGCCAACTACGTCTCCGGCGAACTGCTCGTCTGCGGCGGCGGCTTCCGCATCTAGGCGCGAGCGACCTCCGATGGCGATTGCCCGCACGCTCTTCGACGACGGCCACCGGCAGTATGCGGCGGCGCTCGACCGCTTCATCGCGCTCGAAGTCGTGCCGCACTACGAGCGCTTTGAAGAGCAGGGCTACGTTGACCGCGAGCTGTGGCTGCGCGCCGCCGCCGCCGGCTTCCTCTGCTCGTCGCTGCCCGAGGAGTACGGCGGTGCCGGCGCCGACAAGCTGTACAGCGTCGTCCTCTTCGAGCAACTCGCGCGCAACGCGGTGCAGAACCTGCTCGGCTGGTCGCTGCATTCGGAGATCGTCGCCCCCTACCTGCTGCACTACGGCAGCGAGGCGATCCGCCAGCGCTACCTGCCGCGGATGGCGAGTGGCGAGCTGATCGGCGCCATCGCGATGACCGAGCCCGGCGCGGGCTCCGACCTGCAGGGGCTGCGCACGACGGCGCTGCGTGACGGCGAGCACTACGTCCTCAACGGCGGCAAGACCTTCATCACCAACGGCTCACTCTGCGACCTCGTCGTCGTCGTCGCCAAGACCGACCCGGCGGCCGCCGGCAAGGGCATCAGCCTGCTCGTCGTCGACATGCGCTGGCCCGGCTGCAGTCGCGGGCGGCGGCTGAAGAAGATCGGCATGCGCGCGCAGGACACCGGCGAACTCTTCTTCGACGACGTGCGCGTGCCGCTCGACCACCTGCTCGGCGAGGAGAACCGCGGCTTCGCCTACCTGATGAACGAGCTGCCGTGGGAGCGGCTGCAGATCGCGATCAGCGCCGTCGCGCAGGCGGAAGCGGCGATCGACTGGACCAGCCGCTACTGCCGCGAACGCCAGGCCTTCGGGCAGCCGCTCCTGCACTTCCAGAACACCCGCTTCACCCTCGCCGAGGCGCTGACCGAGGTGCAGGTGGCGCGTGTCTTCGTCGACCGCTGCAGCGAACTCTTCGTCCGCGGCGAACTCGACGCGACGGCTGCGTCGATGGCCAAGTACTGGTGCACCGACCTGCAGTGCAAGGTGCTCGATGCCTGCCTGCAGCTGCACGGCGGCAACGGCTGCATGCTCGATTACCCGATCGCCCGCGCCTGGACCGACGCCCGCGCCGCACGCATCTACGGCGGCAGCAACGAGATCATGAAGGAGCTGATCGCCCGGCAGTTGCCGTGGCCAAATCGCGGGGACAGTATACTAAATTCGCCGAGGGCGCGTTCGACGCGCTGCGGGTCGCGGGCCACGGCCGGTGCCGTGCACCCAGCCGCTGCGTTCACCGGTTCACGACGTCGCATGGATTAGGGGGACAGTTACTCAATTGGCAGGCCGCTTCAGATGTGCTTTGATGCGCCCACATAGCCGGCACGGAAGGACGAGAAGTGAGCGAGAACGACCAGCCAGCGATCGACGGGCTGCGGCAGGCGCTGGCCGCGGGGTTTATCGACGCCGCAACCTTCGAGGCCCTCGCCGCGGCGATCGCCGCCGGCGCGAGCGCGGGCCAACGCGGCGGCGGGCAAGCGCTGCCGACGGCGCCGCCTGCCGCCGGCGCGCGGCAGGCCGAGCTCAGCGGTGACGGCGCCGTCGCGCAGGGGACCGGCGACGCGCTCGGCGCCGGGTCGGTCAAGATCGCTGGCGACCACAGCGGCACGATCATCCGGACGCAGATCGTCAGCAACTACTACGGCACCGGCGGCGGCGATGCGGACGGCAAGCGCCTGCTCGCCAGCCAGGTGGGTGCCTATCTCGCCTGGCTGCAGGAGCGCACGCAGAGCATCGAGCTGCGCGGGATCGAGCGCTCGGGTGCAGCGCCGGTCGTCGCGCTGCCGCTCGATACCGCCTACGTGCCGCTGCGGGCGCGCTCGCTGCGCCCGCTCGGCGACCGGCAGGGGTCGCCGGGCGAGGCCGGGCCCGAGGCCTTGGTACGCCAGTCGCTCCGGCGCGGGGCGGAAGAGGCGGGCGATCGCGACGACGGCGACCCGTCGAGCGGTGGCGAGACCGACCTCGCGCTGAGCGAGGTGCTTGCCCTCGGCAATCGCCTGGCGATCATCGGCGGTCCGGGCTGCGGCAAGACGACCGTCCTGCTGCACATCGCCTGGGCACTCGCTTCGTCGCTGCTCGCCGGCGAAGCCGAGCCGGCGCGCTCGCGGCTCGGCCTGCGGCTGGCGCCGGCCGACCTGCTGCTGCCGATCTTCGTCCCGCTCGCGTCCTTCGCCCGCCATCGGCGCCACCTGCCGGCCGGCGCGCCAGCGCGCGAACGCACCCTGGCGCACTTCATCTCGCATCACCTGATCAGCCGCGAAGCGCCGTTCGAGCTGCCGGACGACTTCTTCGTCCGCCTGCTCAACGAAGGGAACAACGTCCTGCTGTTGCTCGACGGGCTCGACGAAGTGGCGAACGAGGGC
>JAEUOM010000050.1 GCA_016788495.1 Accumulibacter sp. | reverse complement strand
ACGGCCGCCATGGTGACGGCAAACGCGAGTGCCGACAAGAGGGCGACGAGATAGCCGCCGCGCTGCCGCCGGCGGTAGAGCAGGGCGCCGCCGCCGGCCAGCGCCAGGCTGAGGTAGAAGGCGAGCATCGTCGGCAGCGGCGGTGCCGCCGCCAGGTCGGCGGTGACCCCGGGCGTCGCGTCGGAGAACAGGCTACCACAGCAGGACGTGATGACGTCGGCCTTGAGCGCGAGGAAGTAGCGCCACTGCAGCAGCGCGGCGGCGAGCAGGACCGGCAGCAGGCAGAGCAGCAGTACGTACTTGATGCGCAGCAGCGGGTAATCGGGAGCGCGCGTGTCGACGTGGTTGATCACCAGCCAGACGGCGGCAAGGAAGAAGACGAGAATCTGCGCCAGCAGCGCCGGAAAGCCGAAAGCATTCGCCTGCAGCGTACCGACCGCGCACATCGCGCCGACGAACAGCGACGCCATTCGATCGGCATTGAAGACGAAGAGCAGGAGCGCGAGCAGCTGCGTGGCAAAGACGAAGGCGAGCAGGGTCGACAGCAGGTAGGTGCGGCGTTCGCGCAGCAGTTGCCGTTCGCTGCCGCTGCCGAGATCCCAGTGGCGGATGAGGTCGACGGCAAACGGGGCCGCAGCCAGGAGCAGCCCGATGCAGAGCAGCGACGAGAGCAACAGGGCGATGATCGCCGGCTGGAAGATCATCCGCCGTCCCCGGCGGGCGCTGCGGCTGCGACGATGCGTCCGTCGCGCATGTCGATCACCCGGTCCACCAGCGACGAGTCGACGAGCAGCGGGTCGTGGCTGCTCAGCAGCACGGTGCGACCGGCGTCGGCGAGCTGTTCGATGATCGCCATGAACTCCCTCGCCAACGCCGTGTCGAGGTTGGCCGTCGGCTCGTCGGCAATGATCACCGGCGGTTCGTTGATCAGCGCGCGGGCGATCGCCACGCGCTGCTGCTCACCGCCGGAGAGCAGCTCGACGCGCGTCGTCCGCCGGTGGGCCAGGCGCAGGCCGGCGAGCAGGTGTTCGGCGCGAGCCCGCAGGGCGTGCCGGTCGCCGCCCAGCGGGTAGGCCGGCAGCATGACGTTCTCGGTCGCCGAGAGGCCGCTGATGAGGTTGAACTGCTGAAAGACGAACCCGAAGGTACGGCGCCGGATTTCCGTCAGGAAACGTTCGGGCAGGCCGGAGATGTCGCGCTCGTGCAGGCGGACGCGGCCACTCGTCGGTCGCGCCAGGCAGCCGATGATCGACAGCAGGGTCGTCTTGCCGGAGCCGCTCGGGCCGCGGAAGGCGGTCACGCGTTGCGCCGGCAGCTGCAGGTCGATGCCGTTGAGGGCGCGGAACTCGTTCTCGCGTCCGGCGTTGAAGGCTTTGTGGATCTGTCTGAGCTCGATCATCGTCAGTTCAGCCGCGCATCACCGCGTCCGGGTCGGTGATCGCGACGCGCCAGATGGGCACCAGCGTCGCCGCTGCGTAGGGGAAGACGGTGAAGAAGAACAGCGTCGTCACCTGCAGGCCGTCGATCACCGGACTGAGTTCGAAGCGCGGATAGAGCACCGCCCAGCCCTTCAGAACCGGCGCCAGGAGCGATGCCGCGAAATGGAACACGTGCACATAGGCGGCGAGGTAACCGAGCAGGAAAGCGCTCAGCGACAGCAACGCGCCTTCCCATAACTTCATCCGCAGGACATCTCCGGTCTCCCAGCCGATCGCCTTCAGGATGCCGATCTCGCGCCGTTCGTCGGCCGACAGTCCGGACGCCTTTTCCCAGGCGAGGATGGCGAAGGCGAGCACGGCGAGCGTGGCGAGGGCGAGAACGATGCCTTCCCGCCAGCTGAAGATCGATTCGTAGGTGCGCAGGATCTCTTCGCGCAGGATCGGCCGCGAGTCGGGGAACTGCTGCGCGAGTTTGCCGGCGACGTTGCGCACTTCGAGCGGATTGGCGACGCGCAGCGTGATGTCGGTGTAATGGCCGGGCGGGATGTCGAAGAAGGCGCGGAAGTCGGCTTCGCCGAGCAGCACCAAGTCGGCACTGACCAGTTCCGACTTCGCCGGCAGGATGTCGGCGATGCTGAAGGTGAACAGCTTGCCCGAATAGGCGCGAAAGGAAATGAGGTTGCCCGGCGCAACGCCGCGCGTGCGGGCAAGCCCGGCGCCGACGACCAGCGTGCCGGGCGCCAGCAGCCGGTCGTCGGCGACCATGAAGGTGTAGTTGGCCTTGACCACCGGGTCGTAGTAGTAGCCCCAGAGGCGCCCCTGCTTTTCCTGGACGCCGCGCAGGCGGCCGATCCGCTCGAGGTATCCCGGCGGGATCAGGTCGTGGCGGCCGGCGACCATGCGCTGCAGGATCACTTCCGGAGCGCCGGCGAGCAGCTCGTTCGCAGCCTGACGCAGCGCGTGCGTGAACAGCATCACCGAGGCGAGCAGGAAGACGATCAGCGAGTAGACCAGCAGCAGACCGAGGTTCTTCGCCTTGCGCCGGGCGAGCGAAGCGAGGGTGAAGTCAATCAGGTACTTCTGCTTCTCGATCCAGACGTTCATGTCGGCTGCTCAGGATGGCGGGCGGCAGCAGCAGCGAGCCGCTGGGAAAGTGTTCGAGCGCCAGCGGATGCTCCTGAAATGCCGAATGCAGGTCGGCCTGCGACGGGTGGCGGGTGTAGCGGGCCTCGGTGAACAGGCAGAGGTCGGTGAGCTGCAGTTGCCGCACCAGCGCCTGCATCTCGTGGGTCGCGCCGGCGCGCTGCTGGCGCAGACGGGTGGCGTCGGCAAAGCTCGCGACGAAGAGGGTGCCGCCGCAGCAGAGGAGGCACAGGGCCAGGTGACTCGGACGCGTGGCAGGCATCACCGGGCGGTCGGTCGGGCTTGCTTCGGTTGCCGCGGCGCCGTCGGCGCTGCCAGTCGCCGATGGCGTTGCCGCGAGCCAGTCGTCAGAGGCGGTTGGCGGCGCGCATCAGCACGCCGCGCAGGGCGATCGTCAGGCTGCTGCCGATACCGACGCGCTGGGCGATCGCCGGCAGGATGATCAGCGATGCCAGGGCGAAGCCGGCGCCGAGAAGCAGTGACGCCAGTTCGCCTTCGTTCTCGTCGCCGTACTGATGATCGTTGTCCTGCATCGTCGTCTCCCTTGGCTGGTTCTGCGGTTCGGCTAGAATGGCGGAATCTTAGTGTTCTTCCCCACCTCGTCGCATGCGACATAGTGTCGCAGCGGCGTCTTGCCCGCCTGACAACCCATGCGCCTTCTCATTGCCCTTGGCCTCTTCCTGGTCGGTACCCCGGTGTCGGCAGAGCCGCTGCCGTCGGCAGCCAGGCAGCGCGAACTCGTCCATCTCGTGCGGCAGGACTGTGGCTCGTGTCACGGCATGACACTGCAGGGGGGGCTTGGCCCATCACTGACGCCCGAAGCGCTGCGCGACAAGCCCGTCGACTCGCTGGTCGCGACGATCCACGGCGGCCGCCCGGGAACTCCGATGCCGCCCTGGCACCGGTTTCTCAGCGAAGCCGAGGCGCGCTGGATCGTCGAGCAACTGCTGGCTGGCTTTCCGGAAGAGCGGTAGCGGGCTGTCGCCGCGGCGCGCGGATCAGGCTGCGGCCGGCGGCAGCAGCGCGCGCAGGTCGCCGGATCGATTGACCTCGACCGAGATGTGCGCGAGTTCGGCGTGGCGGGACAGTTCCTGGCGCACCGCAGTGGGTGTCAGTGCCGGATCGTCGCTCACCAGGCTGGCGATGACGGCGAATTTCTCGCGGCCGACGCGCCAGACGTGCAGGTCGTCGATCAGCGGCGGTGATTGCCAGGGGGTGTTGCCGGCAAGAGTCTGTCGCACTCGGGCGACCACCGGATGATCCATCTCCCGGTCCAGGAGGACGCGGCCGGTGTCGCGGATCAGTCCCCACGCCCAGCGCGCGACGAGAACGCTGCCGACGATTCCCATGACCGGATCGAGCCAGTCCCAGCCGTAGACCATGCCGCCCAGCAGGGCAACGATCGCCAGCACGGAGGTCGCGGCATCGGCGACGACGTGCAGGTAGGCGGCGCGCAGATTGAGGTCGGGATCGCCGCGGTGGTCGGGCGCTGCGTGCGTGTGCGGCCGCCCGTCGCCAGGCGGCTGCTCATCGGTGTGGGAATCGTTCTGGGCGTGGTGTTCATGCTGGTCGTGCGGGTGACCGTGGTGGTGACCGTGTCCCGGGCGATGCGCCGCATGCAGGATCAGCGCGCAGGCGATATTGACCGCCAGTCCGAGCGTGGCGACGACGATCGCCTCGGTGAACTGGATCGGCTGTGGCGACAGCAGACGTTCGAGCGAGCCGCTGACCATCATCAGCGCCACGCCGAGCAGGAAGATGGCACTGGCGAAGCCGGCGAGAACCTCGACCTTCCAGGTGCCGAAGGCAAAACTCCGATCGTTGGCGTAGCGCCTGGCGGCGCTGTAGGCGAGGGCCGAGAGGCCGATCGCCACCGCATGTGAACTCATGTGCCAGCCATCGGCGAGCAGCGCCATCGAGTTGAACCACCAGCCGGCGACGATCTCGACGAACATCATCGTCGCGGTGATCAGCATCACCACGCGGGTGCCCTTTTCCGCCGCCAGGTTGCCTTCGTCGAAGACATGCGTGTGGCTCCAGGGGGAGGTCTCGGCTTGCTGCATGGGGCGGATCCTTCCGTGCGTCAGAGGTACTTGCAGATTTCCTTGAACTCGCGGATGGCGTCGTTCGCGCTGCGTGGCCCGGTGCCGGTGGCCTGATCGAGACAGTGGTCGATGTGGTCGTGCACCAGCGTCTTCTTGGCGCTGGCGATGGCACGTTCGACCGCCTGCAGTTGCTGCGCGACCTCGAGGCAGCCACGGCTGTCCTCAAGCATGGCGACGATGCTGCGCAGGTGGCCCTCCGCCCGTTTCAGGCGCTTGATGATCTCCGGGTGCGAGGTGTGCGTGTTCATGGCTGTATCCTATCCCCCTGGACAGGATACGTCAACGCGATGGGTGGGGAAAACGCAACGGGCCAAGTGGCGGTGAGGGGGGCATGCTTGCGCTCCGGTCCTGCCGCCGGCGATGGCGTGGCCGCCCGCGCCAAGCCGCTGGCCGCCGCCCGCCGGCGACGCCGGTCGTCGCTCGCCAGCGCCGGGCGCCGGTTGGAGAGGGCAGGGTTTATCGGCTACAATCGGGCTTTCCCGCTGCAGCCATCTCCATGATCAAATACGTTTTCGTCACCGGTGGCGTCGTCTCGTCCCTGGGCAAGGGAATCGCCGCCGCCTCGCTCGGAGCGATCCTCGAATCGCGCGGAATCAGGGTCACCCATCTCAAGCTTGATCCCTACATCAACGTCGATCCGGGCACGATGAGCCCGTTCCAGCATGGCGAGGTCTTCGTCACCGAGGATGGCGCCGAGACCGACCTCGACCTCGGCCACTACGAGCGCTTCACCAATGCCCGCATGGGCCGGCGCAACAACTTCACCACCGGCCAGATCTACGATTCGGTGATCCGCAAGGAACGGCGCGGCGAGTATCTCGGCAAGACGGTGCAGGTGATTCCGCACATCACCGACGAGATCAAGGCGCACATCCGGCGCGGTGCCGAGGGCGCCGACCTGGCGATCGTCGAGGTCGGCGGGACAGTTGGCGACATCGAATCGCTCCCCTTTCTCGAGGCGATTCGCCAGATGGCGCTGCAGGAAGGACGGACCAACGCCTGTTACATGCACCTGACGCTGGTGCCCTACATCGCCACTGCCGGCGAACTGAAGACCAAACCGACGCAGCATTCGGTCAAGGAGCTGCGCGAGATCGGCATCCAGCCGGACATCCTGCTCTGCCGCACCGACCGGCCGATTCCCGAGGATGACAAGCGCAAGATGGCGCTGTTCTGCAACGTGCAGCGCGAAGCGGTGATCGAGGCGCGCGATGCCGATTCGATCTACAAGATCCCGGCCATGCTGCACGACCAGATGCTCGACGAGATCGTCTGCCACAAGCTCGGCATACTCGCCCGCGCGGCCGATCTCGGCGTCTGGAAGAACATCGTCCACGCGCTGGAGAACCCCGAACGGGTGCTCGACGTCGCTTTCGTCGGCAAGTACGTGGACCTTACCGAGTCGTACAAGTCGCTCACCGAGGCCCTCGTGCATGCCGGCATCGCCACGCGCAGCAAGGTCCGCATCAGCTACATCGACTCGGAGGAGATCGAACGCAACGGCTGCGAGGCGCTGCAGGGGATGGATGCGATCCTGGTTCCGGGGGGCTTCGGCCGTCGTGGCACCGAGGGCAAGATTGCCGCGATCCGCCACGCGCGCGAGAACCGGATCCCCTTCCTCGGCATCTGCCTCGGCATGCAGCTGGCGGTCGTCGAGTTCGCCCGTGACGTCGCCGGCCTGGCCGGCGCGCACAGCAGCGAGTTCGACCAGGATACGCCCCATCCGGTCGTCGGCCTGATCACCGAGTGGCAGGATGCGTCGGGACGCATCGAGACGCGCGACGAGAATTCGGATCTCGGCGGCACGATGCGGCTTGGCGGTCAGCTTTGCCGGCTGGCCGAGGGGACGATGGCGCGGGCGATCTACGGACGGGCGGAAATCGTCGAGCGGCATCGTCACCGCTACGAGGTCAACAACACGCTCCTCGGTGAACTCGAGCGGGTCGGTCTGGTGGTTTCCGGGCGGGCGCCGGTCACCGACCTGTGCGAGATCGTTGAGCTGCCGAAGGAGGGGGCCAATGCCCACCCCTGGTTTCTCGGTTGCCAGTTCCATCCCGAGTTCACCTCATCGCCGCGCCGGGGCCATCCGCTCTTCACTTCCTTCGTGCAGGCAGCGGCCGCTCGCCGGGGCGCGGCATGAGGCTCTGCCACTTCGAGGCGGGACTCGCGCAGCCGCTCTTCCTGATCGCCGGTCCGTGCACCGCCGAGTCGCTCGATCTCTGCCTCGAGGTCGCCGGACAGATGCGGGAGGTCTGTGCCCGCCTTGGTCTGCCGTACATCTTCAAGGCTTCCTACGACAAGGCCAACCGCAGTTCCGGGCGATCGCCGCGGGGACCGGGGATCGACGAGGGCCTGCGCATCCTGGCCGAAGTGCGGCGGCAGATCGCTGTCCCGGTCCTCACCGACGTCCATCGCGAGCAGGACATCGCCGCTGTCGCAGCCGTCGTCGACGTCCTGCAGACGCCGGCCTTCCTCTGTCGACAGACCGACTTCATCGAGGCCGTCGCCGCC
>JAEUOM010000048.1 GCA_016788495.1 Accumulibacter sp. | reverse complement strand
CAGGTGGAAGCGACGGTAGAGTTCGTCCTGCCACTGTTCGGCCAGGCTGCCGGGGCAGACGATCAGGCAGCGTTGCAGGTCGCCACGGGCAACCAGTTCCTTGATCAGCAGGCCGGCCATGATCGTCTTGCCGGCGCCGGGGTCGTCCGCCAGCAGGAAGCGCAGCGGCTGGCGCGGCAGCATGCTTTCGTAGACGGCGGTGATCTGGTGCGGCAGCGGGTCGACGATCGAGCTATGCACCGCCAGGACCGGGTCGAACAGATGTGCGAGGCGGATGCGCTGGGCCTCGGAAACCAGGCGAAAGAGCGCGCCGTCGCCGTCGAAGCTCCAGGGCCTACCCTGTTCGACCAGTTCCAGGCGTGCTTCGTCGTGGCGGTAAAGCAGCTCGTTGGCGACCTTGCCGGAGGCGGTCTTGTAGGTCAGTTCCAGCGCCTCCGAGCCAAACCACTGGACGCTGACGACAGTGACCAGGGCGTCTGGAACGATGCCACGAATCGCCACGCTGGTTTGAAGTTCTTCGAGTTTCATCGCCAATCGGGGACTTCTCTTTGGTGCCCAGGAAGGGAATCGAACCCCCACACCTTGCGGCGGCAGGACCTAAACCTGCTGCGTCTACCAATTTCGCCACCTGGGCACTGCGGTACGGACCGGAACCGACGCCGGCCGCGACGGGCGTCTGCTGCGCGACCGGCTGTTCAGCAATCGAAGCGCGCATCATTCTAACCGTGACGCCTCTATACTGTCAGCTCCCGTCTGCGCTCACGCCCGGGCGCGCGCAAGCCGCTCGCCCGGCCTCTCTCCCGGATGCCTGTCGACCACTACGAGAATTTTCCCGTCGCCTCGCTGCTGCTGCCGCGGCGACTGCGGCAGCCGATCGAGGCGATCTATCGCTTCGCCCGTGCCGCCGACGACATCGCCGATGAAGGCGATGCACCGGCGCCGGCGCGCCTGCAGGCGCTGGCCGACTACCGCGACGAGCTGGACCGGATCGAGCGCGGCGTACCGCCGGTGATGCCGGAGCTTCGTGCGCTGGCATCGGTCGTCGACGAGTGGCGGTTGCCGCTGCCGTTGCTGCGCGACCTGCTCGACGCCTTTGCCCAGGACGTGGTCAAGAAGCGCTACGCGGACTACCCGGAGCTGCTCGACTACTGCCGGCGTTCGGCCAACCCGGTCGGGCGCCTGCTGCTGCACCTGGTCGACCGCACCAGCGGCGAGAACCTGCGGCGGTCGGACTGCATCTGCAGCGGGCTGCAACTCGTCAATTTCTGGCAGGACGTCGCGCTCGACTGGCAGAAGGGACGCGTTTACCTGCCGCAGAGCGACCTCGCCCGCTTCGCCATCGCCGAGGAACAGATCGCCGCGGCTCGCTGGAACGAACAATGGGCGGCGCTGCTTGAATTCCAGGTCGGCCGCACGCAACAACTGCTGCTCGACGGGGCGCCGCTGGTACGCCACCTCCCGGGACGCATGGGCTGGGAGATCCGGCTGACGGTCCAGGGAGGGCTGCGAATCCTCGAGCGGATCCGCCGCGTTCGCGGCAACGTCTTTGCCCAGCGACCGCTTCTCGCAGCCGGCGACTGGCTGCACATCGGCGGCCGGGCGCTGCTGATGTAGCGCTCGCGGCTGGCGAGTCACCGCCCGCCGCGCTGTGCCGCGGTGCCGCGCTCAGTACTTGATCGAACAGCCGTAGGGCGTCGTCGCCGGCAACGACACCGGCTTGCCGCCGACGGCTTCGGCGATCGCGGCCCGCATGTGGTTGCGCGCGCCGGCGATATCCGCGGGATCGGTCGAGCGCCGGTCGTCGATGGCGCCGTTATAGACGATCTGGCCAGCCGGGTTGATCAGGTACATGTGCGGCGTCGTCCTGGCCGAATAGGCGCGGCCGACGGTACCGGCTTCGTCGAGCGCAGCGTAGGTCGGACTGGCCTTCATCGCCTGCAGCCAGTCGCTCATCTGTCTTGCCGACTTGTGGTCCGGATGACCGGTTCTGGTCGAGTTGATCTGCAGCCAGAGCACCCGCGCTTCCGCTGCCGCACGCTGCGTGGCCTGCATGTTGCCGGCGCCGTAGTGTTTCTGGACGAAGGGGCAATCGGGATTGGTCCACTCGAGCGCCACCCACTTGCCCTTGAGGTCGGCCAGCGAGACCGGCCTGCCGTCGAGCGTAGCAAGCGTGAAGTCCGGCGCCGGGTTACCCGGCGCGACAGCCGCCGCCGGGCCGCTGCCGAGGATCAGGACGGCAACGAGCAGAGCGACCGTGGTCGGGCAGCGGTCACGCGGACGGCGGCTGCCGTTCTTCGCTGCGGCGGCGCCCGCCGCTGCCGTCGGCGTCGACGCCGGGGAGACCGGGTTCCTGGCGAGGTTCATCGATCAGTTCCTTTCATTGGCTGGTGAGGAAACGGGACGCCCGTCGCCGGGCATTGCCGGCAAACGGGCGAGCGCCGCCGCGAGCGCGTCGTGCGTCAACAGCTCGGGCAGCAGGATCGGCTCGCCGCGCGGTGGATAGAGCGCATAGACGGGCACGCCGCTGCGGCCGAGGGTCGTCAGTGCGCGCGTGATCTCCGGGTCGTGCCGTGTCCAGTCGGCACGCAGCAGGTGTACGTCGGCACGAGCGAAGTCGGTCAGGACGGCTGCGCGCGAGAGAACGAGGCGCTTGTTGAGCTGACAGGTGACGCACCAGGCAGCGGTGAAGTCGACGAAGACGCCCGCATGTGCCGTGCGGGCGGCGGCCAGCGCCGGCACCGACCACGGCTCCCAGGGGTCGGCTGGCTGGCGATTCGCGGTGGCTGCGCCGGCAGCGGAGCCGGCAGAAGGTTCGGCCGACGGCATCACGAGCACCGTCGCGAGTGCGCCGAGCAGAGCCGCAGCGGCGACAGCAACGCGCCAGCGTCGCCGTTCGAGGCGCAGGGCCCAGGCCAGCAGCGAGAGCAGCAGCAAGCCGCCGCCAAGGTGGGGGATTGCCGCCGCTCCGAGCTGCTCGACGAGCACCCAGGCGAGCCAGACGACGGTGGCGTAGAGCGGGAGGGCGAGCAGTTCCTCGATCCGCAGCATCCAGGCACCTGCTCGCGGCAGCCGGTGCAGCCCGCGCGGCATCATCGCCAGCAGTCCGTAGGGCGCCGCCATGCCGAGCGCGAGGGCGAGAAAGACGAGCAGCGTCAACACCGCCGGCATGGTGAACGCAGCGCCGAGAGCGGCGCCCATGAACGGGGCCGTGCACGGCGAAGCAACGAGGACGGCGAGGGCGCCGCCAGCGAAGGCATCGACCGCCGGGTGCCGCTGCCGCCAGGCGCCCGGGACGTCCTGCGCCAGCGTCGCCATCGGCAGGGCGCCGGAGAGAGACAGGCCAAGCGCGAAGAAGAGCAGCGCCATGGTGCCGACGAAAGCCGGCGACTGCAGCTGGAATCCCCAGCCGAGGTGGGCACCACCCGCCTTTACGGCGAGCAGCAGCGCCGCCAGCGAGAGAAAGGTGGCGACGACGCCGGCGGTGTAGAGGAGCGCGTGCCAGCGGCGCTGCCGGCGGCCGGCGGCATCGTCGCCGGCCTGACGCAGCAGGGCCAGAAGCTTGATCGAGAGGACCGGAAAGACGCAGGGCATCAGGTTCAGCAGCAGTCCGCCGGCGAACGCCAGTGCGACGGCGGCGATGAAGGGCAGCGGCGAGCCCGCCGCGACCGTGGCAGTCTCTGCCGACCCGGTCGCGGCGCTGGCGAGCGCGGCTGACGGCGGCGGCAGCGCAGCGCCGACGCCGTCGATCGGCACGTCGACGGCGAAGGCCAGCGGCGGCGCGGCAGCACCTGCAGCCGACCCGGCAACCAGCACGCCGGTGAGCGAGGTCCATTCGCCGATCGGCACTTCGGCAGGCCTGAGGGTCAGCCGGTAGCCTTCCGGGGTGCGCGCGAAAGCCTGTCCGGCAGCGGCCTGCAGCAGCCCTTCGGCGTCGGGAAAGAAGCTCAGTGAAGTGAGCAACGGCGCGCTCTGCGCAGCGACGATGCGCACGCTCACCTGGCCGTCCTCGCTGCGCGCCGACACCGACCATCCGGGCGGCGGCGACGGCGCCGGCCAGGCCGCGCGCGCCGCAGCGAAAAGCGCGGCCTGCCCCGCCTGCGCCGCTGCCCGCTCGACGGACGCCAGCACCGGCAGGTCGAGCGTGAAGCTGGCCGATTCCGGGATGCAATCGTCGCGGCACACCAGCCAGCGCGCGGCGAGCCGCAGCGGCAGCCGCGGCGCCGCGTAGTCGGCCGGGACGTCGATCGGCACCGCCAGCAGCACTTCGTCCTCGTAGCCGAAATTTGCCAGCGGTCCGACGGCGATTCGTCGCGGCGCCGGCCAGACGATGCCGCCGGCCTGGACCCCTGCCGGCAACTGCCAGTCGAGGCTCGGCGGGTAGCCCGAGTCGCCGGGGTTTCGCCAATAGACGTGCCAGTGCGGCAGCAGCCACAGATGCAGACCGACCCAGTTGCGTGCCCCGCGGACGACCGCCCCGTGCTCGGCGACGAGCGTCGCCTCGACACGCGGCGTCGTCACCCGATCCTGCGCGCCGGAAGCAGCCGGCGCCAACGCCGCGAGGACAAGCCACAGGCCGCCGATCAGCCAGCCAGCGCCGGCCTGCTGCCCACCGCCGCTGCCCGGGTCGCGCACTGCCGGCAGGCGTGTCGCCATGACCAGCCAGCGCAGAGCGCCGAGCAACAGCGCCGGCAGCGGCGGTCGCAGGTTCGGCGGGCAGCACAGCGGGCCACGGCGCAACGGGTCACGGCGGCCTCTCGCAGCCGGGTTCCTGGGCCCGACCTCCTGGCCGTTGAACATCAACGCCTCCATCCGACGATTCCGGCTCGTCGCCGCCACTCTTACAAACGGCCCATGATTGCGGCAATATGCCATGATTCATGCACCCTTTCACACCGGAGGTCGCGATGCCCGCTGCTCGACTGTCGTCGTCTGCTGCCGCGCGCCGCGTTCGCTGACCGGCGATCCACATGGCCGATCGTCTCGCCGTCAAGGCCGTTGCCAGGCTGCCGGTTCTCGGCTACCCGCAGGTGCGGGACGGATTGCGCACCGGCGACCTCATCTTCTGCTCGGGAACCTACGCTTTCTCGAGGGTCATCCAGTGGTTCACCAGGTCGGTCTGGAGCCATGTCGGCATCGTCTACCGTGACGACAACCTGCAGCGGATCTTCGTGCTCGAGAGCGAGACCGCCATCGGCGTGCGGCTGGTGCCGCTGTCGAAGTATCTGCGCGATTACCACGGCCGGAACAAGCCCTACCGCGGACGCATCGTCATCGGCCGCATCACGCCGCTGCCAGACCCGGAATCGCTGAAGCAGGCGATCAGCTTCGGCATGGACGAGCTCACCCGGCCGTACGACAACTGGGAGATCTGCCGCATCGCCATCCGCATCCTGTTCCGGCGCGGGCGCAAGGTCCGCGACCGCAAGTACATCTGCTCCGAGCTGGTCTACGAGGCTTTTCGCAAGGCGGGAATCGAGTTCAGTTTTCACCACCGGTCGATCAGCCCGGACGACATCTGGAAGGATGCGCAGCTGGAAATGCAG
>JAEUOM010000046.1 GCA_016788495.1 Accumulibacter sp. | reverse complement strand
TCTCGTAGCGACAGGTCTTGAGCAGACGGTTGGACAGCGAATAGAACTCCGCCTTGCTTGGCGCGTAGTCCTTGGCTCGAACCCAGTACAGGACCTTCTGGTAGGTCACGCTGCGGTCGACGCCGGTCAGTTCCAGCACGTGGTGATCATCGCCGTCCACCTTCTCGCTGCGCAGCAGCCGCGGGTTGTAGTCGCCGGTGAAATTGGCGCGCGCCAAATCACCGTTGGCGACCTGGCCGGTCAAGCGTTGCGACAGCGCCAGCCGGATCGGCTGTGACACTTCGGGCATGAACACCCAGAGGTCTCGCCCTTTCATCAGCATGATCTGGCCGCGGTCGGAAGCGGGCTCGACGACCATCACGACGCTGTTCGCATTGCCCTTGGCGAGGATCCGGTACTTGCGGATGTCGGCCCTCTGCTCCCTGTCCACCGTGGTGACCGTCACGTCCACCTGAAAGCCATCGGCCGGGACGCGCACCTGGTCTGCCTTCTCGAGAATCATCCGGGCTTCGCTGTCATCGGTCGCCGCCGGTACCGCCGTCTCGGATGCCGGCGCCGAAACGGCGGCGACGAACAGCGCGACGGCGAGAACAAATGCAGCGTTGTTGACAGCGCTTTGCCGGATGGTCATGATTTCCATAGTTTTCACCCCTGTGTGCTGACCGTCGACCCGGTCGGCCGGAAGCGCCGCCGAATGAAGGTTGTCCGCATCGAACACGTGTACAAGGATTATCAGCTCGGCGAGCAGAAAGTCCAAGCCCTGAAGGACATCACCCTGTCGTTCGACCCTGGCGTCTTCCTTGCCATTGCCGGACCATCCGGCAGCGGCAAGACGACGCTTCTCAACCTGATCGGCTGCATCGACACGCCGACGAGTGGCAAGATCTACATCAACGATCAGGACGTCAGTGGCCGGACTCCGGACCAGCTCGCCGACCTGCGCGCGCGAACAATCGGATTCATCTTCCAGACCTTCAATCTCCTGCCGGTTCTCTCGGCGGCGGAGAACGTCGAGTATCCACTGCTGCAGCGCAAGGACCTGTCGCGCGACGAGCGCGAGCGGCGGGTCGCACACTTCCTGGAGATCGTCGGTCTGTCGAAGTACGCCAGCCATCGGCCCAACCAGTTGAGTGGCGGGCAGCGCCAGCGTGTGGCCATTGCCAGGGCGCTGGCGATCCGGCCGGCAATCGTCCTCGCCGATGAGCCGACGGCCAACCTCGATCACAAGACGGGCGAAGAGATCCTGCTGCTGATGAAGCGGATCAACCGCAAGCTGAAGACCACCTTCATCTTCTCGACTCATGACAAGAGGGTGATCGCCAAGGCTGACCGTCTGGTGCGCGTCGAGGATGGCGAGATTTCCCTGCTCGGGATGCGCAGGGATGCCAAGTGGTCGTTCGCGCGTCATCGTGCCGCAGACGAGGGTCCCGACAGCAATGGCGACGGTCAGGGAGCGCCGCAATCGGCTGCGTCTGGAGAACGGGACGATGCAGACGAGAAATAGCCTTCGCATCGTTGCGCGGGCAGTCCTGCTGGCGAGCCTGGCGGTGCCGGCCGCCAGTGCAGCCGATGCGCTGCCGAAGAGCCGCGCCGCGCTGTTTGACGACGACGAGCCCGCCGCGGCGCCGGCTGAAGCAGGAACCCGCGAAGCGCTGTTTGGCGATGATCTGCCCGCCCGGCCTACGACAGTCGAAGCACCGCGCAGCCGCGACTCCTTGTTCGGTGGCGACGACCTGCAGTCATCGGCGGTGGCTGCGGCAGGGACTCCCCCCATTGCGTCGCCACCTGTGGTCAAAGGTTTCATCCAGAACCGGATGGCCTACACTTGGCCGAAGCCCGCGCACTGGTCGGAGATGATGAACCATTTCGACCTCAGCGCGCAGGGCAGTCTGAGCAGCAACGTCAAGTGGAAACTCGGTGCTCGCGTCGACTACGATGCGGTTTATTCGCTGACGGATTTCTACCCGCAGTCGGTGGAAAACGATCAGCGCTTCAACTTCCTGTTGCGCGAGAACTACCTGGACATCAGCGCCGACAACTGGGATTTCCGTCTCGGCCGTCAGCAGATCGTCTGGGGCGAGATGGTCGGGCTTTTTTTTGGCGATGTCGTTTCCGCCAAGGACGTGCGTCACTTCGTGCTGCCCGAATTCGAGATTCTGCGCATTCCGCAGTGGGCGGCACGGGCAGAGTATTTCAAGGACGATTTCCACGCCGAGTTCGTCTGGATCCCGCTTGCCAGTTACGACAACATCGGCAAACCGGGTGCCGAGTTCTTTGCCTACACGCCGCCGCCGCCGCCCGGTTTCCAGACCTTCTTTCTCAACGAGCGGTTTCCGTCGAGCAGCCTGTCCAACACCAACTATGGCCTGCGGCTGTCGATCCTGCGCGACGGCTGGGACGTCGCCGCCTTTGCCTACAGCAGCATGAGTGCAGCGCCGACCTTTTACCGCCAAGTCATCAACAATCCCCTGCCAACGGTGGTGTATCAGGCGAGACACGATCGCATCGACCAGTTTGGCAGCACCCTGGCCAAGGATTTCGGCCCGGTCGTGCTGAAGGCCGAAGCCGTGTATACCCGCGGCCGCGGCTTCGAACTCAGCAATTTCGGCAATCTGAACGATCCCGACGGTGTCGTCGAGCAGGACGTTCTTGGCTGGGTGGTCGGCGTCGACTACAACGAGATCGCTGACACGCGGATCAATGTGCAGTTGTTCCAGCAACACATCTTCGACCGCAACCCGGACATCATTCCGGAGAGCAACGAGAACGGCTACAGCCTGCTCGTCAACCACAAGTTCGGTGACAAGGTCGAGGCGCAGGCGCTGTGGATATCCAGCCTCAATCGCAGCGACTGGATGCTGCGGCCGCGCGTCAGCTGGAACTTCGAGAAGAACTGGCGCGCCGCGCTCGGTGTCGATATCTTCCACGGTCCGCCGCTCGGCTATTTCGGTCGCTATGATGACAATGACCGGGTGTACACCGAACTGCGCTACAGCTTCTGACCGGCATCCTCAGTCCGGCTGATTGACGAGCACCGCGGCGCCTCGCAGGCGGCCGCTGCGCAGACGTTCGAGGGCCTCGTTCGCGGCAGCCAGGGGAAAGCTCTCGACTTCGGTGCGCACGCCGGCGCGCGGCGCGATTGCCAGGAACTCCTCGCCGTCGCGCCGCGTCAGGTTGGCGATCGAACGGATGCAGCGCTCGCCCCAGAGGATATCGTAGGGGAATTCGGGTATGTTGCTCATGTGGATGCCGGCGCAGACGACAGTGCCACCCTTGCGCAGCCGGCGGAGCGCTTGCGGTACCAGCTCACCGGCCGGTGCGAAGAGGATCGCCGCGTCCATGGCCTGCGGTGGTGCTTCGTCGGCACCGCCCGCCCAGACTGCGCCCAACGATCGCGCAAACTGCTGTCCGGACAGATCACCGGGTTTGGTGAAGGCGAAAACCTCCCGTCCTTGCCAGCGGGCGACCTGCGCGATGATGTGTGCGGCGGCGCCAAAGCCGTAGATTCCGAGGCAGTGGGCGTCGCCTGCCGCCACCAGCGAGCGGTAGCCGATCAGCCCGGCGCAGAGCAGTGGCGCCGCTTCGGCGTCCGAGTATTCGCCGGGCAAGGCAAAGCAGTAGCGCTGGTCGGCGAGCGTGAATTCGGCGTAGCCGCCGTCGAGCGTGTAACCGGTGAACTCGGCCGCGTCACAGAGATTCTCGCTGCCGCCCGTGCAGTAGGCGCAGTGGCCGCAGGTGCGTCCGAGCCACGGCACGCCAACCCGCTGGCCAATGGCAAAGCGCTCGACCGCGGCGCCTTTTTCCACCACCACTCCGACGATCTCATGGCCAAGAATCAGCGGCAGGCGGGGGTGTCGCAGATCTCCGTCGAGGACGTGCAGATCGGTGCGGCAGACGCCGCAGGCGCGCACCGCGAGCAGGAGCTGATCGGCTCCGGGGCTTGGTCGGGGCACTTCCCGCAGGCGCAACGGCGTGCCCTGGGCATCGAGAAGCATCGCTTGCATGGGTCCCTCTCCCGCGGTAGTGGTCGGCCGGTCGGCGTCACGCTGGCGGCGGGCGAAATGACGTCGCAACGCTTCGATGCCGCCGAGCCGATTCTAGTCCCGGTGTGTGGCAGAGGGCAACTCGCTGCCGCTGTCGGCGGTGTGGCTGGCAGCCGTCGTCGGCCGGAGCCGCAACGGTGGTCGGGTCGCCGCCCCGATCTGGCGCAGAAACCGTCGCACGCAGGAACGGATGCAGGGCACGAGCGAGCGGACGCTCGAGAATGTCGGGTGGTCAGCCGGGGCGCAGGCGGGACTGTGCGCCGCCGCAGCCGGCGGTCTCCGGCGTTACCCTTGCCTGTTCAGCCCAAGCCGGTCTCGATGTGCTCGAGCATCAACTGTGGCGTCTCGATCCCGTTGTACTCGTTGATCGCCAGCCGATAGGCGGCGCGGATGTGGCGGCCGGGCGCCTGCTGGAAGTTGAACTGGATCGCGTCGAGAATCTGCGTGCCCTTGCGCAGGCGAAGCTTGAGGTGCTTCTCCTTGAGGATGCGCTGGCTCTCGACGAGGAACTCGTCCTCGAACAGGGGTGCCGGAAAGCCCTGCCCCCAGACCTCCGCGGCCAGCAAGCGCGCCGTCGCCAGCGAGAAATACGCCGCTTCCAGGCCACCATCGGTTTCCAGCGTATGCGTGCGGTCGGCCGGGGCAAGCAACTCGTCGACGACCCGGGCAAAGGACTCGCTGAAGAGCGCCAGGTCGCTTTCGCGCAGGCTGACGCCCGCCGCCATCGCGTGGCCGCCAAAACGCAGGAGCAGGCCGGGCGATCGCTTGCTCACGAGGTCGAGCGCATCGCGCAGATGCAGACCGGGGATCGAACGCCCCGAGCCCCGGATCTCTCCGTCGCTGGCGCGGGCAAAGGCGAACGCGGGCCGGTGCAGCTTCTCCTTGATGCGGGCGGCGAGGATGCCGACGACGCCCTGATGCCACATGGGATCGAACAGGGAAACCGCTGCCGCCCCGCTGGCCATCTCGGCGCCCCACTCGGCGAGCTGCTGCGACGCCTGCTCCTGCATTCCCGACTCGATCTCCCGCCGTTCGCGGTTGAGGGTGTCGAGCTGTTGCGCAATGTTCATCGCTCGCCCTGCATCATCGGTGATCAGGCATTCGATACCAAGCGACATGTCGGCCAGGCGGCCGGCAGCGTTCAGGCGCGGGCCGATCATGAAGCCGAGGTCGACGCTGGAAGCCTGCTCCGGATTCCGCCCGGCGACACGAAAAAGCGCCCGTACGCCGGCCGTCAGCCTGCCGTCGCGGATGCGCCGCAATCCCTGGCTGACCAGCACCCGGTTGTTGTGGTCAAGGCTGACGACGTCGGCGACGGTGCCCAGGGCCACCAGATCGAGCAATGCAGCCAGGTTGGGTTCGGTGCGTCCGTCCGTCTCGGCAAACCACCCGCGGCGGCGCAGCTCGGCGCGCAGCGCCAGCATGACGTAGAAGATGACGCCAACGCCGGCCAGCGCCTTGCTCGCAAAGTCGCAGCCGACAAGACTGGGATTGACGATGCAATCGGCCGCCGGTAGCTCGTCGCCCGGCAAGTGGTGGTCGGTGATCAGGGTCGCCATGCCCAACTGGCGCGCGCGGTGAACGCCGTCGACGCTGGCAATGCCGTTATCGACCGTCAGCAACAGGTCGGGGGCGGCAGCGGCAGCCAGCTCGACGATGTCCGGCGACAGTCCGTAGCCGTACGTGAAGCGGTTCGGTACCAGATAGTCCACGCGCGCGCCGAAGGCACGCAGGGCGCGGACGCCGACCGCGCAGGCAGTGGCGCCATCGCAATCGTAGTCGGCGACGATCAGGATCTTGCGCTGCCGGGCGATGTGGTCGGCGAGCAGCACCGCCGCCTCGGTGGCGTGGGTCAGACCGGCGGGTGGCAGGAGCGAGCCGAAATCGTAGTCGAGTTCGCTGCTCGTGCGGATGCCACGGCCCGCGTAGATGCGTGCCAGCAGCGGATGCAGCCCCTGCTGCTCGAGCTGCCACTGGCCGCGCGGGCTGACCGGTCGTCGGCGCAGCCTCGTCATGCCGTGGCCGCTGCCAGGTCGCGGGCAATCGCCAGCAGCGTCTGCGGTCGGCGCCACAGCTTCCACTGCGCGCGTGCGTCGCTTTCCCACCACAACATGCCGTAGGCCGTTGGCGCCTGCAGGCGCAGCCGGCGTAGCCGGCCGCTGGCGAGCGCCTGCTGCAACGGCGCAAACCAGCGTCCCTCCAGTGTGCGCAGGGCGGCGCGATAGGCCGCTCCATCTTCGTACTGCACGCAAGGCTGCAGCCCATCGAGAACCACCAGATGCTGGCCGCCGCGGGCTGCCTGCGCGAGAAGAGCCGAGGTGCCATCGGGCAGCGAACGTACGCGGCTGCCCGCGGCGCGCCCGCAGCCGCGGGCCAGCGCGAGATCGCTCCAGACGTCGGTGAACAGGTCGGCGCTGGCTGTCGGCAGGCGGCCTGCACCCCACAGCCAGAGACTGTTGATCGTTGCCCGGCCAGCGTCGTCACGTTGCCGGTTGACCGGATGCTCGTGCAGGACCATCTGCGCCTCGTTGAGCAGGCGGCGCAGCCAGCGCGCCTCGGCAGTTTCGGGCAGTTGCCGGACGACGCTGCGGCCGGCCACCGTCGACAGCGGCAGCACCTCGAAGCGTCCGAGTTCGCGGCCGGCGGCCAGTTCCAGGTACCAGCGGTCGCTGCTGGCGACGTGGAATCTGCCGGCATCGGGGAAGTGCCGATTGAGCGCGTCGACGATGGCCTGTGCCTCGTTCACGTCGATCTCCAGCGTCGCCGCATCGGCCAGGATCAGGCGTTCCTGATGCAGGCGCAGATGGATCGGGTCGGCGCAGAGCCAGACGGCACTGCCTGCCGCCGGGCCGCTCTCCTCGCCGTGCACTCGACAGGCGGCATAGGCGGCGTTCTCGCCGAGAGCGAAGGCATCGCCGACGGCCGCCTCGAGCGATTGCGGCGGGCTGCGCTGCATCCGGCTGCGCGCGAGCAGGGTGGCCAAGCCGGGCACAGCCAGGTCAGCGAGTGTTTCGCGGTCATCCGGTTCGGGCCAGACCAGTTCGGGAACGACAAGGGTGATCTGCATGCGCCGGGGCTGAAGCTGCGGTGAACGAAACGGGAGCGGGTTGAGGAAGGCGGAACGTAGCGAGTGGCGCATGCCACTCGTCCATCGACCGACGCGAGCGCTGCGCGGACAGTGTAGCATAGCGGCTTTCGGCTTTCCGGCGCCCGGAGGCGTCTGCAAGAAGATGGACATCCGTCGCTGATGGCGATTCCCTACGAGCTGCTGATCGGCCTGCGCTATACGCGGGCAAAGAAGCACAACCACTTCATTTCGTTCATCTCGCTGATCTCGATGTGCGGCATCGCCCTTGGTGTCGCCGCGCTGATCGTCGTCCTGTCGGTGATGAACGGTTTTCAGACCGAGTTGCGCTCGCGCATCCTCGCCGTCGTCTCGCATGTCCAGATCACTGGCGCCGGCGGCGAGATGGCGGGCTGGCAGCGGGTGGTGGAGATGGTTGCCGGTGAACCGCACGTCATCGCTGCCGCGCCTTTCGTGCAGGGGCAGGGGATGCTTGCCTTCGGCGAAACCGTTCGTGGCGCGCTGGTGCGCGGCATCCTTCCCGAGCAGGAGGACCGGGTGGCCGATTTTCGCCCGCACATGAAGGGCGGCCAGCTCGAGGCGCTGCAGCCCGACAGCTTCAACATCGTCCTCGGTTCCGAGCTCGCGCGTGCCCTCGGCGTGCACGTTGGCGAACGGGTGACGCTGATCGCACCGCAGGGGGTGGTCACCCCCGCCGGCGTCATGCCGCGGCTGCGCAGCTTCCACATCGCCGGCGTCTTCGAGGTTGGCATGTACGAGTACGACAGCGGCCTGGCGCTGGTTCATCTCGCCGACGCGCAACGGTTGTACCGCTTGGAGGACAAGGTTTCGGGGGTGCGCCTGAAGCTCGACGACCTCTTCGTCGCGCCGCGCGTGGCGCGTTCGCTGGCTGGCAAGCTGGACGTCAACGCCTTCATCAGCGATTGGACGCGCAGCCACGCCAATTTCTTCCGCGCCGTGCAGATCGAGAAGAACATGATGTTCATCATCCTCTCGCTGATCGTCGCCGTCGCCGCCTTCAACATCGTGTCCACGCTGGTGATGGCGGTGACCGACAAGCAGGCGGACATCGCCATCCTGCGTACGCTTGGCGCCAGTCCGGGCAGCATCATGGCGGTGTTCATCGTGCAGGGGGCGCTGATCGGCTTCATCGGTCTCGGCATGGGGATCGCCGGTGGCGTCGCACTGGCGCTCAACGTCGATGTCGTCGTGCCGTTCATCGAGCGCATGCTCGGCACGCAGTTCCTCGCCAAGGAGGTGTACTACATTTCCAGCCTGCCTTCGGAACTGCAGTGGAGCGATGTGACGACGATCACCGGCGTCGCTTTTGTGCTCGCCCTGCTGGCGACCATCTATCCGAGCTGGCGGGCGGCGCGGGTCAACCCGGCGGCAGCCCTGCGCTATGAGTGAGGTCGTTCTCGCCTGCAAGGGCCTGCGCAAGATCTATCGTCAGGGCGACAGCGACGTGCCGGTGCTGCTCGGCGTCGACCTTGAGGTGCGTGTCGGCGAGCGGCTGGCAATCGTCGGTGCTTCCGGTTCCGGGAAGAGCACGCTGCTGCATCTGCTCGGGGGTCTCGACGCGACCAGTGGCGGCGCGGTGTTCCTGATGGGCAGCGACCTGCAGGCGATCGCCGATGCACGGCGCGGCCAGTTGCGCAACCGTCACCTGGGCTTCGTCTACCAGTTCCATCACCTGCTTGCCGAGTTCACGGCGCTCGAGAACGTCGCCATGCCGCTTTACATCCGCCGCCTGGCGAAGGACCAAGCCGAGGCACGGGCGGCGGAGGTGCTCCACGAGGTCGGCCTCGGCCACCGTCTGCGCCACACGCCGGCCGAGCTCTCCGGTGGCGAGCGGCAGCGGGCGGCGATCGCCCGTGCGCTGGTCACCGAACCCGCCTGCGTGCTGGCCGACGAGCCGACCGGCAACCTCGACCGGCAGACTGCGGCCAGCGTTTTCGAGCTGATGCTGGCGCTCAACCGCTCGCGCCGGACGAGCTTCGTCATCGTCACCCACGATCCGGCGCTGGCCGGCCGCGCCGAGCGCATCCTGACGCTGCGCGACGGTTGCCTGCATCCGGCCGGTGGCTAGACCTCGGTGGTCCGCGGCTCAACTTTTCGCTGTCGCTGCCGATACGAAGGGCAGGAGCGCGTCAACAGAGACGAAGAGGAGAAGAAGACAAGGATGAAGACCGTATTCGACCCGGCGGTCGTGTTGCTGAATCGGCTGGGCTATCGCTCGAAGTTCGCCCTCATGGGTGCGCTGGCCCTGGTCGCCAGCGCGGTCCTGGTCTGGAACCTGTACCATAGCCTGCACCGCGTGATCGACAGTTCGCGGCTGGAGCTGGCGGGGGTGCAGGTCATCAAGCCGCTCACCCGCGCCGTGCAGCACCTGCAGGTGCACCGCGGACTGTCTTCCGGAGTCCTCAGCGGAAACGAGGAAATGAAGGAGCGGCGGGCGGCGCGGCAGGGTGAGGTCAGCGCGGCGCTGAAAGCCGTCGGCGAGACCCTTTCGCCCAAGCTTGCGGCAAGCGAATCGTGGAAGAAGATCCTCGAGGACTGGGCCAGCATCGAGAAGGACGGCCTCGACCTGATCCAGCGCGAGAACTTCCTCGCCCACAACCGGCTGATCGAGGATCTTCTCACCTTCCACACGACGCTTGCGGACGAATACGCGCTGACCAACGACCCCGACATCGATGTCGCCTACCTGATCGACAGTGCCGTCGAGCGATCGCCGCAGACGACCGAGCGCATGGGGCAGCTGCGGGCGCTGGGTACCGGCGTGCTGATCCGCAAGCAGCCGCTGGTGCTGTCACAACAGGTCGAGTTCACCGTCCTGCTCGCGGAACTCAACGTCGCTGTCAACGGTCTGCGGCGCAACGTCGACAAGACCGCGCAATACCACCCGGCGCTCAGGTCGTCGCTGCTCGCTTCGGTTGCCGACATCGGCGATGCGGCGGCGAAGGTCACGGCGCTGGTCAACCAGGACATCCTTTCCGGTACCCTCGCGACCGCCCCGGACGACTACTTTGCGTTGACCACCGCCTCGCTCGAGAAGGCCTACAAGGAGATGTTCGAGACGGTGTTGCCGACAATCGAGCGTCTGTTGCAGGAACGCATCGACCGTTCCGAAGGCAAGCTCGCACTGAGCATCACGGTGTCGGTGCTCATCCTGCTGCTCTATGCCTACGTCTCGGTCGCCCTCTACCTTGCGATCATCGGCAGCATCGACCGTCTGGCGGCGAACGCGCGCACGATCGCCACCGGCGATCTCGGCGTGCGCGTCGAACTCGGCACCCGGGATGAGCTGAAGCTCGTTGGCGACAGCCTCAATGAGATGCTTGCGGCCTTTCGTGGCCTGCTGCAGAACGTCCATGGCGGAGCCCGGGAAGTCCTCGACGCGACGCGGAAGCTGGCGGCGTCGGCGGCGGACATCAACGGCAGCAGTGAGCAGCAGAGCCAGGCTGCTGCGGCCATGGCAACCGCAATCGAGGAGATGCGCGCACGCATCGAGCACCTCTCGGACGATTCCCGCGATGCCGACCTCATCGCCAGACGGGCCGGCGAACTGTCGGTCGAAGGGGGCCGGGCGGTCGGCGACGTGGTGCGCGAGATCGAGCGCATCGCCGAAGTGGTCAAGCAATCGGCGGCGATCGTCGGCGAACTCGGCAGCCGCTCCGAGCGCATCTCGGCAATCGTCAGCGTGATCAAGGAGATTGCCGACCAAACGAACCTGCTGGCGCTCAATGCGGCCATCGAGGCGGCGCGCGCCGGTGAGTCCGGGCGCGGCTTCGCCGTCGTCGCCGACGAGGTGCGCAAACTCGCCGAGCGCACGGCTCGCTCGACGCAGGAAATCTCGGAGATGATCACCGCCATCCAGAGTGGCACGCAGGACGCCGTCGTCAGCATGAAGCTCGGCGTCAGTCGGGTTGCCGAAGGGGTCACCCTGGCGACGCGGGCTGGCCAGTCGATCGCCGAAATCGGCGGCAATGCCGCGCAGGTGTTGAGCAAGGTGGCCGGCATCTCGCAGGCCCTGCACGAGCAGAACGCGGCCAGCAGCGACATCGCGCGCAACGTCGACAGCGTTGCCCGCATGGCGGAAGCGAACAATGCGGCGGTGGCCGGCAATGCCCGCACGGCGAAGCAGCTGGAACAGCTGTCGGCAAGTCTGGAGAGCGAGGTGAGTCGCTTCCGCCTCGGCTGAGCCTCTGGCCGCCGCAACAATCTGCTCTAATGCGCCATGCGCAGCAACATCCTCGCTTTTGCCGTCGGCGTCGGCCTCCTGCAGTTGCAGGAGGTCGTGCCCTCCTGGCCACTGCTCGCCGCCTTGCTGCTGGCGGCCCTGCCACTGCTCTGGCCGCCCTGCCGGCGCGCCGGGTGGGGGCGCGTGCTGGTGCTGCTGGCCAGCGCCCTGCTGGGTTTCTCCTGGGCGGCGCTGCTCGCCGGGCAGCGCTTGCTCGATCAACTGCCGGCAGAGTGGGAGGGGCGCGATGTGCAGGTGGTCGGCGTCGTCGCGGCGCTGCCGCACGGCTTCGAGCGTGGTGAGCGCTTTGCCTTCGCTGTCGAGTCGGTGGAGACACGCGCGGCGGTCGTGCCGCGGCGGATCATGCTCTCCTGGTATCACGGCTGGCTCGAGGACGAGTGGCGTGATGGACTGAAGATTCGCCCCGGCGAGCGCTGGCGCTTCACCGTCCGCCTCAAGCGCCCGCATGGCAACGCCAATCCCCTGGCCTTCGACTACGAGGCCTGGCTGTTCGAGCGCGGCCTGCGCGCGACCGGCTATGTTCGCCCGCAGGCCGCCGCGCAACGCCTCGACGATCTCGTCCTGCAACCCGCCTACGTCATCGAGCGGTTGCGCGACCACCTGCGCCAGTCGTTCTCCGAGGTGCTCGGCGACGCCGCCTACGCCGGGGTACTCATCGCGCTCGCGGTCGGTGACCAGCAGGCGATTCCGGGTGAGCAGTGGCGGCTCTTCCGGCAGACCGGGGTCACCCACCTGATGTCAATTTCCGGTCTGCACGTGACCATGGTGGCGGCGCTGATCGGCGCGCTGGTCGGCTGGCTGTGGCGGTGCAGCGAGCGGCTGCTGCTCGCCGTGCCGGCGCAGAAGGCGGCGATCGCTGCCGGCTGGCTGGCGGCCTTCGGCTACGCGCTGCTCGCCGGCTTTGCCGTGCCGGCGCAGCGCACCCTCTACATGCTGACGGTGGTCGCATTGGCGCTGTGGTCGGGGCGCAACCTCGGCGCCAGTCGCAGCCTGCTGCTGGCCTTGCTGCTCGTGCTGCTGCTCGACCCCTGGGCGGTGCTGGCGCCGGGTTTCTGGCTGTCGTTTGCCGCCGTCGCGCTGCTGTTCTTCGTCGGCACGGCACGTCTCGGCAGCGGGCGCGGCTGGTGGGGGGTGCTGGCCGCCTGGGGCGCGACGCAGTGGGCGGTGACGATCGGCACGCTGCCGCTCCTGTTGCTCCTCTTTCAGCAGTTCTCGCTCGTCTCGCCGCTGGCCAACGCCTTCGCCATCCCGCTGGTCAGCTTCCTCATCACGCCGCTGGCGCTGCTGTTCGTCGTCGTCCCCTGGCCGCCGCTGCTCTTCCTCGCGCACGAGTTGCTGAGCGTCCTGATGTCGGGCCTCGACTGGCTGGCCGCGTGGCCACTGTGGGAGCAGCCGGCCCCACCGTGGCCGGCCACTGTGTTGGCGCTGATGGGTGCCATCTGGCTGTTGCTGCCGCGCGGCTTCACGGCCCGCTGGCTGGGTCTGTGCCTGCTGCTGCCGGCGCTCTTCTGGCCCGCGGCGCGGCCGGCCCGCGGCGAGGCCTGGGTCGAGGTGCTTGACGTCGGCCAGGGCTTGGCGGTCGTCGTCCGGACCGCCGACCACAGCCTGCTCTACGACACCGGCCCGCTGTACAGCGCCGAGTCCGACGCCGGTCAGCGCATCATCGTTCCCTACCTGCGGGCGCACGGAGTGCGACGAATCGACACGCTGATCGTCACCCACCGCGACAAGGACCATTCCGGCGGCGTCGTCGCCGTCGAGGAAGCGCTGCCGATCGGCCGCCGGCTGTCGTCGGTGGCCGAACTGCAGCCCGAGCCTTGTGTCGACGGCCAGTCGTGGGAATGGGACGGGGTGCAGTTCAGCATCCTGCATCCAGTTGCCGCCGACTACGAGCGCAAGGCCGCGCGCAGCAACAACATGAGCTGCGTGCTGCAGGTCAGCAGCGCCTGGGGCAGCGTCCTGCTCACCGCCGACATCGAGGCGCGCGACGAACAGGCGCTGCTCGCGCGCGCCGCCGCCCGCCTGCGCAGCGACGTCGTGCTGGTGCCGCATCACGGCAGCGGAACCTCTTCGACGCCGCCGTTCGTTGCCGCCGTCGGCGCGCGCGAGGCGATCATCCCGGTGGGCTACCGCAACCGCTTCCAGCATCCGCGGGCCGACGTCGTCGACCGCTACGCCGGCAGCCGGTTGTGGCGCACCGATCGCGACGGCGCGGTGCGCGTCAGGCTGGCGGCGGCCGGGCTGTCGCTGTCGGCGTACCGCAGCGAGTATCGGCGCTACTGGCATGGGCAGTGATTCGTGATGCGCTGCGCGACTCCGCCTTCTGGCCAGCCGGCCGTGTCCCCAGCCGCTGCCACGCGCGCACGCGCCCGCCAGGCCATGCGACCTCGCCTGCGCCACCGGGGTGCTTGATGTCGGCCAGCCGGCTCCCCCGCTTCTGACATGAGCGAGGTCGTCGTTGCCGGGCAGGCGCTTGAATGCCGGTTCATCGCCGCATCGCGGGCGCAGCGCCCGACGCTGGTCTTTCTCCACGAGGCGCTCGGCAGCCTGTCAGCGTGGCGGGATTTCCCGGCGCGCGTGGCGCAGGCGACCGGCTGCGGTGCCCTGGTCTGGTCGCGTCCCGGGCATGGACACTCGCCACCACTGCCGCTGCCGCGAACGCCGCGCTACCTGCACGACGAGGCGCTTGTACGTCTGCCAGCCCTGCTTGCGGCACTCGCCATTGCGCGACCGCTGCTCGTCGGCCACAGCGACGGCGGCTCGATTGCGCTGCTGCACGCCGCCGCGACGCCGCAGGACGTTGCGGGCGTGGTCGTCCTGGCGCCGCACGAGTTCGTCGAGGCGAAAGCGCTGGCGGGCATCAGGCGCGCCGGCGAGCTGTTTGCCTGCAGCGACTGGCGGCGCCGGCTGGCCCGTCACCATCGCGATGCCGAGGCCGTCTTTCGCTCCTGGCACGATACCTGGCTGGCGCCCGAGTTTGCTGACTGGGACATCACCGGCTGCCTGCCGGCAATCCGCTGCCCGCTGCTGGCCATCCAGGGCGAAGACGACGAGTACGCGACGATGCGCCAGATCGAGTGCATCGCCGACGCAGCGTCCGACGTCACGCTGCTCAAGCTCGCGCGTTGCGGGCACTCGCCGCAGCGCGATCAGCCAGAGGCGGTCATCGAGGCCATCGTGCTGCTGGTCGAGCGGCTCGACAGGTCGCTGGCGGGCTGCGGGCGGTAGCGCCGGCATTGCGCAAGTCCAGGCTGATCCGGTTATCGTCGCAGGTACGAGAGAGCCTTCGGCAGTACGACGTTATTGCCGAAGGCGTCCTCGCCGTAACCACAGCGGGCAAGGAGGTCCAGATCGGCGAGTACGCGCTTGTCGCCGATGAAGGTCACCGTCAGGTCGGTGCGGATTTCCAGCTGGCCCGTTGCCTGCAACTGGGCAATCTCGGCCACGCTGTTCTCGAGGACGCTGCCCTGGCGGCGGCCGAGCTGGTCGGAGAACTCCAGGGGCTGGCGGTAGAGCATGATCTTGCCCTCGTCGGCAAGGCGGTGCACGATCGCCAGGACGGCGGCCGTCAGCGCTTGCGGTGCGCAGAAGTCGGCGCAATCGGGATGGACGCGGGCGATTTCCGACGCCAACCAGCGGCGTTTGCGGGCGTTGATCGTCTCGTTGGCGCGAAAGAGCTCGAAGGGCGAGGCGGCATCGAACAACCCGTTGTCCAGTTGCATCTGCACTGAACTGCCGTAGTAGGCGACGATGCGCGCCACCAGGTTGGACGGGCGGACGTGGAAGCCGCGATAGCTCGGCACCGGAACGTCGAGGCGTCCCGGCTCTGCGTAGCGGCGCAGGATGCCTTGGCAGAGGCGCTGGCCGCCTGCCAGGTAGTCGCTGGAGAAGGCCATGGCGTAGCCGAAGAGGGTCGCCATGGTGGCGTCGGTATCGACGACCGGCCGTTCGCGCAGAACGGCGTCGGCAGTGCGCGGGTTGGTGTGCCGTTCGTAGTAGTGGGCGAGGTCGGTGGCGATCTCGAGCAGGTGGTAGATGACACTGGCGTGACCGCGCAGGATCGGCAGGTCGCCGTCGGCGCTTTCGCTGTATGTGCCGGCAACGTGCGTGTCGTAGAGGGACTGCAGGTTGTGGAAGCGAAAGGTCAGCTGACGCAGACGTTCCTCGCTGACCGGGTCGGGGAAGCAGGCGGCATAGTCCTTGGGGGCGACCTTCGCGGCTGCGCGCAGCAGGTCGCCATCGACGGCCAGATTGAGGAACTCCGTTGCCAGGCGGGGGACCGTCGTGGCTGTGTCGCCACTGATCCGGTCGCCGCGGTCGCGGGCCAAGCGGCCCGCGGGCTGGCCGTCGTCGTTGTCGACCGGCGGCGGTGCGATCGCCGGCAGCTCGATGCCGATTGCCTGCGCTTCCTCGACCAGTGCGGCAGAGACTGCGGCGATGACCTCAGTCAGCAGGCGCAGTCTCTCGCCGGTCGCTGCCGCGAAGTCGCCTGCGACCGGCAGGAGCCGGTAGCTCGGCAGGCGGCGCTGCATGTAGGCCAGGACCTCGCCGATACGGGCGAAGTTCTTCAGCGACGCCACCAAGGCGCGGAACCTGCTCCAGCAATGATTCTGGCGCGCGCCATACTCGTCGAGAAGCGTCTCCATCTGCCCGGCTTCCAGCAGCAGGCGGCCGACCAGCGGCCGCGTCAGCGGCGCTTCGCCTGCACGCATGGCAGCGAGGCCGCTGGAAAGCTCGAGCAGAGTTTCGCCGCGCCGCCGGACCAGGGCGCAGAACTGGCGATCGCCGATCACGGCGTCGTCCGCCGTACTGGCTGCGCAAAAGGGTGGTGTCGATCGGTCCAATTCGTCTCTCCTTCGTCCGGCGCCGGTTGCCGGGCTGGCGGGCGACATTTTGCGACGAATCGGGCTCGCGCAGCGCAACAAAGTTCCGTTCCGAGCAGCCCGTAGCCGGGTCGTTGGCGTAGCTTGTGCGCTGCACCGGTCGACCGCCGGGCCGGGGAATCAGCGGCTCCTGCGCTTCGGCTGCACCGGCGACCACCGCTTGTTACCGGGCTCTCACTTGACCGTGACGATGTCGCCCTGCATGGGTGCCAGGATGGCCGCTATCGCTCGCGCTGGGGGCCTCGGTGAGCGGTGCCAACAGGCATCCGGTCTTGCTCTGGCTGCCGACGTCTCGGTCGGTGGGTCAGGGCTGCGGTGCAGACTGCGACAAGCCGTCGTAGAGTGCGTTGAACTCGGCGCTGAGCCTGTGCCGCGGGTCGAGGTGGATCATTGGTCTGGCCAGGTGATGCGATTCCCGGATTTTGATCGACGCGGAGAGGAACGTGGCGAGGACCGGCAGCCCTTCGGCGCGCAGTTCATCGACCAGCCGCAAAGGCAGGTTGGCGCGGGCCTGGTAGTGGTTGACGACGATGCCTTCGATGCGCAGTCCCTGATTGTGGTCACTCTGGATCTCGCGCACGCTGTCGAGGAGCGAATAGAGCGCGCGCCGCGAGAAATCGTCGCAGTCGAAGGGGATCAGGCAGCGATCGGCAGCGATCAGTGCCGAGCGGGTGAAAAAGTTGAGTGCCGGCGGGGTGTCGATGTAGACCTCGTCGTAACCTTCCAGCTTCTCCAGCGCCTCGCGCAGCTTGTACATCTTGTAGCGTGACTCGAGCTTGAACTGGACTTCCTCGAGGCGCCCGTCCGATGGCAGCACCGCCAGGTTGGCGAATGGTGTCGGCACGACATAGGCGGCGAGCGGTTCGGGAAACAGCTTGTAGCCCAGGATGTCATCGAAGAAATTGGCGAGAGTCTTCTTCTGTTCGTCGAGGGCCGGCCCCAGCACGTAGCGTGACGCATTCGCCTGCGGGTCGAGGTCGATCAGCAGCGTACGCCGACCGCGGGCGGCAGCGACCGCCGCCAGGTTGCAGGTGATGGTTGATTTGCCCACACCGCCTTTCTGGTTGAAGATCACTCTGCGCACGCCATTCACCCCGGTCATCGTAAGGAATTCCCGCAAGTGTAGCCAAGTCCGGAAGCGACGTCGACTGCGCGCCCCGCCGGCGGCGCGCGCAGCGTTCCGGTGTTGGGCGTTGGCCCGTCTCAGAACGCGTCGGCGAGCACCCGATTCAACCAGCCGCCGATGTCTTCCAGCTCCTCCAGGCAGACCGAGTGCGCGGTCGCGTAGCCATGCCACTGCAGCTTGTAGCCGTGCGCCTGCAGCAGCTTGGCCGAGCGCTTGCCCAGATCGTACGGGATCACCGGGTCGGCGCGGCCATGCGCCATGAAGATCGGGACGTCGCTGTTGGCCGCTTGCGCTTCGTTGGCCAGCGTGTCGGCTTGCGGCAGGTAGCAGGAAAGCGCCAGGATTCCGGCCAGCCGTCGCGAGTGGCGCAGACCGCTGTGCAAGGCGATGACGCCGCCTTGGGAGAAGCCGGCGAGGACGATGCGCCCGTCCGGGATGCCGCGCGAATTCTCGCGCGCCAGCAGTGCCTCGATCTGTTGCGCCGATTCGCGAACGTGCTCGCCTTCCTCGCGCCCCGGAGCGAAATCGGGCGAGACGATGTCGTACCAGGCGCGCATCACGAAACCACCGTTGATCGTGACGGGTCGCATCGGCGCGTGCGGGAACACGAAGCGCACGGCTGGCAGCTGATCGAAGTCGAACTCGTCGACAATCGGCTCGAAGTCGTGCCCGTCGGCACCGAGGCCGTGCAACCAGATGATGGCGCACTGCGGCGAGTCGCCCGTCGTTCGTTCGACCGTTGGCAGCACGGTGGTTGTGGCCGTTGCAGTTGGCGCACCGTCGATCATCGCTCAAGGCTCCAGAGGTTGTCGTGGGCCGGCATTCTAGCACCCCGCGGAGGCCTCCCGCGGTCCACGGCGACGCTTCAGGACTTGCGGATCTGTGCCATCACCGCCCGCGTGATGGCCTTCGTACCATCCTGCCCACCGAATTCGATGGGGCAGATGAGCGTCAGCGCCTTTTCGACGGCGTGCTCGATGATGCGCGCGCCGTGCGCCAGCCGTGGTTCGCCATGGCGGTCGGCGAGCCAGTCGAGCATCAGCGCCGCCGAGAGAATCTGTGCCACCGGGTTGGCGATCCCCTGCCCCGCGATGTCGGGCGCGCTACCATGTGCGGGCTGGAAGACAGCATGCTGGTCACCGATGTCGGCCGAGGGGACCAGGCCGAGGCTGCCCACGAGGCCCGCGGCGAGATCGGACAGAATGCCGCCGAAGGCGTTCTCGGTGAGCAGAACGTCGAAATCCCAAGGCGACCGCACCAGGTTCATGGCGGTGGCATCGACGTAGGCATGCGCCGCCTGCGTCTCCGGGTGAGCGGCGGCCACTTCATCGAAAAGCTTGCGAAAGAAAGCCATCGACACCAGCGCGTTGGCCTTGTCAACGCAGAGTACCCGGCCGGGCCGCCTGCGGTTTCGGGCACGTCGGGTCGCGACGTGGAAGGCGAACTCGGCGATCCGGCGACTGCCAGTGCGCGAGATCGTCATCGTCTCGCGGGCGATACTGTCTTCTTCAACGGTGCCGCGCTGGCGCGGTTGCAGGAGGCCCTCGCTCTGCTCGCGAATCAGGACCAGGTCGATCCGCGCCGCGCGCTTGTCGATCAGGACGCGCGGCAGGCCGGGGTAGCTGCGAATCGGTCGCAGGCCGGCATAGAGGTCCATTGCCGCCCGCAGATCGAAATGGGTCGCTATCTCGGTGCCGTCCGGGTAACGCACGTCGGGGAGACCGATGGCGCCAAAAAGAACAGCGTCTGCCTGCTTGCATTCGTCAAGGCTTTCCGGCGAGAACGCGATGCCGGTCCTCTGGTAATGCGCCGCGCCACCTTCTAGATGGTGGAAGTCGAAGGTCAGACCGCCGAGTCGTTCACGCAGGACGTCCAGAACCTGCAGGCAGGCACCGACGACCTCGGGGCCGATGCCGTCGCCCGGGAGAACGGCGATGTGGAAGCATGGATCTCGTCTCATCCTGTTGATTCCTTTTCTTGTTCAAGTCAGACCGACCGTCGGCCACAGGCCGGCGGACTGCGCATGGCGCGGCCATCCCGCCGCCGATGATACACCCCGCCGTTCGCGCAGCATGCGAGAGCCCGAAGCGAAAGGCCCCCCGGCGGTGAAGCAGTTGGCCGCGACGGCGATGGGTCAGAGGAGCCCGACGTAGGCGCGTGTCAGTGGCTTGCCCCAGTACAGCGCGAGGAGTCCGGCGATCGCCAGATAGGGTCCGAAAGGGATCGGCACACTGCGCCCGCGTCTGGCGAGAACGATCAGACCGACGCCGACCACGGCACCGAGGAAGGACGACAGCAGGACGGTCAGGGGCAGCAGTTGCCAGCCGAGCCAGGCGCCGAGGGCAGCGAGCAGCTTGAAATCGCCGTAACCCATCCCTTCCTTGCCGGTGACGATCTTGAAGGCCCAGTAAATCAGCCAGAGGAAGAGATAGCCGGCAGCCGCGCCCACGACGGCCGAGTGGAGATCAGTGAATGTCGCCGACAGGTTGAACAGCAGTCCGGCCCAGAGCAAGGGCAGGGTGATCGAGTCCGGCAGCAACTGGGTGTCGAAGTCGATGCAGGTCAGCGCGATCAGACACCAACTCATCAGCATGGCGCCCAAGGCGTTCCATCCGGGTCCGAAATGATGCGCAGCGAAGGCGCAGAGAAGAGCGCTGACGATCTCGACCAGCGGGTAGCGCAGCGAAATGCGCGCACTGCAGGCGGAGCAGCGGCCGCGCAGCAGGACCCAGCTGAGAACCGGGATGTTTTCGGCGGCGCTGATCCGGTGGGCACAGACCGGGCAGCGCGAGCGCGGCCTGAGCAGCGAGAAGGGCTCGGTCGCAGACGTCGGCTCCTCGCCACGAAGCTCGGCGCAATGGGCGCGCCAGTCGCGGTCGAGCATCCGCGGCAGGCGGTGGATGACGACGTTGAGAAAACTGCCGACGAGCAGTCCGATCAGGCCGCCGAGGAAGGTGAACAGCAGAGGGTCGACCTCGCCGCCGAGGATTCCCGGCATCAATGTGAAAGTCGCGTCAGCGACTCGCGAATCTCCCTTCTCCCGCGCGCGGGAGAAGGGTCGGGGATGGGGGAAACGGTCATGCCTTTCATCATCCGGGGTGTCTCGACCCTCATGACCGTTACCCGACCACGGCACCCAGCTTGAAGATCGGCAGGTACATGGCGATCACCATGCCACCGATCAGAACCCCCAATACGACCATGATCATGGGTTCCATCAGGCTCGCCAGTGCCTCGACCGCATCGTCGACCTCCTGCTCGAAGAAGTCGGCAACCTTGCCGAGCATCGAGTCGAGAGCACCGGACTCCTCGCCGATCGCCACCATCTGATTGACCATGTTCGGGAAGAGCTGTGTATTCTGCATTGCCGTCGTGAGACTGGTGCCGGTACTCACTTCGTTCTGGATCTGGCGTGTCGCCGCCTTGTACACGTAGTTTCCGGCGGCGCCGCCGACCGACTCGAGCGACTCGACGAGAGGTACGCCGGCAGCGAACATGGTCGCCAGCGTCCGCGTCCAGCGGGCGATCACCGACTTGCGGATGACATCACCAAATACCGGCAGCCGGAGGAAGAGCCGGTCGAAGGCGATCTGCATCGTCTCCGAGCGTTTCCAAGTGTAGAAGAAGGCGTAGGTCGACAGGCCGATGCCACCAAACAGCAGCCACCAGTACTCGACGACGAAATCCGACAGGCCGATGACGATCAGTGTCGGCGTCGGCAGATCGGCGCCGAAGCTCCTGAATACCTCCTTGAATGCCGGGATCACGAAGATCATGATCACTGCCGTGATGATGAAGGCAACGACGATGATGGCCACCGGGTAGAACATGGCCGCCTTGATCTTGGACTTGATGGCGATCATCTTTTCCTTGTACGTGGCGAGGCGATCGAGGAGCGTCTCCAGGATGCCAGCCTGCTCACCAGCGGCCACCAGGTTGCAATACAGGGCGTCGAACTGCACGGGATACTTGCGGAAGGCCTGCGACAGCGAACTTCCGGTTTCGACGTCGGCCTTGATATCGAGCAGCAGCTTGCCGACCGCCGGATTGTCGTGGCCCCGGCCGACGATCTCGAAGGTCTGCAACAGGGGTACCCCCGCCTTCATCATCGTCGCCAACTGGCGGGTGAACAGCGTGATGTCCTTTTCGGTGATCGTCCGCCCGCCCCTGAAACGCTGACGGGTGATCTTGCTGACGAGAATGCCCTGCCTTCGCAGGGTGGCCTGCACGACTGTCTGGCTGGAAGCACGCTGCTCGCCGCGTACGATCTTGCCGGCCTTGTTCTTTCCCTCCCAGAGGAAGATGAACTCCTTGACTTCCGGTGCGATCCTTTTCGCAGGTTTTGCTGCAGTCGCCATTCTTCCCTCGTCTTCAAGCGTTGGTGCTGCCGAGAACCTCGTCGAGAGAGGTCAGCCCTTGCTTCACTTTCAGCAAGCCGGCACGGCGAAGATCGATCACGCCCTCTTCGCGCGCCTGCTGCGCGATATCACGTTCGGTGCCGTTCGCCATGATGATGCGCTGGATCGCATCGGTGACCGGCATCACCTCGTAGAGGCCGACTCGTCCCTTGTAGCCGGTTCCCTTGCAGCGGTCACACTCGCCCGGACCATAGAGCGTCCATGTGCCATCCAGGTCGCCTTCGTCGAAACCTGCGTTGAGCAGTGTCTCGACGGGCGTCGCGAGCTCCCTCTTGCAGGTGCAGAGGCGCCGGACCAGTCGCTGGGCGGTGATCAGCAGAATGCTCGAGGCCAGATTGAAGGTCGGGATTCCCATGTTCATCAGGCGCGTCAGAGTCGCTGGGGCATCGTTGGTGTGCAGGGTCGACAGCACCATATGGCCGGTCTGTGCCGCCTTGATGGCGATCTCGGCGGTCTCGATGTCGCGGATTTCACCGACCATGATGATGTCCGGATCCTGGCGAAGAAAGGCCCTCAGGGCGATCGGGAAGGTGAGCCCCGCTTTCTCGTCGACATTGACCTGGTTGATCCCGAGCAGGGGGATCTCGGCAGGATCCTCAGCGGTCGCGATATTGACGCCGGGTCGATTGAGGATGTTGAGGCAGGTGTACAGAGAAACCGTCTTGCCGGAACCGGTGGGGCCAGTCACCAGGATCATGCCGTAGGGACGATGGATTGCCTCGAGCAGTATGGCCTTCTGGTGTTCCTCATAGCCGAGGGCTTCAATTCCCAGGGTTGCCGAGGCGGGGTCGAGGATCCTGAGGACGATCTTCTCGCCATACATCGTCGGCAGGGTACTGACGCGGAAATCGACCGCCCGACTCTTCGACAGGACGAGGCGCATGCGTCCGTCCTGGGGAACCCGCTTCTCGGCGATGTTGAGGCGCGAAATCACCTTGATCCGCGATGCGATCTTTTCCTTGATGACCAATGGTGGAGCTGCCACCTCGCGCAGCACGCCGTCAGTCCGGAAGCGGATGCGATAGCTCTTCTCATAGGGCTCGAAATGGATGTCCGAGGCACCCTCGCCGATCGCGTCGAGGAGCATCTTCTGGATGAAGCGAACGACCGGCGCGTCGTCGACTTCGAGCGCTGCCGCGTCCTCTGCCTTGTCGGTGGCCTGCTCGTCGGTGAACTCGAGGTTGATGTCCTCGCTGGCCAGGCTGCGCAGGGTATCTTCGGTCGACTCGGACAGCCGGGTGACGAGGGGTGCGAGCTTGTTCTCCTCGACGACGACGGGATCCACCACCAGTCCGGTCTGAAAGCGGATCTCGTCGAGTGCGCGCAGATTGGTCGGATCCGCAATGGCGACGGCGAGACGGTTGCCCCGCTTGTGCAGAGGAACGACGCGATGGGTCGCGATCAGCTTGCGGTCGATCGCGTTCTTCTGGATGTGTGCGTCGTCGAATGCAGCCAGATCGAGCAGCGGATAGCCGAACTTGTCGGCGGCAAAGCGCGCCAACTCGATGAAGCTCGCCTTTTTCGCGGCAACGACCTCTTCGATCAGCGTCGTCTTTCGCGAAGCCGCTTGGGCAAGCATGGCTTCCGCCTCGGATTCCTTGAGTCGGCCGGCTTGTACCAGCGCACGGGCGAAGCCGCTAAGCGGTGATTGTTGCGGATTGGCTGCCATTGTTGTTTGCGATCGGACCCTGCAACGCGTTGTGGACCATCACACTCCGACTCCAGCAAGAGCCTCGCCCGATGATGCATTGGCGGAAGGCATTTGTAAAGGTCGTGATCGGGTGGCGCGCCACCTCATGCTGGTCCGGCAGGCACCGGATCGGATCCCCAGCCTGCCGGCGACGAACTTCTGCGACAGCGCTTCGCGCCCAGTGCGCGCCGGCCGCGCTACTTGCTCGCTGCGTCGACCACCACGAGTGCGGTCATGTCAACCACCCGCCGCACGCTCGAAGTCGGGGCCAGCAGGTGCACCGGGCGGGCAGCGCCAAGGAGGATCGGGCCGACGGACATGCCATCGCCACCGGTCATCTTGAGCAGATTGTAGGAGATGTTGGCCGAATCGAGGTTGGGCATGACCAAGAGGTTCGCTTCGCCGGTCAGTGGCGACTGTGGGTCGGATTGTTTGCGAATCGCTTCGCTGAGCGCACTCTCGCCGTGCATCTCGCCGTCGATCTCCAGTTCGGGCGCGCGGGCACGAACGAGCGTCAGTGCTTCGGCGACCTTGCGCGCGGCAGCAGTTTGCGACGACCCGAAGTTCGAATGCGACAGCAAAGCCACTTTCGGCCGGATCTTGAAACGGCGCACGGCATCGACCGCCATCAGCGTGATCTCGGCCAGCTGCTGCGCGTCGGGGTCCTCGTTTACATGCGTGTCGCAGAGGAAGAGCGCGCGGCCGGGCAGCAGTACATGCGTCATCGCAGCCATGGTCGTGCACCCCGGCGCCTTGCCGATGATCTCGTCGACCTGTCGCAGATGGTGCGCAAAGCGTCCGGAAAGCCCGCAAATCATCCCGTCAGCGTGGCCCAGGCGCACCAGCATGGCGCCGATGATGGTGTTGTCATTGCGCAGGCGGGATTTCGCGATATCGATCGTCACCCCGTGTCGCTTGCGCAACTCATGGTAGGCCGTCCAGCAGTCGCGGTAGCGCGTGTCGCTGTTGGGATCGACCACCTCGAGCTGCGAGCCGATGCGCAGCCTGGATCCGATGCGCTGCAGACGCGCGGCGATCACGTCCGGGCGGCCGATGAGAATCGGCCTGGTCAGACCCTCGTTGAGAATCGTCTGCGTGGCACGCAGCATGCGCTCGTCCTCACCATCGGGATAGACGATGCGCGTCTTGCGTCCGCGTCTGGCCGCAGAGAATATGGCACGCATGCCGACACCGGTCTGGTACACGAACTCGCGGAGCTTTTCACGATAGGCCGTGAAGTCGGCAATTGGGCGGCTGGCCATGCCGGTAGTCATGGCCGCCTGCGCCACCGCCGGTGCGATGGTGGTGATCAGTCGTGGATCGAAGGGCTTGGGAATCAGATAGTCGGGACCGAAAGTGAGCAGCTCGCCGGGGTAGGCCATCGCCACTTCATCGCTGACTTCCTGTTGAGCCATTTCTGCCAGTGCCCTGACGCAGGCCATCTTCATCTGCTCGTTGATGCCGCGTGCGCCGACATCGAGTGCGCCGCGGAAGATGAAGGGGAAACACAGGACATTGTTTACTTGGTTGGGGTAGTCCGAACGACCGGTGGCGATGATCACGTCCGCGCGCACCTCGCGCGCGAGTTCAGGCATGATTTCCGGGGTCGGGTTCGCCAGCGCGAAGACGATCGGGTGCGCCGCCATGCGCGCGAGCATCTCTGGCTGCAGAAGTCCGGCAGCCGAAAGCCCGAGGAACACGTCGGCGCCGTCGATCGCATCGGCGAGGGTGCGCGCCGCGGTGTCGCGGGCATAGCGTGCCTTGGTCGGTTCCATGTCCGCCTCACGCCCGACGTAGATCACCCCCTTCGAGTCGCAGACGAGGATGTTCTCGCGCCGCACGCCGAGGTCACACCACAGGTTGAGGCAGGAGATCGCCGCCGCGCCGGCACCCGAACAGACGACCTTCACCGCCGCTGCCTGCTTGCCGGTGATCTTGAGTGCGTTGAGAATCGCTGCCGCCGAGATGATCGCGGTGCCATGCTGGTCGTCGTGGAAGACCGGGATCGACATGCGCTCCTTGAGTCTGGACTCGATGTAGAAGCACTCCGGTGCCTTGATGTCTTCCAGGTTGATGCCACCGAGGGTGGGCTCCATGGCGGCGATCATGTCGATCAGGCGGTCCGGGTCATTTTCCGCAAGTTCGATGTCAAAGACATCAATGCCGGCAAACTTCTTGAACAGGCAGCCCTTGCCTTCCATCACCGGTTTCGCGGCCAGCGGGCCAATGTTGCCCAGTCCGAGCACGGCGCTACCGTTGGTGATGACGCCGACGAGATTGGCGCGCGAGGTGTACAGGCTCGACGCGTCGGCATCCTCGACGATGGCGTGGCACGCGTGGGCGACTCCGGGCGAGTAGGCGAGCGCGAGATCGATCTGATTGCTCAGCCCCTTGGTCGGCTGCACCGCGATCTTGCCGGGAGTCGGGCAGCGGTGATACTCGAGGGCTGCCTCGCGCAGATCCGCCTGTCGCTGATCGTTTTCCATCGTGCCTCCTGACGCTTCGTCTGTGGTTGCTTGGGCCTGCAAATGTAGCCGAGGCGTGGCGTCTGCGCCAACCGGATGTCGCCGCATTGTCGGGCCTGGGGGCCTCAGCAGCGTCTGTTGCAGCAAAAACACGACAGATTTCCCCCTGTCATCGGGGGCGCCGTCGGCTGCCACCAGCGTGGGACCGGGACGCTCACCGGCGATGGGCGACGAAGCGAACTGCGCTGACGCAGACGCCGCGCGTACCGCGATGACGAGCGCGCGTTGCGAACGTGGCCGCGGTAGAATGTCCGACAAGACCCGCAACCCGGGTGCCATGGGGCTCTTCTCGGAGTTGCGAGACGCGTTCGACTATCAATGGGAGATGATGAATGGGCCAGACCGCCACCAGTAACCTTCGCACCGTCGCTCTCGTCGGCCATGGTGCTGCCGGCAAGACCTCGCTTGCCGAGAGCCTGCTCGCCGC
>JAEUOM010000221.1 GCA_016788495.1 Accumulibacter sp. | reverse complement strand
AAGATCCTGCTCGAAACGCGGCAGCTCGCCAAGCTCAAGGGCACCTACACCGACAAGCTGCCGAAGATGATCAACGCCACCACCGGCCGCGTGCACACCAGCTACGCGCAGGCGGTGGCGGTCACCGGCCGTCTCGCCTCGAGCGACCCCAACCTGCAGAACATCCCGGTGCGCACCGCCGAGGGCCGCCGCATCCGCGCCGCCTTCGTCGCCCCGCCCGGCAGCCACCTGCTCTCCGCCGACTATTCGCAGGTCGAGCTGCGCATCATGGCGCACCTGTCGCAGGACGCGCGGCTGCTCGCCGCCTTCGCCGCCGGCGAAGACGTACACCGGGCGACCGCGAGCGAGATCTTCGGCGTCGCACCTGGTGAAGTCGGCGCCGACCAGCGGCGCGTCGCCAAGGTGATCAACTTCGGCCTCATCTACGGCATGAGCGCCTTCGGCCTGGCGCGCCAGCTCGACCTCGAGCGCGGCGCGGCGCAATCGTACATTGACCGCTACTTCGCCCGCTACCCGGGCGTCGCCGCCTACATGGAAGAGACGCGCGCGGCGGCGAAGCGGCAGGGTTACGTCGAGACCGTCTTCGGTCGCCGGCTGTGGCTGCCCGAGATCCGCTCAAGCCAGGCCGGCCGCCGCCAGGGCGCCGAACGTGCGGCGATCAACGCGCCGATGCAGGGCACCGCCGCCGACCTGATCAAGTCGGCGATGATCGCCGTCCAGGGCTGGCTCGACAGCGAAAACCTGCGCACCCGCCTGCTGCTGCAGGTGCATGACGAACTCGTCCTCGAAGTGCCTGCGGACGAACTGCCGCGCGTGCGCGGCGAGCTGCCGCGGCTGATGAGCGAGGTCGCCGCGCTGCGCGTGCCGCTGGTCGTCGACATCGGCGTCGGCGCCAACTGGGACGAGGCCCACTGAGCCGCAGCGGCAGGGCAGCCGGCAGCATGCGCCCCTCCTCGCGGCAGCCACACGCGCAGCGCCAGCCGTGGGCGTTGCGCCGCGGCGCCCGCGGCCTGCTGCTGGCGGCACTGCTCGCCAGCGGGCTCGCAGCCTGCGGTGGCACGTCGCGTGGCGTCGCCGTCTACCAGAGCGAGGATTTCGCCGCCGACGAGACCTTCTCGCGCCTCTTCGACGCCAGCGCCGAAGCGAGCTGCGAAGCGGCCCGGCGCGCGCTGCTCAGCCAGGGCTACCTGCTGACCGCGGTGAAGCCGGATGCGGTCAGCGCCAGCAAGCACTTCCAGCCACAGGGCGAGGTGCATGTGCAGATCGTCTTCAACGTCGTGTGCACCGCGGAGCCCGGACACGACGGGCTGGCGACGGTCTACGTCAGCGCCATCGAGGACCGCTACACGCTGAAGAAGAACCCGAACTCGGCCAGCGTCGGCGTCGCCGCCATCGGCTCGCTGTCGATCCCGCTCGGCGCGAACGAGGATTCGCTGGTCAAGGTCGCCAGCGAGACGATCCCCGCCGGCCCGTTCTACGACCGCTTCTTCGCCCTGATCCAGCGCAACCTGGCGCCGCAGGGGGGTGGGCGGTAGCCGGCGGGCAACTGCGGATCGGCTCATCGGGCACGATTGCGTCCGGGCAACCCCGCGCAGCCGCTCATTGAAGTCGCGCGACAGCGGCTGGTCGCAACTTCCACGCCCGGGTAGTGGATAATCGACAGCGTGATGAACCCACACGAGACAAGCGAAATCCCGGCCCGCTACGAGACGCTGATGGTGCTGCGTTGCATGCACCAGCGCGAGCCGATGCTGATGCTTCCCGGAGCGGAAGACGGCTATGGCACGCGCTGGACCGTCGGCGGACAGCAGGTGCAGCCGGGCATCGCGCAGTACCTGATGCGGGGAAACTTCATCGTCAAGACCGGGCGCACCGAGTTTGGCGCCCACACACTCAACCTGACACCCGCCGGCCACCGGCTGCGCGACAACGGCATCCGCTGGTGGTCCGGGCTCAACCCGTACGAGAAGCTGAAGGTCATCCTCTTCGGCTGATGCCTGGCCTTGCCGCAGCAGGTGGCCGCGGCGGCGGGCGACGCCAAAAACCCGGCCGGGGCGTCCCGGCACCTGCCGGGACGCCCCAGTCTTCAGGAGACCGAACTGCGGATCAGGTGATCGAAGGCGCTCAGCGCGGCTTTCGAGCCTTCGCCCATGGCGATGACGATCTGCTTGTAGGGCACGGTGGTCACGTCGCCGGCGGCAAAGACGCCGGGCAGCGAGGTCTGCGTGCGCGCGTCGATCTCGATCTCGCCGTGCCGCGAGAGGGCCAGCGTCCCCTTCAGCCAGTCGCTGTTCGGCAGCAGGCCGATCTGCACGAAGACGCCCTCGAGGTCGATGCGTTGCGACTCGCCGCTGGCCCGATCGGTGTAGAGGAGGCCATTGACCTTCTGCCCGTCGCCAGTGACCTCGGTGGTCAGCGCCTGCGTGATCACCTTGACATTGGGCAGGCTGAACAGCTTTTTCTGCAGCACCGCGTCGGCGCGCAGGCTGGCTTCGAACTCGAGCAGGGTGACATGGCCGACGACACCGGCGAGGTCGATCGCCGCCTCGACTCCCGAGTTGCCGCCGCCGATGACGGCCACCCGCTTGCCCTTGAACAGCGGCCCGTCGCAGTGCGGGCAGTAGGCGACGCCATGGCCGCGGTACTGCTTCTCGCCGGGGACGTTCATCTCGCGCCAGCGGGCGCCGGTGGCGATGATCACCGTCCGGCTGCGCAGGCTGGCGCCGCTGGCCAGGCGTACCTCGGCGAGACCGTCGTCGCCGGCGGCGATCAGCGCCTCGGCACGCTGCAGGTTCATGATGTCGACCTCGTACTCGCGCACATGCTCCTCGAGCCCGGCAGCGAGCTTCGGACCGTCGGTCTCCTTGACCGAAATGAAGTTCTCGATCGCCAGCGTATCGAGCACCTGGCCGCCGAAACGCTCGCTGACGACGCCGGTACGCACGCCCTTGCGCGCGGCGTAGATCGCGGCCGCGGCACCGGCCGGTCCGCCGCCGACGATGAGGACATCGAAGGGGGCACGCGCCGAGACCTTCTCCGCCTCGCGCTGCGCTGCACCGACATCGATCCTGCCGACGATCTCCTCGAGCGTCATCCGTCCCTGCCCGAAGTGCTCGCCGTTGAGCAGGACGGTGGGCACGCCCATGATCTGCCGCTCGCTGACTTCTGCCTGGAACAGCGCGCCATCGATCATCTGGTGGCTGATGCCGGGGTTGATCACCGACATCAGGTTCAGCGCCTGCACGACATCCGGACAGTTGTGGCAGGAGAGCGAGATGAAGGTCTCGAAGTGGAAGCTGCCGGGGATCGCGCGGATCTCGTCGAGCACGCTCGCCTCGGCCTTCGGCGGATGGCCGCCGGTCTGCAACAGGGCGAGGATCAGCGAGGTGAACTCGTGCCCCATCGGGATGCCGGCAAAACTGATGCGCGCCGCCTCACCGACGCGGGCGACGGCGAACGACGGCCGACGCGCGGCATCGCCATCCTGGCGGACGCTGACCTTGGCCGACAGTTCGGCGATTTCCTGCACCAGCGCGAGCATCTCGCGCGCCTGGGGGCTGTCGTCGAGCGAAGTGACGAGTTCGATCGGCTGCTGGATCTTCTCCAGGTAGGCGCGCAACTGGTTCCTGATGTTGCTGTCGAGCATGAGTGTTTCTCCATTGACGAGTGGCATGGAAAAGGGGCCGCCAAGCTGTGCTTCACGGCCCCTTTGCGCTGGCACCCGAGGGTGCTGCCGGACTGCGGGCCCGGCAGCAGGCGTGCAGCGGTGGCTAGATCTTGCCGACGAGGTCCAGCGACGGTGCCAGGGTGGCCTCACCCGGAGTCCACTTGGCCGGGCAGACCTCACCCGGGTGGCTGGCGACGTATTGCGCGGCCTGTACCTTGCGCAGCAGCTCCTTGGCGTCGCGGCCGATGCCGAGATCGTGGATTTCGCAGACCTTGATGACGCCCTCCGGGTTGACGACGAAGGTGCCGCGCAGCGCCAGGCCCTCTTCCTCGATCATGACGTCGAAGTTGCGGGTGATGTTGCCGGTCGGGTCGCCGATCATCGGATAGCGGATCTTCTTGATCGTCTCGGAAGCATCGGCCCACGCCTTG
>JAEUOM010000033.1 GCA_016788495.1 Accumulibacter sp. | reverse complement strand
CTACACGGCGTTGTCGCGCCTCACTGGGCAGGGGGACGACTCCGCCGTAGTGATCCTGTTTGCGCAGCAGGACGGACCTGGGGAAGCCGATGCGACACTCGCCAGCTTCGCGGCAGCGGCCGGAGAGGCGATCGGGAACGCATTGCGGCAGACTGCAGACCGGCGCTGAGCGGCTGCAACGGGGTGCTGCCCGCTGTCGATCGTGAACAATGGCACGGCACCTGATGGCACCAGGGGCGATCATTGGCGGACTTGGCTGGCGGTCACGACCCGCGCGACTGGCTGCCAGCCTGCAAGGGGATGAGGGCCTGCCGGGAAACGGCAATCACGCGCAGGCAAGGCGGCGACGTTGACTGCTGCCGGCACGTCCCGGGCAGCTCGCTACGGAATGGGCGACGGCACGGGTTCCTGGCCATCCGCCGCGGCCGCATCATTGGGGATATCGACTGGAGCTATGGACAATCAGAGACGCTTGGTCATCAGCAACTGCCGCTGCGCGCAAGACAGCCGGTGCGGTGCGCGGGGGTGACATGAAGCCCGAAACACGGCCCCTGATCCTGCACGTAATCCATCATCTCGCTACCGGCGGCTTGGAGAACGGTCTGGTCAACCTGATCAACCATCTTCCCGAGAATCGGTTCCGCCACGCCGTTGCATGTGTCGAGGACTTTTCCGATTTCCGCTGCCGCCTGACGCGGTCCGACACGCCGGTGTTTGCGCTGAATCGCTCCCGCACCGGGGTCTGGCGGCTGCGGCGGGAGCTGTTCCGTCTGTGCCGCCAACTGCAGCCGACGATCGTTCATTCACGCAACCAGTCCGGGCTCGATGCACTGCTGCCGGCCAAGCTGGCAGGCGTGCCGTGTTGCATCCATGGCGAGCACGGCTGGGATGTCGATGATCTTGCCGGGAGACGGGTCAAGCCGGTGCTGCTGCGCCGTCTGCACGCGCCGTTGGTCGACCGCTACATCACGGTTTCGGCCGAGCTCAGGAATTACCTCGTCGAGCGTGTCGGGATTTCGTCGCGCCGGGTCACCCAGATCATCAATGGTGTCGATACCGTGCGCTACGCTCCGGCCACCCATGCCGAGCGCTGGCAGTCGCTGCCGGCAGGCTTCGCCGTTCCTGGCAGCGTGCTCATCGGAACGGTGGGACGGCTGCAGGCTGTCAAGGACCAGGCCACGCTGCTCCGCGCCTTCGCGCGCGTGAGCCGGGACGGCGACGCGGCCGCCTCGCGTGCACGGCTGGTGATCGTCGGCGACGGGCCGTTGCGCGAATCACTGCGCAGACTGGCCGCCGAGCTCGGTGTCTCGTCACTGACGTGGTTCCCGGGTGCGGTCAGCAACGTCAGCGAGCTGTTGCAGGCGTTCGACCTCTTCGTCCTGCCGTCGCTTGCCGAGGGGATTTCGAACACGCTCCTGGAAGCAATGGCCACGGGGTTACCGCTGCTTGCGACGCAGACGGGCGGCAACGTCGAACTGGTAGCCAATGAGCTCAGCGGGCACCTTTTTCAACCGCGAGACGTTGCCGGACTGAGCGACCTGCTGCGGCTGTATCTCGCGGATCCACGCCTGCGCCAACAGCACGGGAGTGCCGCGAGGGAGATTGCCGTCGCCCGCTTCAGCCTGGCGACCATGCTGGCGAATTACCAGTCGGTCTACGAGGAGTTCTGTGATCGGCACCGACAGGTTCCCGTGGCGCTTGCCAGTCGTCGGTCGAGCTGCGGTGCGGGGCGCGCCGAAGGCGGTTGAGGCTGTACTGCCGACCATTGTCGTCGCCGCAGGCGAATTGCGGGCAGGCGCTTTCCTTTTCCACCACCAGAAGATGAATATTTGATATGTGCGGCATTACCGGAATCTTCGATACCCGTAGCCAGCGCGAAGTTGATCGTGTGGTGCTTGCCCGGATGAACGAATCGCAGCACCATCGCGGTCCGGATGAGGGCGGCCTGCACATCGAGCCCGGGCTCGGACTCGGTCACCGGCGGCTGTCGATCATCGACCTGTCCACCGGGCAGCAGCCACTCTACAACGAGGACCAGAGCGTCTGTGTGGTGTTCAATGGCGAGATCTACAACTACCAGGAGTTGATTCCGGAACTGCTGGCGCTCGGTCACCGCTTTCATACACGCAGCGACACCGAGGTCATCGTGCACGCCTGGGAGTCCTGGGGCGAGGATTGCGTGCGTCGCTTTCGCGGCATGTTCGCCTTCGCACTCTGGGATCGCAACCGCCAGACGCTCTTTCTGGCGCGCGACCGACTGGCGGTCAAACCGCTGTACTATGCCCTCCTGCCCGACGGAACCTTCCTCTTCGGCTCCGAACTCAAGTCCCTGCTGGCGCATGGCGGCCTGGCGCGCGACATCGACCCGCTGGCGGTCGAGGAATACTTCGCCCTGGGTTACGTTGCCGAGCCGCGAACGATCTTCAGCCAGGCGAGGAAGCTGCCGCCGGCGCACACGCTGACCCTGCGCCGGGGAATGCCGCTGGCCGAGCCGAAGGAGTACTGGGACGTGCGCTTCAGTCTCGACAGCCGCATCTCGTTGGCTGATGCCTGTGCGCAGCTCGACGAGCGGCTTGGCGAGTCGATTCGCCTGCGCATGATCGCCGAAGTGCCACTCGGTGCCTTTCTCTCCGGAGGGGTCGATTCGAGCGCCGTTGTCGCCCTGATGGCGGGTCTGTCGTCGGCACCGGTGAACACCTGCTCGATCGCCTTCGATGATCCCGCCTTCAACGAGGCCGCCTTCGCGCAAAAGGTTGCCGACCGCTACCGGACCAATCATCACTGTGACCTCGTCGCCAGCGACGACTTCGATCTGATCGATACGCTGGCCCGGCTGTACGACGAGCCGTATGCCGACAGCTCCGCGATTCCCACCTACCGCGTTTGCCAGTTGGCGCGCCAGCATGTGACGGTGGCGCTTTCCGGCGACGGCGGCGACGAGACCTTCGGCGGCTATCGCCGCTACCGTCTGCACCTGATGGAAGAGCGTCTGCGCACGGCGTTGCCGTATGGGGTACGGCGGCCGCTCTTCGGCCTCCTCGGGAGAGCCTACCCGAAGGCCGACTGGGCACCCCGCATGTTCCGCGCCAAGACGACCTTCGAGGGCATGGCGAGAACGACCGTCGGCGGCTATTTCCACGCCATGTCGATCCTGCGTGATCCGATGCGCCGCGAGCTGTTTACCGATCGCTTCCGCCGCGAGGCTGGCGGCTACAGTGCGCAGGAGGTCTTTCGCCGGCATGCCGAGCGCGCCGATACCGAAGATCCTCTGGCACTGATCCAGTACCTTGATCTCAAGACCTACCTCGTCGGCGACATCAACACCAAGGTGGACCGTGCCAGCATGGCGCATTCGCTGGAGGTCCGCGAGCCGCTCATGGATCACGAACTGGTCGAGTGGATGGCGACTCTGCCCTCTTCGCTGAAGGTACGCGGTCAGGAGGGGAAATTCCTGCTGAAGGAAGCCATGAAGCATCGCCTGCCGCAGGACATCCTGTTCCGCCCCAAGATGGGTTTCGCCGTGCCGCTCGCGCGCTGGTTTCGCGGCCCGCTGCGGGAACGTGTGCAGCAGGCCGTGCTCGGTCCGCGTCTGGCGGCCACCGGCTGGTTCAACCCCGTCTACCTGCGCCATCTGATCGACGCGCACCAGTCGGGGGCAAGAGACCACAGTGCGCCCCTGTGGACGATACTCATGTTCGAAGCTTTTCTGCGCAACGTCATGGACGCGCCGGCCGAGCATCCGGCTCTGGTCTCTGTGGTCGACGCATCGCGATGAGCCTGCGTATCCTGCACGTCCTCGATCACTCGTTGCCGCTGCACAGCGGCTACAGTTTTCGCACGCTGGCCATCCTGCGCGAGCAGCAAGCACTCGGTTGGCAGACGGTGCATCTGACGACGCCCAAGCAAGGCGCCAGCGATTCCCTCTGCGAGGAGGTCGACGGCTGGCTGTTTCACCGCACGCCGAGTGCGCCGGGCTGCGGCCTGCTGCGGCAGATGCGGCTGACTGCGGCGCGCCTGCAGCAAGTGGTGCGTGCCACCGAGCCGGATCTGATCCACGCCCACTCGCCGGTGCTGAACGCCTTGCCCAGCCTGTGGGTCGGGCGCCGCCAGCGCTTGCCGGTGGTCTACGAAATGCGCGCCTCTTGGGAGGATGCGGCGGTTGACCACGGGACGACGCGTGCAGGTACCGTGCGCTACCGCGTCTCGCGGGCGCTGGAGAGCTTTGCGTTGCGTCAGGCCGACCAGGTGACGACGATCTGTCAGGGACTGCACGCGGACATCGCGGTCCGCGGCGTCGCGCCCGAGCGCATCACGGTGATCCCGAACGCGGTCGATGTGGACCTGTTTCGCCTCGACGCAGAAGCGGATGCCGGTTTGCGGCGTTCGCTCGGGCTCGATGGTGCGACGGTCGTGGGTTTCGCTGGTTCGTTCTACGGCTATGAAGGGCTCGACCTGCTCCTCGAAGCCGCACGCCAGCTGCTGCCCCGCCATCCGCAATTGCGCGTGCTGCTGGTTGGTGGCGGACCACAGGAAAGCAGCCTGAGGGCGCAGGCGACGGCGGCCGGCATCGCGCAGCACGTCATCTTCACGGGTCGCGTGCCGCATGCGGACGTGCAACGCTACTATGGTTTGATCGACGTCCTGGCTTATCCGCGCCTGCCGATCCGGCTGACCGAACTGGTAACGCCGCTGAAACCACTCGAGGCGATGGCGCAGGGGCGGATGCTGGTTGCCTCCGACGTTGGCGGTCACCGTGAGCTGATCCGGCACGGCGAGACGGGCTTCCTCTTTCGTGCCGGTGATGCCGGTTCTCTGGCAGCGGCCATCGACGAACTGCTCACCGGGCGCCAGCGGTGGCCGGAAATCCGCCAGCAGGCGCGCCGTTTCGTCGAGGTCGAGCGAACCTGGGTGACCAGCGTGGCGCGTTATCGCGAGGTCTACCGGCGGGCTCTGGCCGGCCATGGCCGCAGCCCATCCATTTGAGCGCGAGGTTCCATCGTGTGTGGCATTCACGGCATCTATCGATTCGACGGGCTGAGCGTTGAGCCCGGGATTCTCTCCGCCATGGGTGAGCGTACCCGGCATCGCGGTCCCGACGATGAAGGCAGCCATCTCGATGGGCCCTGCGGCATCGCCATGCGTCGCCTCTCGATCATCGACCTTGCCGGTGGCCATCAGCCGCTGTCGAACGCGGACGGCAGCCTGTGGCTGGTATGCAACGGCGAGATCTACAACTACCGCGAACTGCGTCGCGAGTTGCAGGACAAGGGGTACCACTTCAAGACCGGCTCCGACTGCGAAGTGCTCATACACCTTTATGACGACGAGGGTGACGCGTTCATCCAGCGGCTGAACGGGATGTTTGACTTCGCCCTCTGGGATGCGCGTCGGCACCGGCTGTTGATCGGGCGTGACCGACTCGGCGTGAAGCCCCTGTATGTCCTGCACGACTGGCAGCGGCTGGCTTTTGCCAGCGAAGCCAAGGCCCTGCTGGCGTTGCCCGGGATCAGCGCCGAACTCGATCGCGGCGTGCTGGCCGACTACCTGCACCTCGGTTACGTTGCTGCGCCCGGCTGCATCTTCAAAGGCATCCGCAAGCTGCCGCCGGCGACGCTGTTGGCGGTCGAGGCGGGTCAGGTGCGCGAGTGGCGCTATTGGCGCCTGCCCGACCGCTGTGCTCCGGGCGTATCCGAAAGCGAATGGTGCGACCGCGTGCGGCTGCAACTCGACGAGTCGGTGCGGATGCAGATGGTCAGCGACGTGCCGATCGGCGCTTTCCTTTCGGGGGGTGTCGATTCGAGCGCCGTCGTTGGCCTGATGGCCCGCCATTCCGAGCAGCCGATCCGGACCTACGCCATCGGTTTTGCCGGCGGCGAGGCCGAGGCACTGTACAACGAGCTCCCCTATGCCCGCCGGGTGGCCGAACTCTTTGCCACCGAGCACCGCGAGATCCTTGTCCGCCCGGATGTGGTTTCGCTGCTGCCGAAGCTCCTGTGGCACATGGACGAACCATTGTCCGATACCGCCTTCATCACCACCTTCCTCGTCTCCGAGTTCGCGCGCGAGGATGTCAAGGTGATCCTGTCCGGCGTCGGCGGCGACGAACTGTTCGGCGGCTACCGGCGCTACCTCGGCGGGCATTATGCCAGGCGCTATCGCAACTTCCCGGCATGGCTGCGCAGCCTGGCGAGTCTGGTCGCTGCACGCCTGCCCGCAGACCGGCACGCCGGACTGCTCAACCGGCTGCGGTTGGCAAAGGGTTTCATCGCCTCGGCCGGGATGAGTGCCGACGAGCGCTATCGCAGCTACCTGCAGGTTCTCGACCGGCAGGCTGTCGCCGCGCTCTTGATCCAGCCCCCCGGCCAAGCCTCGGATCCGCTGACGCGCGCCTTCGCTGCGGCCGGCAATGACGACGAGCTCAACCGCATGTTTGCCGTCGATGCGGAAACGCAGTTGCCGGACGATCTGCTGCTGTTGACCGACAAGATGAGCATGGCGGTTTCGCTCGAGTGCCGGGTGCCGTTGCTGGATCACCAGCTCGTCGAACTGGCGGCATCGATCCCTGCTTCGGTCAAACTGCGCGACGGACAGCTGAAAAGCCTGCTGAAACTGGCCCTGACGGACCTGTTGCCCGACGAGATCCTCAATCGCCAGAAGCGCGGTTTCGGTACGCCGATGGGTGCTTGGCTGAAGCGTGAGCTGGCGCCGCTCCTGCGCCGTCTGCTCGCCCCGGCCGTGGTCGATGCGCGCGGCCTGTTTCATTCCTCGCTGGTGGCAAGGCTGATCGCCGACCACGACGCCAACCGGATCGATGGCACCGATATCCTGCTGGCGCTGCTCAACCTCGAGGTGTGGAGCCGCGTCTACCTCGACCGGCGTGACCCGGCCGATGTTGCGGAAGAACTCAGGAGCTACGTGGCATGAACATTCTTTACATCTGTCACCGCTTTCCCTTTCCCCCGAAGCGCGGAGGCAAGATCCGCCCATTCAACATGATTCGCCATCTCTCGGCCAGCGGGCACCGGGTCACCGTCTGTTCGCTCGCCCGCTCTGCGGCGGAGGCTGCGGAAGGGCAGGGGATTGCCGCCCATTGCGAACGCTTCGCGATGGGGCTCGTGTCCGAGCCCGTACAGACACTGCGCATGGTCGCGCGTCTGCCGCTGACGACGCCTTCGTCGATGGGTTATTTTCATTCGCCCTCGCTGCAGCGGCAGGTCGATCGCCTGCTGCAGACGGAAAAATGGGACCTGATCTTCGTGCACTGCTCGTCGGTCGCACAGTACGTCGAGCGCGTGCGGACGGTGCCGAAGATACTCGACTTCGGCGACATGGACTCGCAGAAGTGGCTTGAGTATGCCAACTACAAGCCCTTTCCGCTGTCGCTCGGCTATCGTCTCGAAGGCAACAAGGTGCTTGCCGCCGAGAAGCGTCTGGCCAGGCTCTTCGATCTGTGCACGGCGACGACGCGCGCCGAATGGCAGACGCTCGAGGACTACCGTACGGGCGTGGCGACGGACTGGTTTCCCAACGGTGTCGATGCCGACTTCTTCTCACCGGCAGCGGACGACCATGATCCGGAAACCCTGAGCTTCATCGGCCGCATGGACTACTATCCCAACCAGGAGTGCATGGCGCGCTTCTGCGCGCAGATTTGGCCGCGGCTGCGGGCACGTCGGCCGCTACTCAAGCTGTTGATCATCGGTGCCGACCCGTCGCCCGAAATGCGCCGCCTGGGCGATTTGCCGGGCGTCACCGTCACCGGTTCGGTGCCCGACGTGCGTCCATTCGTCCGGCAGTCGGCGCTGATGGTCGCACCACTGAACATCGCTCGCGGCACGCAGAACAAGATCCTCGAGGCGATGGCGATGGGTGTACCGGTGGTCACCAGCCGGGTTGCTGCGGGCGGTGTGGACGCCGAGCCCGTGACGCATTTCCTTGTTGCCGACACGCCCGAGGAATATTCTGAGGCCATTCTGGGGGTGCTGCAAAACCCGGCCGAAAGGCGGAGACTGGCCGTCGCTGGTCGGCAGCGGATGCTCAGCAACCACGCCTGGTCGCATTCGATGGCACGGCTCGACGGGATCATCGAGCGCTGCCTCACGGACTTCTCGCACAGCAAAGGAAAAAGCGCATGAAAATCAGCATCTTCGGTCTCGGTTACGTGGGCGCGGTATCGCTTGCCTGTCTCTCGCGCGACGGCCACGAGGTGATCGGAGTCGACATCGATGCCAGCAAGCTTGATCTGATCGTTGCCGGCAAGACGCCGGTGGTCGAGGAGGGCATGGTCGATCTGATGGCGCTCGCCGCGAGCAGTGGCCGTGTCTCGGTGACCACGGATGCCCAGCGCGCGGTGCAGGACAGCGAGCTCTCGCTGGTCTGCGTCGGCACGCCTTCGGCAGCCAATGGCAGCCAGGACCAGGGCGCGATCCTGCGGCTGGCGGAGGAGATGGGCCTCGCCATCGCCGGCAAGAGCACGCCGCATATCGTCGTCTTCCGTTCGACGCTGGTCCCCGGGACCGTTGAAGACATCCTGCGCCCGATCATCGAGGCGAAATCGGGCAAGAAGGACGGCGAGGCCTTTTTCCTCTGCTTCCAGCCCGAGTTCCTGCGTGAAGGATCGTCGATCCGCGACTATGACAAGCCGCCGTTCACCGTCGTCGGAGCCAACCACGCCTATCCGATCGATCGGCTGCGCGAGCTGTTCGGCAAGCTGCCGTGTCGCTTCATCGAAACCTCGGTTCGCTCGGCGGAGATGATGAAGTACTGCTGCAACAATTTCCATGCCCTCAAGATCACCTTCGCCAACGAGACGGCGCGCCTGTGCGATGCTCTCGGCGTCGACCCCTTCGAGGTCATGAACCTGGTCTGCCAGGATACCCAGCTCAACATCTCGACCGCCTATCTGCGGCCCGGTTTCGCCTTTGGCGGCTCCTGCCTGCCGAAGGATCTGCGGGCGACCACCTATCTGGCGAAGATGCACGATGTCGAGATCCCGATGCTGGCCGGCATCATGCAGTCGAACCGCGATCACCTCGACCTGGCCCTGCGCAAGCTGCTGGCCCTCGGACGGCGGAAGATCGGCTTCATCGGCCTGTCGTTCAAGACCGGTACCGACGATCTGCGCGAGAGTCCGCTGGTGACGCTCGCCGAACAGTTGATCGGCAAGGGGATGCAGCTGGCCATCTACGATCCGGAGGTCCATCTCGCACGGCTGCTCGGTGCCAACCGCAGCTTCATTGAACGCCACCTGCCGCACATCGGCGACATGATGCGGTCCGAAATGCAGGAGGTGATCGCCGAGTCGGAAGTCCTGGTACTCGGCCTTGGCGGGCAGGAAGTCGCCGACAGCCTGGCGCGGTGCTGTCGGCCCGAGCAGATCGTTCTCGATCTGGTCGGGCTGCCCGACCAGCAGGCGATCGGCGCCGTCGTCGAGGGGCTCTGCTGGTAGCGGGGCGGCAGGTGTTCGGGACAGGCGGCGGGAACTGAGGATGGCGAGTGCAAGCATGGCGTTGTCCGGCGGTCGAGAGCAATGGCCGGCGGTCTGCGTCGTCGGCCCGCTGCCGCCGCCATCGGGCGGCATGGCCAACCAGTGCGAACAACTGGTGCGCCTGTTGCGCGCTGACGGAGTGAGCGTGGAGCTGGTGTGCACCAACCCGCCTTATCGACCGCGCTGGATCGGCAGCCTGCCGGTGCTGCGCGCCGGATTTCGCCTGCTGCCCTATCTGCTGCACCTTTGGCGGGCGATCGGCAAGGCTGCGGTGGTGCACGTCCTGGCCAACTCCGGCTGGGCCTGGCATCTCTTCGCTGCTCCCGCGATCGTCGTTGCCCGCTGGCGCGACACCCCGGTGATCATCAACTACCGGGGAGGAAATGCAGACAGCTTTCTTGCCCGTGCTCCGCGGCACGTCCGCCGCCTGCTGGCAGCGGGCTCGTTGCGCGTCACGCCCTCGGTCTTCCTGCAGCGGGTTTTCGCCAAGTACGGTCTGACTGCCGAGGTCGTCCCCAACATCATCGACCTGTCGCGTTTCGCACCGGTGCCACAACGATCGTTCGGCGACGCACCCCATCTGGTGGTGACACGCAATCTGGAGGAGATCTACGACATTCCGACGGCGCTGCGGGCCTTTGCCCGCATCCGCGCCGTCTTTCCGCAGGCGCAGTTGACCGTGGCGGGCAGTGGTCCAGAGCTCGAGCGTCTGCAGGCCCTGGTGGGCGAACTTGGCTTGCGGGACAGCGTCCGTCTCGCCGGGCGCATCGCCAACGCGGCCATGCCAGCGGTCTACGCCGCTGCTGACTGCATGCTCAACCCGAGCACCGTCGACAACATGCCGAACTCGATTCTCGAGGCCTTCGCCAGTGGCGTTCCGGTCGTCAGTACTGATGCGGGCGGCATCCCGGATCTCGTGCAGGACGGCTTTTCCGGCTTGCTGGTTGCGGTCGGTGATGAGCAGGCGATGGCGCGTGCGGCGCTGCGCGTCTTGCAGAGTACCGAACTGGCAGCCGCGCTGCGGCAGGCCGGACTCGAGCAGGCAGCAGACTATGCCTGGCCGCAGGTTCGTGCACGATGGCTGGCCGCCTACAGCCGGGTTGCCAGCGGGAGGGAAGCGGCATGAATCCATACACTGCGCTCTGTTCGGGACTGTTCTTTCCCCTGCATGAGCGCCTCAAGGGGCATGATTCGGTCGCCTGGCGGAAACGGCTCGAGGCAAGCCAGTGGTGGTCGGCCGAGCAGCTCGGCGAGCAGCAGCTGCGGCGCCTGCGCGAGTTCCTGCAACGGATCGGCCGCGATGTGCCCTATTACCGCGACCTCTTTCAGGCTGTTGGCTTCGATGTCGGGGCCGTGCGCTCAACCGACGCCCTGCGCGCCTTGCCTCTGCTCGGAAAGTCCGAGATCAGGGCGAATCTGGAGCGGCTGCAGGCGGCCGGGCACGGACCGTTGACGCGTTACAACACCGGTGGCTCGTCGGGTGAGCCGCTGATCTTCTTCATGGGCAAGGAGCGCAAGAGCCACGACGTCGCCGCAAAGTGGCGGGCCACACGCTGGTGGGGGGTCGACATCGGTGACCGCGAACTGGTGGTCTGGGGCAGCCCGATCGAGCTCGGTGCGCAGGACCGGGTTCGCCGCCTGCGCGACGGCCTGCTGCGCAGCACCCTCCTGCCGGCCTTCGAGATGTCCCAGGAGAACCTCGATCGTTTCGTCGCAACGATCGCCGGTTGCCGCCCGGCAATGTTGTTTGGCTATCCGTCGAGCCTCTCGCTGATCGCACGCCACGCGCAGCGGCAGCAACGGGACATGCGGGGTCTCGGAATCCGCGTCGCGTTCGTCACCTCCGAGAAGCTTTATGACGAGCAGCGAGCGCTGATCAGCGAGGTCTTTGGCTGTCCGGTGGCCAACGGCTATGGCGCCCGTGATGCCGGGTTCATCGCCCACGAGTGCCCGTATGGCAGCCTGCACATCAGTGCCGAGGACATCATCGTCGAGACGCTGCGCCCCGACGGACAGCCCGCTGCGCCGGGCGAAGCCGGTGAGATCGTCGTCACGCACATGGCGACCGGGGATTTCCCCTTTGTCCGCTACCGTACCGGCGATCTCGGCATTCTCGGCAGCAAACCCTGTGCCTGTGGTCGGGGCCTGCCGGTACTGGAGGACGTTCAGGGGCGGACGACCGACTTCGTCGTCGCTCGCGACGGCACCGTGATGCATGGCCTGGCGCTGATTTACACGGTCCGGGACCTCCCCGGGGTCGAGCGTTTCCGGATCGAGCAGCTGTCGCTTGACCTGACGATCGTCCGCATCGTTGCCGGACCGGCCTTCGACGCTGCGGCCGAGGAGCGGATCGTCCGCGACTTCAAGGCGCGCCTGGGCGATGCCGTCGCGATCCGTGTTGAGCGTGTGCCGGCCATCGCCGCCGAGTCTTCGGGAAAGTTCCGCTACGTGGTCAGCCAGGTCAAGGATCCTGGCAGTGAGCGGGGCGATGCCAATGCGTGACCTGCTGTTGTTCGGGATCCTTCTCGCCGTCCTGCCTCTTGCCCTGCGCCACACGTGGATTGGCGTCCTGTTATGGACTTGGCTGAGCATCATGAACCCGCACCGGCTGACCTACGGTTTCGCCCACGACGCGCCAGTCGCAGCGATAGCTGCGGGGGCAATACTACTGTCACTGTTCACCTCACGCGACAAGTTGCGCATGCCGTGGACACCAGCGGTGGTGGTGCTGTTTCTGTTCGTGTTGTGGATGTGTATCACCACCGCGTTCGCGATCAACCCGTCGGGATCCTTGGAGCAACTGAACAAGGTCCTCAAGATACAGCTCATGACCGCGATCGCCCTGATGGCCCTGCAGGAACGGAAGCACATCGAGCTATTCGTCTGGGTGAATGTCCTTTCGATCGGGTTTTATGGTTTCAAGGGCGGGATTCATACAATTCTCACGGGCGGCAGCAGCACGGTGTGGGGTCCTCCCGGAGGTTTCATAGCAGAGAATAACGCGCTCGCCGTCGCGGTGATCATGACGATTCCGCTGATCAACTTCCTGCGTGTTACTGCTGCTCGTCGGATCATGCGCGGCGGATTGCTGATACTCATGCTTCTGTGCGCCGTTTCGGCCTTGGGTTCTCAGTCGCGCGGAGCACTCCTCGCGATTTCCGGAATGGCTGCGGTGCTTTGGTGGCGTTCGCCGAGAAAGATATTTGGCGGGCTGATCCTGGCATTTGTCGGGGTTTCTCTCATTGCCTTCATGCCTGAATCTTGGGAGCAGCGAATGAGCACGATCGGCACCTACGAGAGTGACAGCTCGGCTATGGGCCGTATCCTTACGTGGCGGTTCTGTGCCAATCTGGCCGCGGATCGCCTGACCGGTGGTGGATTCGACATTTACAACGTCGGAAACCTGGCTATATGGGGGGCACCCGGTTCTACCAGCGTGCATGTCGCTCATAGCATCTACTTCTCGGTGCTCGGCGAGCATGGTTACATTGGTTTGGTTCTTTTCGTTCTGACTTGGTTGTTGGTGATGCGCGGGTCGGGGCAGCTACGCAAGGCCAGCAAGGGCAAGCCGGAATTGGCCTGGGTGTTTCATTTGGCGGGGATGTGCCAAGTATCGCTGGTCGGTTACCTTTGCGGAGGCGCGTTCCTGCAACTCGCGTACTTCGATTTGCCGTACAATATTCTCGTCATTCTCGTCGTCACACACCGATGGCTGGTCGATGGCCGCTGGAAAAGAGAGACTTCCGGCGCATTCGGCTCCGGCAGTCCTGTCGAGATGGCGCCCCTGCCTTCGTCTTCCGGCCCGCGAGCACTGCCGTGATAATCAGGACCATTGCCGGCATGCTTTCGCCCGAAGGGCGTAACGGGCTACTTTCGATTTTGATCTTCCACCGCGTCCTGGCGAAGCGGGATCCCGTCCTCGACTGGGATCTCGATGCGGGCGAATTCGAAGAGCGGCTGCGATGGCTAAGGAGCTGGTTCAATATCCTGCCCCTTGACGAGGCGGTGACTCGGCTCGCACAGCAGTCGCTCCCGGCGCGGGCGGCGGCCATCACTTTCGATGACGGTTATGCGGACAACTTTACCGTTGCCTTGCCAATCCTGCAAAGGCTCGGTGTTTCGGCAACGTTCTTCATCGCCACCGGTTATCTCGACGGCGGGCGAATGTGGAACGACACGATCAGCCATTCCGTTCGATACTGTGACAAAGCAAGGCTTGACCTTTCCGAGATCGGCCTCGGAGTGCATGAGCTGGGTTCGCCCGAGGCCATTCGCCGGGCGATTGGCAGCGTCGTCGCTGGCCTCAAGTACCGGCCGCCCGAGCAGCGCAGCGCGGCGGCCGATTACGTGGCCCGGGTTGCCAGTTGCCGTCTGCCTGACGATTTGATGATGCGCTCGGAGGACCTCAGGGCGATGCGTCGTGCGGGCATGGTGATCGGGGCACACACGGTGACGCATCCAATTCTCGCCAAAGTGGATGCTGATGTCGCGCGCCAAGAGGTTCTGGACAGCAAGCTGTACCTCGAGGGCCTGTTGCAGGAGAGGGTGGGTTTCTTCGCCTACCCGAACGGCAAGCCGGCGGTGGACTTTCGGGTCGAGGACGTACAGGCCGTTCGGGCACTCGGCTTCGATGCGGCGGTGACGACTGGGTGGGGTGCGGCCGACGCCGGTAGCGACCGCATGCAGTTGCCCCGGTTCACACCTTGGGATCGCACACGCCTCCGCTTCGGCGCCAGGATGTTGGGGAACATGTTCAGTCATGCGCGCCAGGGATGACGAGCGACTCACGGGGGGCGTCGCCCTGATTCCGCTTGCCGGCGCCTTCTTGGTATTCGGCGCAATCATTCACCCGCGCTTAAGGAAGGCTTCCAGCGCAATCTGTTGTGTGGGATAGTTCTGGAACTTGAAGACGACCTGTCAGACGCGGCGCGATGCACCTGAGCAAACATGATTTGTTCCAGATGAACGACGAGTGGCTGACGAAGCCGCCGCCGCAGCTATTGCTGCAAGTCTCGAAGCGCCTGTCGCACGACGTCAAGGAGCTGCAGGATCGGTTGAACCAGAACCCGCCCAACAGCTCGTGTCCGCCGACCAGCCAAGCGATTTGGGCGAAGACAGGAGGATCGGAGGAACAGGGTGGCGCGGTGGAAGAGCGCGTCACACCCGACGCCGTCGCGGAGACAGCGGGAAGCTTGGCGGCAGAGACGGAACAGGCTCCGCTGGCCGATGGCCAGAGGCCATCGTGCAGGAAGGGCTCTGGGAAGCCGCCCGGCAGGCAGCCGGGCAGTGCAGGTCGTGGCCGCCGCTGTCAGAAGGTGGCGATCACCGAGCTGCGCGAGCACCGCCCCGGGATTTCCGCAGCTTGTGGGGCAGCGCTACCGGCGGGCGCAACGTCGCA
>JAEUOM010000197.1 GCA_016788495.1 Accumulibacter sp. | reverse complement strand
GAGTTTTCCGGCGACGAGATAGGCCATGGCGATGAAGTTTTCGACCCGGCGGTAGCCGCGAGCGCGGGCTCGCGCTTCCTGAAGTGCGCGGTTCATGGCCTCGACGCGACCGTTGTGCTTGCCGGCTTCGAAGCCGTTGAGGATGCCGGTAAGGTGGGTGGTGAGCGTTCGGGTCAGGCGCTTGAAGGGGTCGAGTCGGCAGCGCCTGGCCCAGCTGAGCCAGCGTTGGAAGAGGGGCCGGGCTTCGTCAGGCGATCGGGCCGTTGCGTCAATGGCTCGCAAGGCCTGCTTGATGCGCCAAGCCCGCGCGGTCTTGAGGTTGGAGCGCTGCAGCCAGGGCATGGTCTGGAGTTGCGGGATCGTTCAAGCGGAGGGATTCTTGAGCAGACTCCAGCGCGTACCCTTGAGTTCGGGCTGGCTCTTGACCTCGGCGCGTCGCACCTCATCGAGCGCCTTGCTGCCGAGTGCGACGACATGAAAGCAGTCAAAGCAGGCGGTGGCTTGCGGAAAGTGCTCGGCGGCGCCGGCCTGAAACGAACGGCTCCTATCCATGCTGACATGCTTGACCGCTTGCGGCTGACCGCCATGCACGGTCAGGTCCTCGGCGAACCGCTCCACGCAGGACTTGTCCCGGCCGGGGGCGGCTGTCTGCCACCATCGGCCTTGCGGAAGCATTGGCGAGGGTACGACGATGCCCATCCGCCGGCGCCGTTTCCACACGAAACGACATAGACCCTGAAAAAGGTCACAGGCGAGTGGACGCTGGTCTTGGTCTGCTTGGCGTGGAACCTGAAGCGCATGGCCAAGTTGCGCCTCCAGTAGGGAAAAACGACGGGAAAGCCGTCGAAAAGACCAGGAAATCGACGAAACCCGGGTTTTCATTCTGCATGGTGAAATTTGGCGGATTTCCAAAACCCAGGTCCGACAGGCTGCTAGTATTAAACGTGGTCAGACGTGCCCGAACCCGGTCGTCGAGGGAATAGCGCCCGGACCAGCGCCGTGCATGACGATCGGCGCGCCGTCCTTGCGCAGCAACTTTGTTGGACGCAGGGTGCGCGGCGCCCGTTCTTTTATCAATCGTCCGTCTCGTCTAGGGAGGAATAACGAAATGAAACGCGCAGCGTGGTCAGCTCTCGCAGGGCTCTGCTTGCCTCTGGTTTCTGTGGCCGGACCGGTGAACATGGAGTCGATCGCCGTCACTGCTTACGACGGCCAGCAGTATCTGGTAATCCGGGGGACAGGTCTCGAGGACACTGCGCAGAGCGTCGTAATCCTGGGAACCACGACGCTGACTGTCCTGCGCGTGCAAGAGGACCAGATAGTGGCGCTTTGTCCAGGCAACCCGGCTCGCTGCCAAGACGACAACACGAACAAGCTCTCCGTGTCCACCTACCGGAAGAACGTCGCTCAACCTAACAAGCCTATCCTCGTGTCCAGCCAGACTTGGGGTTACGGCGGAGCGCCGCGCAAGGGGGACCGCGGAGAGCAAGGCATTCAGGGGCAGCAAGGGCAGCAGGGACAGCAAGGCGTTCAGGGGATACCAGGCGTCCCGGGGCGAGACGGGGACAAGGGAGAGAAGGGGGATAGGGGAGTGAAGGGAGAGAAGGGCGAGCAGGGGGAAAGGGGAGAAAAGGGGGACCCAGGGCAGCCAGGACCAGCCGTAAAGACCACCGCAACCTGCGCCAAGGGCAGCGACAGCGGGCCCGGAGAGTGCTACTGCGTCGTCAAGAAGGTATCAGAGGCCGAATCTCGCGACTGCGAAGCGGTCTCTGAATCAGGTTCGTGCAAGGCGAGCGGAGACTGGGTCGCGGGCAAGGGATACGTCAATTCGAAATGTTGCGTCTGCTCGCCTTGAACGGCGCTGGACGCCGGCGGGAGCAGGCACGGTCAGCAAAACGGCACGATGCGGCGTTGGCCCGGGCGGACGCAGGAACTGCTGGCGCTAGCCGTAATCGAGCGAATCCGATGCCCCACCGCGCTGTCGACAAGTTTTACAGTGCGCTGCCCGGACTTCCTGCAGGTTGCCGATTTCTACCTGCTTGCCCACGCCCTTGCGGACGGGCACGTCGTGGTGACGCATGAAGTGCCCACCAACTCCGTCAAGCGCATCAAGATCCCCAACGTCTGCATCGGCTTGAGCATTCGATTCATCACACCCTATGAGATGCTGCGCCGCGAGCGCGCCCGCTTTGTACGGGGCCGAGGGGAAATGTGACATGAGTTCGGGCTACACCGAATCCGTCGTTGAGCAGGCCGTTCTCGCCTGTGTTTGGGCGCGAGCGCTCTGTCGTGACCAAGCACATCCGCAATACGTTCCAGGAGGGCGAACTCGACCCAGCGGCAAAACCTCGACCAGAGCGTGTTCGGCGAACCGGCCTATCCGACGCTCGCAGCCAAGGCCGCGCACCTGCTGTACTTCGTCATCAAGAACCGCCCCTTTTCCGATGGCAACAAGCGCATCAGCTCGTTCCCGTTCGTCGAGTTCCTGCACCGCAACGGGCACCTGATCCGCAACGGCGAGGCCGTGATCAACGATGTCGGGCTGGCTGCGCTGGCGCTGCCGGTGGCCGAATCGACACCGAACGACGAGGAGGTGATGATCCGGCTGGTGATGAACATGCTCGCGGAGCCGGTCACGTGACCGGATTCACCGAATCCGTCGTCGAGAACAAGCACTCGCGGCGGCCGGATGTGCTGCTGTTCGTCAATGGCCTGCCGCTGGCGGTGCTCGAACTGAAGAATCCCGCCGCCGAGGACGCGACGATCTGGAACACCTTGCAGCCGCTCCAGACCTACCACGCCGCGGTGCCGACGCTGTTCGCGGCGAACGCGCTGCTTGCCGTCTCCGACGGCGCCGAGGCGGGCGTCGGCACCCGCTGTGCCGGTCGCGAGTGGTTCAAGCCCTGGCGCACCATCGCGGGCGAGACACTTGCCGATGCGCACCTGCCCGAGTTGCAGGTGGTGATCGAGAGCCTGTGCGCGCCGTGCAGGACGGCGCCACGGTGCCGATCTGCCGGGAGAGCCGGGTGGCCAGGGTGGGAGGGCACCGACGACGAGCGCGGCGCGCTCGAGGTGGTGATGACCGGAGCGGCCTGCGACCCGGCGAACTGGCAGCCGCACATCGGCAGCAAGCCACGGCGCGAGGCGTTGGCCAAGCGCTTCCGCGACCCGCAGGACCCGTTCAGGATCGTCCTCGTGCGCGACATGTGGCTCGCCGGCTGCGACGCGCCGAACCTGTGTACCATGTATATCGACAAGCCGATGCGTGGGCACGGTCTGACGCAGGCGACCGCACGTGTCAACCGCGTATTCAGGGACGAGCCCGGTTTCCCGCGGCTCTGGCGCATCCTTCCGAAAACCCTTGGGACCGGTCCTCACCCGCCTGGCTGCCGCCAGCGCTCGGCAGCGCGGTCGTCGTCGTCGCGCGCCTCGACCCAGCGGCTTCCCTGCGCAGTCAGTTCGCGTTTCCAGAACGGCGCCCGCGTCTTGAGGTAGTCCATGATGAACTCGCAGGCGGCGAAGGCGTCCGCGCGGTGCGCCGCGGCAACGGCCACGAGGACGATCTGGTCAGTGGGCAGCAGACGGCCGACGCGATGGATCACCAGGGCGTCGATCAGCGACCAGCGCTGCAGCGCTTCGCCGACGATCGCCGCCAGTGCCTTCTCGGTCATCCCCGGGTAGTGTTCGAGGCGCATCTCGCTGACGCCAGCGCCGCCGCTGACGTCGCGCACGAGACCGACGAAGGATGCCAGCGCGCCAATGCGCGGGTCCGCGCGGCGCAGGGCGGCGAGTTCGCTGCCGACGTCGAAATCGGCTTCCTGGATCCGCACCTGCATGCGCTCAGCCTCCGGTCACCGGCGGGAAGAAGGCCAGTTCGTCGCCATCGGCGATCGGCGAATCGAGCGCCACCATCTGCTGATTCACCGCGCAGCGCAGGTTCCCGATCCGCGCCAGCCCCTCCCAAGCGCCACCGCGCTCGCCGAGATGGCGAAGCAGCCCGGCAACATCGGCGACGCCGGCCGGCAGGGCGAGTTCCTCGGCGGCCCGGCCGACGCGCTCGCGCACCGAAGCAAAGTACAGAATGGTCAGCATCAGCGCCTCCGCGATTCAGTCCAGCAAGGCCGCGAACGGGATGAAAGAGACCGCATCGCCGCGTCGGACCACCTGTTGTGGTGCGTTGTCGACCAGGCCGTCGCCCCACACGGTCGAGGTCAGGACGCCGGAACCCTGGTTGCCGAACAGCTCGACACCGCCGCCGGCGTTGCTCCGCACGCGCAGGAACTCGCGCCGGGCGTCCGGGAATGGCCAGTCGAAATCGGCGTGCAGCCGGTAGCTGGCCGGCGACACCTGCCGCACCCCCTGCATGCGCAGGAGCAGCGGCCGCACCAGCATGACGAAGGTGACCAGGCACGATACCGGGTTGCCCGGCAGCCCGACGAAGGGAATCTCGCGCCCGTTCGTGGCGAGATGGCCGAAAGCCAGTGGTTTGCCCGGCTTCATCGCGACCTTCCACATTTCCAGCCTGCCCGCCAGTTCGACCGCCGCGCGGACGTGATCCTCCTCGCCGACCGAGACGCCGCCGGAAGTGATCACGAGGTCATTGTCGCTGGCCGCTGCCCGCAGCGCCACCTGCATCGCCGGCAGGGTGTCGGCGACCGCGCCGGCATCCTGCACGACGCAGCCGAGTCGTTCGAGCAGCGCCGCCAGCAGGAAGCGGTTGGCGTTGTAGATCGCCCCCGGCGGCAGCGTTTCGCCGGGCATCCGCAGTTCGTTGCCGGTGCACAGCACCGCCACCCGCAAGCGGCGGAACACCGGCAGCGAGGCGATGCCGACCGACGCCGCCAGCGCCGTGTCCTGCGGTCGCAGGCGCTGGCCGCAGGCGAGGATCTCGCTGCCGGCGGCAATGTCGCTGCCGGAGCGGCGAACGTGCTCGCCGATCTGCGGCCGGTGATTGATCTGCACCTCGCCGGCGTCGTGTTCGCAGAGTTCCTGCATCACCACCGCATCGGCGCCCGGCGGGATCGGCGCGCCGGTGAAGATGCGCGCGGCGCTGCCCGGCCGCAGCCGGCTGCCGACGCTGCCGGCGGGAATTCGCTGCGTCACCGGCAGGCTGGTCCCCACCCGGGGCACGTCGGCAACCGCGACGGCATAGCCATCCATCGCCGAGTTGTCGAGCGGCGGCGCATCGACCGTTGCCGTCTGCGCCTGCGCGAGGACACGCCGATCGGCGTGCCGCGTCGACAGCGCTTCGACTTCGGCGACCGCTGGTGCTGCGGCAAGCAGGCGGGCAAGAGCTTCTTCAAAGGACAGCATCGGCTTCCCCGGTGAGTTGAAGATGATCGAGGATGAACGTGACGATCGTCGGAACGTCGTTCAGCTCGAGCCAGCAGACCCCGGCCGGCAGCTCCGCCGGCGCTGCCTGGTCGGAGGCGACGGCAACGATCTGCCGCTCCTGTGGCCAGAGCGCTGGCTTGCCGTTGGCCGGCCGATGGACCTCGAGCCGGGGAATCGCCTCGTGCTTGAAACCCTCGACGAGGAGCAGATCACAGGGCGAGAAACGGGTCGCGTATTCGGCGAGCGTCGGCTCGCGCGCATCGCGCAGTTCGTGCATCAGTACCCAGCGCGAAGCGTTGGCGAGCAGCACTTCGCCGGCGCCGGCCTGGCGGTGGCGAAACGAGTCCTTACCCGGACGATCGATGTCGAAATCATGATGCGCGTGCTTGAGGACCGAGATCCGCAGGCCACGCCCGATCATCTGCGGCAGCATGCGCTCGATCAGCGTCGTCTTGCCGGAACCGGAGTAGCCGGTGACGCCGAAGATCTTCACCGGTGATTGGCGCCGCCGCGCTGCCCGGGAACCGCAAGGACCGCGGCAAAGCCGCCACCCGGCGTGCGGAAGTTGGTCGTCTGGCCACGGTAGAGGCGCGCCGAAACGAGTTGCACGGCGCCCCGGTAGACGTAGTTGCGCAGGTCGAGCTTGAAATCCTGCTCGACCCCGTCGATCAGCAGCCGGCGCTCGGACGGGCTGACGACGGCCTGCGCGACGTAGCCGCCACGCGCGAGTTCGGCGAACACCCGCCGCGTCAGCTTGTCGCCGCGATACGCCGCCTTGCTGCCGAAACCGGCGACCGGCTTGAAGAACCACTGCCGGCGGCTGAGCCAGAATGCCTCGGCGTTGCGCGGCGTGACTTCCTCGGTACGTGGAACGCTGCTCGCCAGCAGTTCACGATCACTGTCGCCGACGCCGATCGCCTGCAGCCATTCCTGGTCGCCGAGCGCCAGCAGATTGCGCTTGTCGGCATACAGGGCATGCGTCCGCGGATGCGGCGTGAGGACGACGGCGTCGGCCAGGTAGGCCTGCAGCAGACGGTCATTGCCTGGCTCGGCGAGGGCGAAGTCGGTCAGCCGGTTGTAGACCAGGTCGACGACCTCGCCACGACAGCGCAGCCGCTCGCCGTCGTACGACAGTTCGGCGGCATCGGCGACCAGCGCCTCGATGCCATTGGCGGCAAAGAGCTGGCGAAAGAGCTCGAACTCCGGCGCCAGGTATTGCTCGGCGGGCGCCTCGTCGACGATCGCCACGCGCGCCAGCGGCCGGTCGCCAGCCGCGGCTGGCCGCGCCAGCCGCCACTCGTTGCGGAACATGTCGAGAAAGCAGCGTTCGAGCGGAACGGACGGCGGCATCATCTGCGCCACCGGCGCACAACACGCCCGTTGTGCGCGCAGCAGACGGGAATTCAGCAGCGCGCCGCCGGCATTCGAATTGATCTCGATGAGTTGCGGACCCTGCGGACCGAGGTGGAAATCGTAGCCCAGGAAGACGCCGGTGGCGGCCGGCGAATGCTGCGCCACCGCCGGTGCGTAGGCGAGCACCCGCCGCTGGTACGCGGGCAGCGCCACCGTCCGTTCGACGGCGGCGATCGTCCTCGCCATCCGCTCGAGATGCACTTCGCTGACGAAGACCATGCTGTCGGCAAAGAGGTGTGGGCGACTCGCCAGCCATTCATCCACCGGCGCGCCGCGATCACCGGCTGCGAGTTCACGCCGCAGCGACTCGTGATCGACCGAGATGCACGCGCAACCGCGATTCAGTAGCTCGGCCGTGGCACGGCAGTCAGCCGGCAGGAGGTCGATCAGCGCTGGCGGCAGTTGCGCGTTCATCGACCGGCGGACTCCGCCGCGGCGCTGAAGAAGGCCACGGCATCGGCCAGCTCACGCGTTCGCTGCATCGGTGGCAGGCTGCGCCAGATGCGCTTGCCGTAGGTCTTGGCGATCAGGCGCGGATCGCAGATCATCAGCACGCCGCGATCGGTCTCGTCGCGAATCAGCCGGCCTGCCCCCTGCTTGACGTTGATCACGACCCGTGGCAACTGGTACTCGAGAAAGGCGTTGCGGCCTTCGCTGCGCATTCTCTCGATGCGCGCCGACAGCACCGGGTCATCCGGTGGCGCGAATGGCAGCTTGTCGATGACCACCAGCGACAGCGCTTCGCCGCGCACGTCCACGCCTTCCCAGAAGCTCTGGCTGCCGATGAGGATGGCGTTGCCGAGACGGCGAAAGCGCTCGAGCAACTCGTTCTTGCCCTGCTCGCCCTGCAGCAGCAGCGGCAGCTCGAGCCTGTCGCGGGCCAGCCGGTCGGCGAGCAGTTCGTGGACCCGGCGCATCGCCCGCAGCGAGGTACACAGGAAGAAGGCGCGTCCTCCGCTCGCCCGCAGCACCGGCCACGCTGCGCCGACGACCGCCTCGGCATAGTCGGCGCTGTTCGGGTCGGGCAGATTGCGCGGCGCATAGAGCAGCGCCTGTCGCGGGTAATCGAACGGACTCTCCCAGCGCGCCGAAGCGGCATCGACCAGTCCCATCTCGGAGCAGTAGTGGCCGAAGTCGTTCTGCACGGCGAGGGTCGCGGAAGTGAAGATCCAGGCCCGCGGATGCCCGCTCATCTGCTTCTGCATGATGCCGGCGATGGCCAGCGGCGTTGCGTTGAGCTGCAATGCGTGCGTGTAGGTTTCCGCCCAGCGGACGAAGTCTTCGTTGCTGCCGCTCTGCCACGCTTGCAGACGCTGCAACAGCTCGCTCGCGCGGCGCCAGCAGTGGTCGAGCCCCTCACCGCGCTGCGCCTGCGTCTCGAGCAGACCGGCCAGTGCCTCGACGGCAGCGATCACGGTCGCCAGAGCGTCGGCAAACCCGGGCCGTGCGGTGAGCTGCGGCAACGAGCAACGCGCCGGCTCGAGCGGCAGCGTCAGTCGCAGGTCGCGGACGTCCTTCTCCAGGCGGCTGCACAGGCGCGGCAGGTCGAGGCAGTCGCGGGCTGCCGCCAACCCTTCGCTCTGCGCGTCACGAGCAAGTTCGAGGAGCTGCGCGGTCGAAACGCTTTCACCGAAGAACAGGCTGGCGACTTCGGGCAACTGGTGGGCCTCATCGAAGATCACCGTGTTGCACGCCGGCAGAAGTTCCGCCGTACCTTCGTCGCGCAGCATCACGTCGGCGAAGAAGAGGTGATGGTTGACCACCACCAGATCGGCCGCCAGCGCCTCACGGCGGGCGGCGAGGACGAAACACTCCTTGTGTTGCGGACATTCCTGGCCGAGGCAGTTGTCGCGTGTCGAGGTGACCATCGGCCACACCGTCGCGTTCTCGGGGACGTCGACACATTCGGCCTTGTCTCCACTGCGGGTCGTGCGGGCAAAACGGGCGATGCGCTGCGCCCAGGCGGCGTCCTCGCGCGTGAGAAAGCGGCCATCGGCGAGCGAGCGCGCCAGATGATGGTGACAGAGGTAGTTGGCGCGGCCCTTGAGCAGGGCAACCTTGACCGGCAGACCCAGCGCCCTGCGGATCGTCGGAATGTCGCGCCCGAAGAGCTGGTCCTGCAGGTTTTTCGTCCCCGTGGACACGATCACCTTGCCACCCGAAAGCAGCGCGGGAACGAGGTAGGCATAGGTCTTGCCGGTACCGGTACCGGCTTCGGCGACGAGCACGCGGTTGCCCGCCATCGCGGCGGCGATGCTTTCGGCGAGTTCGAGCTGCTGCTGCCGCGGGCGATAACCGGGAACCGCCGCGGCGAGCGGCCCGGAGGTGGAAAAGACTTCGGCGAGCAAGGCGGTCATTGACGGTTCGTCGGGGGCAGCGAGCATGCTACCAGAAGCCGGCACGCGCAGCCGCAAAATGCACCGCCGCCTGGCGCAGCGCATCCGCCAGACAGAAGCAACCGGATCTTACGGGCCAGCCTTCTGCAGCAAGTCGCGCAGGAAGCGCACGGGAATGGCGAAGCTGATCCCGGACGGCTTGCTGAGGACCGATTCCTTGTTCTCCTTGACGAAGACCATGTTGATGATGCCGAGCACCTCGCCACGATTGGCATCGAAGAGCGGACCACCGCTGTTGCCCGGGTACGCCGTTGCGTCGAGCTGATAGATGTCGAAACTGCCGGACCTGATCTGCTGCACGACGCGGGCGTTCAGTTCGCGGGCATTGGCTCCCGGCAGGACGATCGGCGTGATCGCGGAAATGATGCCGCGGTGCGTGACCGGTGACAGCCCGAGGGCGCCGCCGATGGGAAAACCGGTGAAGGCGACCGCCTGCCCTTCGCGCACCGGCTCCGCTTCGTGCAGGGTCAGGGCCGGCAGGACGGGGCCGTCGATGCGCAGCAGCGCGAGATCGTGGCCCTTGTCCACCGCGACGACCGTGGCCGGCCGCTGCTGCGCCTTGGCGTCGGCCAGACGGACGATGATCACCAGCTTCTCGCCGGCCGCCTCGTCGATCGCTGCCGGGATCACGTGCGCGTTGGTCGCCACCGTGCGCCCGTCGCCGACGACGAATCCCGTTCCGCGCATGACGAACTGCGGGCTGCGCGTCAGCTGCTGCGTGCCGACGACGACCACCGACGGCCTGACCCGCTCGATGACCTCGGGCAGCTCGGCTGCCGCCGTACCGGCCAGCGCCAGCAGGCCGACAATGAACGCGGCGGTGGCCTCCTGCAGGCAGCGCGCGACCGAACGTACGGCCGACATCCTAGACTCCCCGGGGCGAGCGAATGCGCGGCAACTCCGGCGACGGCGTGGTCACCTTCGCGTCGTAGGGATGATCGTCGCGCTTGAAGATGCTGATGATCCGCTTGACGTAGCCCTGCGTCTCGGCATAGGGCGGCACGCCGCGGTAGCGATTGACCGCGCCCTCGCCCGCGTTGTAGGCCGCGGCAACCAGGCTGACGTCGCCCTCGAAATAGGCGAGCAACCAGCGCAGATAGGCCAGCCCGCCACGCAGGTTCTGCTCGGGGTCGAACGGCTGCCTGACGTTGAAACGCGCCGCCGTATCGGGAATGAGCTGCATCAGCCCCTGCGCGTTCTTGTTCGACAGCGCCGAGGGGTTGAAATTGGATTCGGTGCGGATCACCGCCAGCGCCAGGCGTGGGCTGACGCCGTACTCCGGTGCCAGCTGCTGCACGAGACCGACGACCTTCTTCTGCATCTCGGTGATGGGTACGAGGACGTCCTTGCCGTCGTCGAGGAAGGCGACACCGCGCATGCAGTCGGGGACGGTCGCCACCGGTTCACCGACGAAACGCTGCATCCTTTGTGACTGCTCGTGCCCCTGCCTGGCAGCCAAAGCAAAGAAGTAGGCGGCACGGGAATCGTCACGCTCGATGCCGCGGCCATTGGCGTACATCCACCCGAGGTTGAACTGCGACTCGGGGTCACCCAGCCGTGCGCCCTCGCAATAGAGCTTCACCGCGCGTGCGTAATCGCGCGGCACGCCCTCGCCATGCTCGTGCGCCAAAGCCTCCTTGCGCAGCGCCAGCCGACGCTCGGCCTCGGACTCCTTCGCCGCCACCCCGGCAGCGGCAGCAAACGACGGCCCGGCAAGACTCAGCAAGCCGCAGAAAAGGATTGCACCCTGGCGCATCAGGGCGGAACAGCCAAGACAGGAAGCTTTCATCAACGGACTCCAGCGGCCACGCCCAGGCGTGACACGTACCACGGCATCGCCGCCCGAACCCCCTCCTCGATCCGGTGGCTGGGAAAATAGCCAAGCAGGCGCCTGGCCTTGGAAATGTCGGCGCGCGAGTGGCGAACGTCGCCCGGCCGGAAATCGCCATGCACCGGCCGCAGCTGACGCACGTCGGGGCAGCAGTCGAGCAAGGCCGCACGCAGGATGTCGAACAGCCGATTCAAAGATGTACGATCGTCGACGGCGACGTTGTACACCTGATTCACTGCCGCAGGATCCTCGCACATCGCCGCCAGCAGGTTCGCCTGGACGGCGTTGTCGACGAAACAGAAGTCGCGGCTGGTCTCGCCGTCGCCGTTGATCGTCACGACGTCGCCAAGCAGCATCGCGCGCGTCCAGCGGGGGATGACCGCGGCGTAGGCCCCCTCCGGATCCTGGCGTGCGCCGAAGATGTTGAAGTAGCGCAGACCGATCGACGGCAGGCCGTAACAGCGTGCGAAGACATCCGCGTACAACTCGTTGACCAGTTTGCTGACCGCGTACGGCGAAAGCGGCCGGCCGATCCGCTCCTCGACCTTGGGCAACGCCTGATGATCGCCGTAGGTCGAACTCGACGCGGCATAGACGAAACGCCGCACGCCGGCATCGCGGGCGGCAACGAGCATGTTGAGGAAACCCTCGACGTTGGTGGCGTTGGTCGCCAGCGGATTGGCCAGCGAGCGCGGCACCGAACCGAGCGCCGCCTGATGCAGGACGATCTCCACCCCGTCGCAGGCTTCGCGGCAGGCGTCGGGATCGCGGATGTCGGCCTCGATGAAGCGGTGCCGGCGCCATGCCTCGACGCCAACCAGCTCCTGCACCTCTTCCAGGTTCCGCCGGTGGCCGGTCGCGAAGTTGTCCAGCCCGACCACCGTCTGGCCCAACCGCAGCAGCGCCTCGACGAGGTGCGAGCCGATGAAGCCGGCACTCCCCGTCACCAGCCAGCCTCGCGGGCGCTGCCGCAGGCCCTCGCTGAGCGGCGCCAGAGCCGGCGCAGCAAGGAAACTCAGAGGCGCCACACGCTCACCCCGTGCGCCACCAGCTGCGCCTCGCTGAACATGCTCTTGACGTCGGTCAGCACGCCGCCCGGCTGCAGCTTGGCGACGAAATCGGTCAGCGGACGCTCCCTGAACTGGCGGTGGGCGACCGCGGCGACGATCGCCGCTGCCGCCGGCAGCTCATCCCATGGCGTCAGCTCGACGCCGTACTCGTGCCGTGCCTCGTCGGCATCGGCCACCGGCTCGTGCACGATCACCCGGGCGCCGTAGGACTCGAGTTCGCGGATGACGTCGATGACGCGCGAGTTGCGCAGATCGGGGCAGTCCTCCTTGAAGGTCAGACCGAGGACGACGACCGGCGCCCCCTTGACCTGCCAGCCATTGCGAATCAACTGCTTGACCGTCTGCTCGGCGATGAATTTGCCCATGCCGTCGTTGATCCGCCGCCCGGCGTTGATCACCTGCGGGTGGTAACCGAGCATCTCCGCCTTGTGCGTCAGGTAATAGGGGTCGACGCCGATGCAGTGACCGCCGACGAGTCCCGGCCGGAAGGGCAGGAAGTTCCACTTGCTGCCGGCCGCCTCGAGCACCTCGACGGTGTCGATGCCGATGCGATCGAAAATGATCGCCAGCTCGTTCATCAGGGCGATGTTGAGGTCGCGCTGGGTATTCTCGATGACCTTCGCCGCCTCGGCAACCTTGATGCTCGACGCCGGGAAGACGCCGGCGGTGATGACGCTGGCGTACATCTGGCGAACGCGCTGGAGGGTTTCCGGGGTATCGCCCGAGACGACCTTGACGATCTTCGTCAACGTCCGCTCCTTGTCACCCGGATTGATGCGTTCGGGCGAGTAACCAACGAAGAAATCCTCCTTCCACTTCATCCCGGAGTACTTCTCGATGATCGGAATGCAGACCTCCTCGGTCGCTCCCGGGTAAACCGTCGACTCGAAGACCACGGTCGCTCCACGCTTGAGGTTTCTCCCGACCGCCTCCGACGAGCCGATCAGCGGGCCGAAGTCCGGTTGATGCGCCTGGTCCACCGGCGTCGGCACGGCAACGATGACAAAATCCGCTGCCGCCAGAGCCGTGGGATCATTGCCGACTTCGAGGTG
>JAEUOM010000012.1 GCA_016788495.1 Accumulibacter sp. | reverse complement strand
ATGGGGCGATGTACGGGATTCGAACCCGTGACCACTGGAATCACAATCCAGTGCTCTACCAACTGAGCTAACACCGCCGTCATTCTGGCGCGCCCGGCGAGACTCGAACTCACGACCCCCGGCTTAGAAGGCCGGTGCTCTATCCGGTTGAGCTACGGGCGCGAGAGTGCGAAACCTGCTGGTTGCCTGCATTTCCCCCCGGGTATCGCATCCTGCTGCTTCTGGCAACTGTTGCCTGTCCAACTGGTCGGGGCGGTGGGATTCGAACTCACGACCCTCTGCTCCCAAAGCAGATGCGCTACCAGGCTGCGCTCCGCCCCGAGAAAGGCGGCATTCTACAAGCTGGCCCGAGCAGGGTCAATGCGCAGCGGGTGCTTTTCGTCGGCCGGTCCGCGCGCATGCCGCTGCCCGCATCGCTGCTGCCACCGGATTGGCGCGCCGGGTCGAGGACACCGGTTGACCACGGGCGCGACAGGCGGCATGCTGACAGCCGCTCGGGAGTCGAGCTGCACTCGGCTGCTGCCGGCGGCCGCGCGCCGGCCCGTGATCATCACTTGCGCTGCAAAGGAGAATCAGATGGCGGAAGTTCCCCGGAATGAGGAAGTGGCTGTCGTTGGCGACAGCGCAGGTTTGCGTTATTGCTGCCAGCCGATCGTCGAACCGCGCCAGTTCGATCCGGCGGTGGCGCCGGAGCGCGCGCGGGCGATCGTCGCCGGCGGCAAGAAGTGGGTCAACGGCACACCGCTGACCTATCACTGTTTTCAGGCTGGCGACGATGTGGTCGATGGCTGGAAGGGCAAGGCGAGTGACATCGAGGCCGTCCGGCAGGCATTCGCCGCGTGGTTCGGGCTGGGGATCGGAATCAGCTTCCGCGAGGTTGCGCAGCCGGCCGACGCCAGCCTGCGGATCGGCTTCGATCAGGCTGGCGGATCGTGGTCCTACGTCGGGCGTGACAACCTGACGATTCGCGATCCGCGGCAGCGGACGATGAACTTCGGCTGGCCGCTCGATACGCCCTACGGCCGCGACACGGCGATGCACGAGATCGGCCACGCGCTCGGCCTCGAGCACGAGCACCAGAATCCGTTTGCCGGCATCACCTGGGATACCGATGCGGTGCGGCGCTACTTCCGGGGTCCGCCGAACCAGTGGGACGACAGGTACATCGATTTCAACATCCTGCGCAAGATCAGCCCGGCTGAGGTCAAGGGAAGCACCTGGGATCCCGACTCGGTAATGGAGTATGCCTTCGGCGCCGGCCTGATCATCGAGCCGGCCGCCTATCGCGCCGGACTGCACCCGAAGGGCGGGCTGTCTGCCGCCGACAGGGACTGGATCCGGCAGACCTATCCCGGCTCGGCTGCGCAGCCGGCGGCGCCGACCCTGACGGTCGGGGTGGCGCAGAACCTGACGCTGGGCAGTGGCGAAACACGCGTCTTCGAGTTCCGGCCGCCGGTGACGCGCAGCTACCGGTTGCAGACCAGCGGCAGCGCGGACACGGTCCTGGTGCTGTTCGAGGTGACGCCGGCCGGCAACGTGCAGATCGCCGCCGACGACGACAGCGGCAGCGACGCCAATGCACGCATCGACCGGGTTCTGCAGGCCGGGCGCCTGCACCAGGTCGGGGTTCGCCTCTATTACGCCGCCGCCAGCGCGCAGACGTCGCTGCTGATCAGCTGAACGGTTGCCGCGGGGCACCCGGTTGCCGGTCGCTGCGGCCGGCGGTGTCCGCGGTGAAGGCTCAGTTTAGGTCGATCGCGTGCCTCTTCAGATCGTCGAGGCCGACGATCAGCAGGCAGGCCTCGTTGGTCGCGTTGAGGACGACCCGCGGTGCCTTGCCAGCCTGCAGCGCTTCACGCCAGCGGGCGGCACAGAGGCACCAGCGGTCGCCGGCCTTGAGGCCGGGGAAGTCGAACTCGGGCCGCGGTGTCGACAGATCGTTGCCGCGCCGTTTCGAGAACTCGAGGAAGTCGGCGGTCAGCACGACGCAGATGGTGTGACTGCCGAGGTCTTCGTCACTCGTATTGCAACAGCCATCGCGGAAGAAACCGGTCATCGGCTGCTCGCTGCAGGAGCCGAGGATGCCGCCGAGAACGTTGCGCTGGCTGCCGCCGAAGTCGTCCGGTTTCATGCCAGCTCGTCGATCCAGGCCTGCTGGATCGCCTCGAGGATTTTCTCGCCGCAGTGGCGCGAGTCGTCCTCGAAGCCGGGCAGGGCAAGCACCCAGTTCATCAGGTCGACGAAGTTGATCCGGAGCGGGTCGACTTCGGGATGTGCTTCGGCCAGTTCGACGGCCACTTCATGGATGTCGGTCCATTTCATCGCTTGCCCTCCTTGATCATGTTGATCGAGTAACGCGGGATCTCGATGACCAGCGGTGTCTGATCGACGATCGCCTGGCACGAGAGCCGCGAGTTGGGTTCGAGTCCCCAGGCCTTGTCGAGGAGGTCGTCCTCCACCTCGTCGGATGGTTCGAGCGAGGCGAAACCTTCGCGAACGATGACATGGCAGGTCGTACAGGCGCACGACATCTCGCAGGCGTGCTCGATGGCGATGCCGTTTTCGAGCAGATTCTGGCAGATCGAATCGCCGGCTCGGGCATCGAAAAGCGCGCCGTCGGGACAGAGTTCGACATGCGGCAGCACGATGATCTGGGTCATTGCATTTCCCCACTGCGCGCCGGCAAGGCGGCGGCCTCGATGTCACTGATGTTGCGCCCCGCAAAGGCCTGCCGGATCGACTTGTCCATGCGGCGCGCGGCGAACTCCTTGGTGTCGGCCTCGAGGTCGTCCATCGCCAGCATGATCTGCCGCCGGTTGTCGCCGCCGACGGCGTCCTCGAGCCGCAGGATGTCCGCCTCGACGCGCGCGCGTTCGCTGTCCGACAGCAGTTCGCCGTCGCTGGCCAGCGCCGTGCGCACGGCTTCGAGCAGGCGCTGCGCATCCACCTGCGATTCCTTCAGCGCCCGCAGGGCAGCGTCTTCGCGCACGTGCAGCAGCGAATCCTTGAGCATCAGGGCGATCTCGTCGTCGGTCAGACCGTAGGATGGCTTGACGACGATGCTCGCCTCGGCGCCCGAGGTCTGCTCGCGCGCACTGACCGCCAGCAGACCGTCGGCGTCGACCTGGAAGCTGACGCGAATGCGCGCGGCGCCGGCAACCAGCGGCGGAATGCCATGCAGCTCGAAACGCGCCAGCGAACGGCAGTCGCTGACCAGTTCGCGCTCGCCCTGGACGACGTGCACCGCGAGTGCGGTCTGGCCGTCGCGGAAGGTCGTGAACTCCTGTGCGCGGGCGGTCGGGATGGTCGCGTTGCGCGGAATGATCTTTTCGACCAGCCCGCCCATCGTCTCGATCCCGAGCGACAGTGGAATGACGTCGAGCAGCAGCCAGTCGTCTTCCGCGCGGCCGTTGCCGGCGAGCAGGTTGGCCTGCATGGCGGCCCCGATGGCGACCACCTTGTCCGGGTCGAGGTTGTTCAGCGGCTCCTGACGGAAGAAGTCGCCGACCGCCCGTTGCACCTGCGGCATGCGTGTGGCACCGCCGACCATCACGACGCCCTTGACATCGCTGATCGACAGGCCGGCGTCGCGCAGTGCCTTCTTGACCGGCTGCATCGTCTTGGCGAGCAGGGTGCGCGTGATCTCGGCAAAGGTTTCGGTGCTCAGCGTGAGATCGACCACCTCGCCGCTGTTCAGGCGCGCGTTGATCGGCGCCATGCCATGCAGGGTCAGATACTCCTTGGCCTCGCGCGCCCGTGTCAGCAGCATGCGCGCATCCTCGACCGAGAGCGGCCGGAGTCCGGCGGCTTCGAGAATCCAGCAGAAGATGCGGTGGTCGAAGTCATCGCCGCCCAGCGCCGAGTCGCCACCCGTGGCGAGAACCTCGAAGACGCCGCGCGTCAGCCTGAGGATCGAGATGTCGAAGGTGCCGCCGCCCAGGTCATAGACCGCGTAGATGCCTTCGGCGGCGTTGTCGAGCCCGTAGGCGACTGCCGCCGCGGTCGGCTCGTTGAGCAGCCGGATCAGTGGCAGCCCGGCGAGTCGGGCTGCGTCCTTGGTTGCCTGCCGCTGCGCATCGTCGAAATAGGCAGGCACCGTGATCACCGCAGCGACCAGCGGTCCGGCGAGCGCGGTCTCGGCCCGTTGCCGCAGGACGCGCAGGATCTCGGCAGAGACCTCGACCGGGCTCTTGATTCCGGCCGCCGTGTGCAGGCGCAGGATGCCGGGGCGGTCGTCGAAGACGTAGGGCAGGCCTTCGTGATTGGCGATGTCACGCAGCCCGCGGCCCATGAAACGCTTGACCGAGACGATCGTGTTGCGCGGATCATCGGCCTGTCTCGCCTGCGCCTCGTAGCCGACCTCGGCGTGTCCGTCGGCCAGGTAACGGACCACCGAGGGCAGCAGTGGCCGACCCAGTTCATCGCTGAGGACGACAGCCAGGCCGCTGCGGACGGTCGCGACCAGTGAGTTGGTGGTGCCGAGGTCGATGCCGACGGCCAGCCGGTGCTGGTGCGGCAGAGTCGACTCGCCGGGTTCCGCTATCTGTAGCAGTGCCATGAAGAGGGAAGATCCTGAGGCTGGTTGCGGTTGCCGGCGGCTGCCGACGCGGCTGCGGTCATTCTTCGCCGGCGGCGATCGCGTCGTCGATCTCCGACAGCAGTTTTTCCTCGAACATCAGGCGTCGCACGCGATCGGCGGCCTGTTCGAGGTCGTGCTGGTCGTCGAGCAACGCGGCGATCTCCTCATGACGTGACGCCAGTGCGCGCTGCAGACGATGATGCAGATGTTCGAGCTCGTGGTGGTTGCCGGCGGCACGTGCCTCGGCAACGGCTTCGCGCCATTCCATCTGCTCGACGAGAAAATCGGCCGGCATCGCGGTATTGTTCTCGCTGCCGATATCGTGCTGCGCGAGATGCAGCAGATACCGCGCGCGTGGCAGCGGCTTGCGCAGTGTCTGGTAGGCTTCGTTGACCCGCGTCGCCCACTGCTCCGACAGCCGCCTCGCTGAGTCGCCGGCACTGGCAAAGCGATCGGGATGAACCTGCGACTGCATCTCGATGTAGCGCCGGTCGAGCAGCGCCGAATCGATCCGGAAGGTAGCCGGCAGGTCGAAGAGCGAGAAATGGTCGCCGGCGAAATCCATCGGTCCACTCGTCAGGCGTGTCGGAGATCAGCCCTGGCTGCGCCCGCCGGGTGTCTCCCGGAGGCGTGTGCCGCGACGCCAGCCCACAGGTGTCATACGTTGAAGCTCTCGCCGCAGCCGCAGGCATCCTTGACGTTCGGATTGTTGAAGCGGAAGCCTTCGTTGAGCCCCTCACGCGCGTAATCCAGCTCGGTGCCGTCGAGGTAGGGCAGGCTCTTCGGGTCGATCAGCACCTTCACGCCATGCGACTCGAACTCGATATCGTCGGGCCGGGCGACATCGGCGAACTCGAGCTTGTAGGCCATCCCCGAGCAACCACTGGTGCGTACGCCGAGGCGCAGCCCGATTCCCTTGCCGCGCTTCACCATGTAGCTCGCGACGTGCGTCGCCGCCCGCTCAGAAAGCGTCACTGCCATGAAAGCCATCTCCTTTCGT
>JAEUOM010000082.1 GCA_016788495.1 Accumulibacter sp. | reverse complement strand
GAAGAAGAAGAAGAAGAAGAAGAACACGAGTCGCGCTCGCCCCCCCGGACTGTCCGGTCGACGCCGCCGGCGACCTCGGCCAGTCGCAAGAGCCGCAGGATCCCCACCTCCTGCGGCCGATTTGTGCATCGCACCAACCGGCGCGATTGTACTGCGCCCGCAATGGGCCAGCAATGCTTTCGGGTTGGTTTTCGGGTTGGCGCGTGCTGCGCCGCCTGCGCCGTGCCGGAGCGCGTGCCGACCCGCTTGCGCCCACGTGCCGAGCCACCGCTCGCTCGACCCACCTCATGCGGCTCCGGGCGGCGACTCCAGACCCTGCTCGATTCGCTGCCGTGCGCCGCTCTGCAGGGCGATCACGATGCCGGCCTCCCCGGGGGCACAGGCGAACGCCGCATCGACGCCGAGGCCTGCCACCCAGGCGACGCGTTCGCCACAGCACAGCAACGGCAGGCGGTCGCGTTCCCAGGGCGGTACCCCGGCCTCCTGGAAGAGCTTGCGCAGGGGGCGGCGCGGCCGCCGCGGGTCAGGCTGCAATGCCTCGCCACCGCTCCTCGTCCGCAGGCAGACGGCATCCCCGGCAAGCAACCGGCGGCTGATGCCGCCGCCAGTCGCCGCAGCGAAGTTGAGCCGGTCGGCGCCCCAGCAAAGTTGCGCCTCGCCGCGCCATGTCAGCGCTACGGTGGGGATCGGTGGCCGCTGGCGAATGACGTGGATCTCGTCGCGATAGACGTGGAGCGCGCCGTCGACGGTGCCGACGCAGGTGGCCGCGGCCGTGTCGGCGCTCGCGAGTTGCCGTAGCGCCTCATCGAGCCAGCGCGTCTCCGGCGCCCGCATACCTGCGCCATGCAGCTCATGCCGCAGTAGATTGCGCGCTCGCGCCGCGCTCAAGAGATTGAAGCGCCGCAGATCGATCCGGCCATGCGCGCCGACGACCAGCAAGCGGTCGATCGCGGCGAGTTCGTCGAGCAGTTGCGCTGCCTCGGCGAAGTGGCCGGCGGCGCGCACCAGCGCCTGTGCGGCAGCTGGAAACTGCTGCGCGATGCACGGCAGGACCTCGTGCCGCAGGTGGTTGCGGCGCAGACGAAGGTCGGCGTTGCTCTCGTCCTCGACCCAGGACAGCGCCTGTTCGCCCGCGTAAGCGGCGATCGTCGCCCGCGACAGGCCGAGCAGCGGCCGGATCAGCCGTGGACCGGCTGCTTGGCTTCTCTCGTCGGGCATGCCGGCGGCGCCGCGCACGCCGGCGCCGCGCAGGAGCCGGAAGAGGACGGTCTCCGCCTGGTCGTCGCGATGCTGGGCGAGCGCCAGCCAGTCCGCCTCGCAGCTCGCGAAGACGGCCTGTCGCTGCCGCCGCGCCGCCCCTTCGATCCCCTCGCCACTGCCCAGGGGCACCTGCACGCGCCCGATCGCCAGCGCCACGTCGAGCCGCCGGCAGAATTCCTGGCAGAAGTCCACCCACGTGTCGGCATGCGGGCTCAGGCCGTGATGGACATGCAGCGCCGAAAGTTCGCAGTCCAGCCCCGCGGCGCGCAGCCGGCTCAGGGCGTGCACCAGGACGACCGAGTCGAGACCACCGGAAAGCGCGACGCAGACGCGGCGGCCGTGCGCCAGCCGCGGTGCGATGAAACGCCCGAGAACCGCTGCCAGGGTGGGCTCGACCGTGGCCTCGCTCGGTCCGGACGGACCCGCTCTGCGCGTGGCGCGACCGCTCGGCAACCTCGCCGGATCCCAGCCGTACTCCGGCTCAGCCGGGCTGCAGTTCCCTGACCGCCCCGTACGACAGGATACGGTCAAGGCGTTGCTGCAGGAGGTCTGCCAAGGGGACCTCCCTGAGTTGCTGCAACGAGGCGCGCAGCGCCTGCCGCAGATTTTCCGCCATCGCGGCGTGGTCACGGTGCGCGCCGCCGATGGGTTCGGGGACGATGCGGTCGACCAGCCCGAGCGACTGCAGCCGCTGCGCCGTGATGCCCATGATCTCGGCGGCCTCGCTCGCCTTCTCGGCGCTCTTCCAGAGAATCGACGCGCAACCCTCCGGCGAGATCACTGAGTAGGTCGCATACTGCAGCATCTGCAGGACGTCGCCGACACCGATCGCCAGCGCACCGCCCGAACCGCCTTCGCCAATCACCGTGACGACGATCGGCACCTGCAGTTCGGCCATCACGTACAGGTTGCGCCCGATGGCCTCCGACTGGCCACGCTCCTCGGCATCGATGCCGGGATAGGCGCCGGGCGTGTCGATGAAGGTCAGCACCGGAATGCCGAACTTCTCGGCCAGGCGCATCAGGCGCAACGCCTTGCGATAGCCTTCCGGCCGCGGCATGCCGAAGTTGCGGAACAGTTTTTCCTTGGTGTCCCGGCCCTTCTGGTGGCCGATGACCATCACCGATTCGCCGTCGAGCCGCGCCAGCCCGCCGACGATCGCACGATCGTCGGCAAAGGCGCGGTCGCCGTGCAGTTCCGCGAAGTCGGTAAAGATCAGGTTGAGGTAGTCCAGCGTGTACGGCCGTTGCGCATGCCGCGCAACCTGGCACACCTGCCACGGCGTCAGGCGGGAATAGATGTCACGGGTGAGCAGCCTGCTCTTCTCTTCGAGTCCGTCGATCTCTTCGGAAATGTCGACCGCCGACTTCTCCTGCGCGGAGCGCAGCGCTTCGATCTTGCTCTCCAGGTCGGCAACCGGTTGTTCAAAGTCGAGAAAGCTGGTTTTCATCGGGCCCGGCCGGAGCGGCGTGCAGGTGGGTTGTGAGGACTGCGATTGTAACCCGAAAAGCAGCAGACTCGCCGCCGCCCCAACCCCTGATGCACACCGCGAGCGACCTGGACGCCGTCGCGCGTGACGGCATCCCGGCGGCCAAGCCGATCACTCCTGCATCGCCAGGAGTTCCCTGTCGGCATAACCGAGGCGGAAGGCGAGCACGCGCGCCACCCCCTCGATGAGCTGGAAGGCGAGTCGCCGGTGCTGTTCGCGCAGCAGCTCGAAATCCTCACGGCGCAGCACGTAGACTTCGCTGTCCTCGGTGGCGGTGGCATCGCTGCTGAAACGCGCGGCGTGCGTGATGAAGGACATGCCACCGACAAAGTCGCCGCGACCGTAGGTCAGGCGATGACGGGTGAGGTTCGTCCCCGGAACCGGTACCGAGATGCGCACGGCGCCCTTGCGAATGAGGAAGAGCTGATCGGCGGCGTCGCCAGCCGAGAATACCCTCTCGTCGCGGGCCACCACACGTCGCTCCAAGCATTCGACCAGCGCCACCAGTGCATCCTCCTTGACGTCCCTGAAGATCTCCATCTCCCACACCTCCAGCGGCGGCAGCTCGGCGCTGCGCTGGGCGCTTTCGCCGAGCACCTGGTCCTCGATCCACTCGACGGCGTCGTCCATTTCCTGGAAGACCCTGACCTGCGGGCTGTCATTGGTCAGGTCCATCTGCGCGAACAGGTCGGCGATGTTGCGCCCGTTCGGCAGGGTGTGCGTCAGGCTGCTGAAGATGAGGAAGGCGCCGCGCTCGCTCAGCGAGTCCCGAATCTGGCTCAACAGATGCACGGCCGTGACGTCGACCGACTGCACGCGGCGCATGTCGAGCAGGATGTACTGGCGCTTGCCGAGTTCCGGCTCGAGCGCACTGAACAACTGGTCCTTGGTACCGAAGAACAGGCTGCCCTGGAGTTCGAGCATGATCGTCTGCTCGCCCCGCCGCTCGAGCAGTTCCATCTCGTGCCCGAGGCGGACCCGCTTCGAGAAGCGGCTGCTGCCATCGACCTTGTTGCGAATGATCGTGCTGCCCAGTTGCTCGCGAATGAAGAGGAACATCGCCAGTGCGATGCCGACGGCCGAAGCGGCGATCAGGCTGTAGGCCAGGGCGACGACGACGACGACGACGATCACCACGAAGTCGAGAATCGTCCAGGGCGACTGCAGCAGGTGCAGGCTGTGGCGGTCGATCATGCGTACACCGACGACCAGCAGGATGCCGGCGAGCGCCGCCACCGGGATCCAGGCGATGAACACGCCGAGTGCGAGAAAGGCGAGCAGCGCCAGCACCCCTTCGATGATCCCCGAGACGCGCGTCTGACCGCCGCTCGCCAGGTTGACCAGCGTCGCCCCCATCTGGCCGGCACCGGGCATGCCACCGGCGCACGCCGAAACCACGTTCGCCGCCCCCTGCGCCACCAGCTCGCGGTTGGAATCATGCCGGCTGCGGGTCAGCGCGTCGAGCACGACCGCCGTTTTCAACGTGTCGATCGACAGCAGGACGGCGAGCGTCAGCGCCGTGCCCATCAGGCTGCCGATCTGGCTCAGCTTGAGCTCTCCGATGTCACGCCAGCGGCCGGTGATCGCGTCGAGCATGCTCGACGCCGAACCACCCAGGGGGCCGATGATCATCTTGTTGCCCTCGAGCACGAGCAGCGATTCGTCGACGAAGTGAGCCAACCCGAAGTAGGTCGCGATGCCGGCCAGCAGGCCAAGAATCGCTGCCGGCACGGCCCGCGTCAAGAATGGCGCGCCGACCATCACCGCCGCGGTGACGCCGCCGATCAGCGCGCTCTGCCATTGCCAGTTCTCGGGCGAGATCAGCGTCCGCCACAGTGGGACGGTGCCGAACACGCCGAGGAACTTCGGGATCTGGCTGCCGATGATGATCAGGCCGACGCCGGTCAGGTAACCACTGACCACCGGAAACGGGATGTACTTGATCAGGCTGCCGATCCCCATGAAGCCCAGGAGAAGCTGGATGACCCCCGCCACCAGGCCCAGTGCCGTCAGCATGAGAACGATGAAGAGCGGGTCGACGTCCTGTCGGACGAGTTCGATGGCGAACGCAGACAGCACTGCCGCCGCCGGCGCACAGGGCGCGGTGATCAAGCGGTTGGTGCCGCCGAGAGCCGGCGCGACGAGGCCGAGGGCGGTCGCGCCGAGAATTCCGGCCAGGGCACCGAGGCCAGCGTAGGCCGGGCCGATCGAGGCGTAGATGGTGACGCCGAAAGCGATCGCCGAAGGCAGTGCGACCAGCATCGCCGCCAGCCCGCCCCAGAAATCGCCAACCAGCTTGTCATTCTTGACCGTCATCGCCAGTTCCATGGCCCGCCCCCTCCATCCAGCATGCTGCGCACAGCAGGCAAGCCTGCTGCTCTCCCCTGAGCCCCGGAAGGGCACGAAAACTTCCGACAAAATGCGTCAGGAATGGCGGACTTTAACACACTATCGCCGTTTATTGCCCTTGAAGCGCACGCAATCCGCGTCATACGGTCATGATGCACATGTTTTGTTCGTCCCGGTTCGACTGGGCGGGGCCCTCGCCAACACCAGCGATTCCTCAGGCCAACGAACGGGTGCTGCTGTAAGATGGTCTGAGTAGGGTGATACGCGGGAGCGGCCAGGTGGCAGACATCTTTCTCAGCTATGCAAGCGAAGACCGGGCGACGGCCGGCCAAGTGGCCAGCCAGCTCGAGGCTCTCGGCTTCAGCGTCTGGTGGGACCGCCAGATCCCGGCCGGAATGACCTGGCGACAGGTGATCGAGTCAGCATTGAACGAGATGGGCTGCATGGTGGTTCTCTGGTCGGCGAATTCGCTCGCCAGCACCTGGGTCAGCGAGGAAGCCGAGGAGGCCCGCATGCGCGGCAAGCTGGTACCGGCACTCCTCGAGCCAGTCCTGCCGCCGCTGGGTTTCCGCGGCATCCAGGCCGCCGATCTGGTCGACTGGGACGGGTCCGCCGAAGCGGCCGGCTTCCGGCACTTGGTGGCGGGCATCGGTGCCCTCCTCGCACCGCGTGGCGGCATCCGCCCGGTTACCCGACCCGCGAGCACCACGGCGCCCGGCGGCGGCCACGGCGCGCGCCTGCTGGCCGTCGGTGCTGCCTGCCTGCTCCTCCTGCTGGCCGCTGGCACCTGGTTCTGGCACGACCAGCGCGAGCTGGAAGCGGCATCCCAGGTACGCAGCGGCAACGCAACCGTGCCGGGCACGGACGCCTCGCCATTGGCCGGCACACCGCCACCGGCGACGACGGGAGCTGGCGAATCGCGGTCCAGCGCTGGCGCCGCCGCACCGGACAGCACGTCGGCTCCGAAGCACGGCCCGACAGTCGCCGCCGCCGAAACCGCCAGCCCCCTGGGCGCAACCAATTCGCCAAGCCCCGCCAGCCCCGCCGGTGGCGCTGGCGCGCCCGTGCCAGCCGGCACGGCCGGCCCCCAGTCCGGGCGCGACAGCGAAAGCGCAGGCAAGGCGGCGGCGAGTTCGGGCGCAGCAGCTGCGGCAAGCAACAAGGAAAGACCGGCCAGCGACCCGGCATCGACGCAGCCAACCGCTGCCGTGGCCCACGCCAACCGTACCAGCAGCATCAGCAGGCCCGCCAAGCTGCTGGCAGCAGAGGCCGGCGGCCGCCCCGCTCGCCCCGCCCGCTGCAGCGACCTCCTCGAGCGCCAGAGCCTTGGCGACTTCTTGAGTGCAGAGGAGCGCGCTTACTTTCAGAAGGAGTGCAGAAAATGAACCCATCAAACCCGATATCGGAGCAGCCGCACCGGCTCGATCGCTGGCTGTTGCTCGCACTTGCCGGGCTGGCCCTGCTCGCCTGCCAGGCGCCACCGCAACGCGAGACGGCGTCGCCGGCAGCCGTGCCGCCAGCCGCGCCTTCGCCCATCGCCTTCGACGACGCCGTCCTCAAGGCTGCCAATGAGCTGTTGAGCAGGGCGCAACTGCCGCCGGCCGGCGGCCAGAGACAGGTACTGCTGATCGACCCACTGGTGGACGGAGTGACCGGCAGCCAGTCGGTCGCTACGCGATCGATGGAACAGAAGATCGTCGACCTCGTGCGTCGTGACTATCCGCAACTCGAGGTGCAGACCTTCAGCACCAACAACCTCGCCGGCCAGCCGCTGGTGCTTGTCGGCACCTTCACCCCGATCAACAATGGCGCCGGTCAGCCGACCGGCGAGCGCGACGCCTTCCGCATCTGCCTCGCGCTGGCCGACCTGAAGACCGGCAAGGTCGTCGGCAAGGGCGTCGCCCGCGCCCGCACCGACGGGGTGAAGACGACGCCACTGCCCTTCGACGCCGACAGCCCCGCCTGGACCCGGGATGCGGCGACCGACGGCTACATCAAGACCTGCCAAGGCAGCAAGGCGGGCGACCCGATCAACCCGGTCTATGCCGCACGGATCATGGCGGCAGCGCTGCTCAACGATGCCTCAAACGCCTACAACAGCCGCCGCTACCAGGAATCGCTCGAGCTCTACCGGCGCGCGCTGGGCACCGTCGGTGGTGATCAACTGCGCGCCCACAACGGCGCCTACCTGGCAGCCTGGAAGCTGAAACGACGTGACGAAGCGACGCTGGCCTTTGCCCGCCTGGTGGACTACGGCCTCGCCAATCGCCAGCTGTCCCTCAAGTTCCTCTTTCGCCCGGGGTCGACCCAGTTCATCCCCGATGCACAGATCAGCGGCCCCTACCCCTTGTGGCTCGACCAGATCGCGCGGCGCAGCGCACAGAACAGGGCCTGCCTCGAGATCGTCGGCCACACCAGCCGCAGCGGCCCGGAGCCGATCAACCAGAGGCTGTCGGTCCTGCGGGCGCAGGCGATCAAGGACCGTCTCGACAGTGCCGAGCCGCAGCTCGTCAAACGCACCGTCGCCAGCGGCGTCGGATCACGTGAGAATCTCGTGGGCACGGGAACCGACGATGCCGGCGACGCTCTCGACCGTCGCGTCGAGTTCCGGGTGATCGACTGCTGACGCCGCCCCGGCGCGCGACGCCCGGCCGGGCGCCGGGGCCGAGGTGGGCATGCTCTCAGCGGCGGTGCCGTCCGCGCCGGGTCAGCACCAGCGCACCGATGCCGAGGGCGCCGAGAAGCAGCGAAGCGGGCTCGGGTACGCGCTCGGGGAAAGCGCGGATCTCGCCGCCGGGGAAGCTGCTGGTATGGATGTTGAAGTACGCGGTCCCGGCGTCGAGGCCGGCAAACAGCGCAGTGCGCGCGCCGGCAACGGTGCCGCCACCGAAGTTGTTGCGGAACGTGGCAGTAAAGCTGCTCGAATCGTCGAGGTCGATGACCACCGAGTAGGAGTCCGCCGATACACCGACAGGAAAGCCGGGCAGCGTGCCCGGGGTCACTGCCACGCCGACCGTTCCGCTTCCGGCCGTCGCCGTACAGCAGTGGATGTGCGCGACCGTCGTGACGCCGGAAAGACCGGCAAAGCCGGCGTGGATCGACAGATCGTTGGTCACATCATCGAACTTCAGCTTGACGATCCCCGACCCCGTGGCGCCCGGAGCTTCGGGGCCGAGATCAGCGGCGTAGGTGTATACGGTGGCCGAGGCCAGGGTGGAAGTCAGGCTCAGGGTTGCCGCCAGAAAACAGGATTGCCATGAACGTGTGCGCATCGGTTGGTCTCCTCTGTCAGGCTGGTTGTCCGCATGGCATGCGTCGCGCCCGCCGTGTGCAGGGGTCGAGCGGACGCGCGTCCCACCAACCGGCACCTTCGCGCGCGTCGGGCAGCCCGCCCCCCTGCAGAATGAAGCAAGATCTGCACCATTGCGTGCAAGGCATTGTTTGCATGGGCTTTCAGCCTGTGGGCACAGCGCGGCTGTAAGAAATTCCGACAAAATCACTCGGAAAATCCTCGGTACAGCCGTTCGGCAATGAGGCGCCCGCTCTGCCACGGGCTTGTGCACGAGCAGGTCGGCCATGCCGACGACGTCGTCCATCGCCGCCCGGATCTCGTGGCTGATGTTGCCCAGGATGGCCGGCTTGTCCGGACGCGCGTACGGGTCGTTGGTTTACATCGCACTGCCCGCTGCCGGCGCGGCGCCTCGTCGGCAGAATCCTTCCATCGGCCAGGGCGCGGGCTACCGGCCTGGAATCGTCTCCAGCCCCATGCCAGCGACCAGGTGGGTCTGCCAGGCGGCCATGGCACGCCGCCAGGCACGACTGGACTCCATGCCGACCGTTCACAGCCGCCGCCTGGTGCCGTAAAGTCGCACCCTGCGTGCGCCTCGGTACCTGTCGGCCACCGTTCAGCCGCGCAAGGATGTGCCTGTCGTCGGTGTCCCGCCCCTCCCCGTTCGTCACGGTGCGATGCTTCGGTCGCCGGCGTCGCGCACACGCTGACCACTGACAGGAGAACAGAATGCCCGAGGACCTCATCATCGACAAGGATTTGCCGCTGCGCGACGACATCCGGCTGCTCGGCCGCATCCTTGGCGACACGCTGCGCGCGCAGGAGGGCGAGGCGAGCTTCGAGCTGGTCGAACGCATCCGGGTCAGCGCCATCCGCTTCCATCGCGACGATGACAGCAGCGCGCGTCCGGAGCTGACGGCGATTCTCGACAGCCTCTCGCGCCAGCAGACACAGACGATCGTCCGCGCGTTCAGCTATTTCTCGCACCTGGCGAACATCGCAGAGGACCAGCACCACATCCGCCGCTCGCGCGCCCACTTGGTCGCCCGATCGCCAGCGCACGAGGGCAGTCTGGCGCATGCGCTGCAACGTGCCGAAACGGCAGGCATCGATGCGGCACGGCTGCGCAGCTTCTTCGACGAGGCGTCGATCGTGCCGGTGCTCACCGCGCACCCGACCGAGGTGCAGCGCAAGAGCACGCTGAACGCCCAGCGCGAGATCGCCGACCTGCTGCAACGGCGGGACCGCGGCCAGCCCACCCCCGAGGAACAGGACGCACTCGACGAGGGATTGCGGCGCGCTGTTCTCGGACTGTGGCAGACGCGCATGCTGCGCAACACGCGGTTGCTGGTCCTCGACGAAGTGATCAACGGACTGTCGTATTATGACTACACCTTCCTGCGCCAGTTGCCGCGCCTCTACGGCTGGCTCGAGGATCATCTGGCGACGACGCACGCCGCACTGCGCAACGCCGAACTGCCGGCATTCATGCGCCTGGGAAGCTGGATCGGCGGCGACCGCGACGGCAATCCCTTCGTCACCGCAGAGGTGACGCGCGAAACGCTGCGTCTGCATTCGGTGCGCGCGCTGCGCTTCCATCTCGACGAGGTGCACGCCCTCGGCGCCGAGCTGTCGCTCGCCGACGGCCTGATCAGCGTCTCCGAAGCGCTGCAGGCACTGGCCGCGCGCTCACCCGACTCTTCCGTCGCCCGCGCCGACGAGCCGTACCGACGCGCGCTGACCGGCGTCTACGCGCGCCTGGCGGCGACTGCGCGCCGCCTCGACGGCGTCGAACCGGAGCGACACGCGGTTGGCGAGGCGGCGCCCTACGCCGACGCCGACGAATACGCCGGCGAGCTCGACATCCTCCACCGCTCGCTGGTCGCCAACGGTTCGGCGCTGCTGGCACGCGGGCGCCTGCGCGAGCTGCGGCGGGCGGCGCGCGTCTTCGGCTTCCACTTGGCTTCGCTCGATCTGCGGCAGAACTCGGAGGTGCACGAACGTGTCGTCGGCGAACTGCTGGAAACGGCGATGCCGGGCACCGCCTACCGCGAACGTGACGAAGCCGGGCGCGTCGCTCTGCTGCTGGCGGAGATCAGCTCGGCGCGGCCGCTCGCCTCGGCCCACCTGGCGTACGGCGAGGAGACGCGCGATGAACTCGAGATCTTCCGGACCGCCGCTGCCGCGCAGCGGGCCTACGGTGCCGACGCGATCGAGAACTACATCATCGCCAAGACCGACGGCGTCTCCGACCTGCTGGAAGTGGCCCTGCTGCTGAAGGAATGTGGGCTGCTGCTGCCGTCGGCGCAGACCCTGGCGGTGAACATCGTTCCCTTGTTCGAGACCATTCCGGATCTGCGCAACTGCCCGCGGATCATGGACGAGCTGCTGTCACTGCCCGCGTACCGCCAGTTGCTGCGCAGCCGCGGCGACCTGCACGAGATCATGCTCGGTTACTCCGACAGCAACAAGGATGGCGGCTTCCTGACCTCGGGCTGGGAACTGTACAAGGCAGAGATCGCCCTCGTCGAGGTGTTCGCGCGGCACGGCATCAAGCTGCGCCTCTTCCACGGCCGCGGTGGCTCGGTCGGGCGCGGCGGCGGCCCGAGCTACCAAGCCATCCTCGCCCAGCCCGGCGGCGCCGTGCAGGGCCGACTGCGGGTCACCGAACAGGGTGAGGTGATCGCCAGCAAGTACTCGAACCCCGAGCTCGGCCGACGCAACCTGGAGATCGTGGCCGCCGCCGTTCTCGAAGCCACCCTGCTCGCCCCGCCCGATGCCGCGCCGCGCGCGCACTACCTCGAGACGATGGAAGCGCTGTCGCAGTCGGCGCACCGCGCCTATCGCTCGCTGGTCTACGAGACCGCAGGCTTCGAACGCTATTTCTGGGAATCGACGGTGATCTCCGAAATCGCGCATCTGAACCTCGGCAGCCGGCCGGCGTCGCGCCGGAAGTCGACCGCCATCGAGGATCTGCGGGCGATCCCGTGGGTCTTCAGTTGGGCGCAGTGCCGCCTGATGCTGCCCGGCTGGTATGGCTTCGGCAGCGCGTTGCGCGACTTCCTCGCGGCGCATCCGGATGGCCTGCAGGTGCTGCAGCAGATGTATCGCGAGTGGCCCTTCTTCCGCACCCTGCTGTCAAACATGGACATGGTGCTGGCCAAGAGTGACCTCGCGATCGCCGCGCGCTACGCCGAGCTGGTCACCGACCCGACCCTGCGCGCGTCCATCTTCCCCCGCCTGCGGGCCGAGTGGCAGGCCACGGTCGACGGGCTGCTGGCCATCAGCGGCCAGAGCCGGCTGCTCGCCGACAATCCGTTGCTCGCCCGCTCGATCCGCCACCGCTTCCCCTATCTCGATCCGCTGAACCACCTGCAGATCGAGTTGATCAAGCGCCTGCGCGCCGGCAACGAGGACGAGCACGTCAAGCGGGCGATTCACCTGACGATCAACGGCATCGCCGCCGGCCTGCGCAACAGTGGGTAAAGCTCCCACACGCCCGGGATGCGCAACCGAACTACTGCCATCCGTTGGTGATCGGTGCCACGACCGCACAGGCAGAGGCGGCCACCCGCTGAGGTCGACGGCGTCGCGGCTGGCCTTGAAATCCCTGCCGAACAGCCAGGTGAACTGCACCGCGTCGACGCGCTCGCCACCTTCCTGGATCAGGGCCGGGTAATAGACGGTCGGGAAGAATCCGATTCTCTCGAGTGCGGAAATCAGTCCCTGGCTATCGGCACGCGCATCAAGAACGGCGACGAACGGCGCGCCGCACGCGGCCGCTTGCCTCTGCCGCAGGATATGCGCGAGCAGCGCAACGGCGATACCGTCGGTCGCAGCGCGCAATTCGATCACCCGCAACCGCTGATCACAGTGGTCGTACGAGGTTTGCGCATGGGCGACCATGCGTCCGTCGATCGAGGCAACGAAAAGCGATCGCTCGTAGCGTACCGATCCCGGCGCGTGCCCCTCCAGGTGACGCAGGCCGATGATCCCCTGGGCACCCGCCGGCATGTCCCGGGCAGCTTCCGGTAGCCGGCCCGTCCACGGTTCCTCATGAATTTCGAGTTTCTCACCGCCGGGCCGCAGCAACCCATCGACGCAAACCGCTGCCGATTCCATCGCGAGGCGGGCCTGCGCCCCGCAAGCATCCGTCGGAGCATCCGCGCTCTCCCCTTGGCATGGCGCTTCCACCGGCACGCAGTCCAGTTGCTGGAGCACTCGCCTCGACAGCAGAGAAACGCGCGCCGAAGCTTGTCCTGGGCGGCGGCGCAGCGCCAGCACCACGGGTGACACCCTGCCGGTCATGAGCATTGCCTCCGAGCCCGCCGGGGTCGCATGCGCGAAAGGCTCGAACCCCATCGGCACGAAGCCGCAGTGCCGCACGACCTTCCATCCTCCAGCGTGCGAGGTTCGGGTCTCGGCCATGACGAATGCGGCAGCGCTCTCTGAGACCAGGGAATCGCACAGGGTCCTGAACAATTCGGTGCCGAGGCTCTGGTGTTGCCACCGCGCATCGATCACCAGGCCAAAGGACTCTGCGATCCTGTCCATCGGGCTGCCAATGTTGACCACCGCGCCGCAGGTCCCGACTATCGCGTCACCCAGATCGGCAACGAACCAGCGCAACACGTCGCTTCGCACCAGATCCTCAACGCACTCCTCATCAAGGAACTGGGGAAAGGGGTAGTGCTCCCGCACATCACTGCCGTTGGCCGGATCGTATGCCTGCCGATAGAGCGCACTGATGGCGCGCGCGTCGCGAGGCAGCGCAAGGCGAAAGGTGGTCGGGGATGACCGACAAGGCACGTAGGTCACCGCCCGCCGACCGTGGCACCGCGTGCAGAATTCCTGACTGCCCAGACGGTCGCGCAGTTGCCGTGGTGGGAATCCTCCTCCCTCGTGATGCTGAACCCGGAAAGCTCCAGGCGCTCACGAATGTCCTCGATGAAGATGCGCTCCCGTCGTGCCGATGGATCGATCTTCCTGTTCACCTTGCTTACCCTCGCCCAATGCTCTTGCAGGGCATCATAGGCCCCCTGCTCCCGCAGGCACCGTTCAGCGTACCGCAGGAGCGACGAGAGGTCGAAGGTCCGCTTCGGTTCCGTCACGACCAGCATGCCCCCGGGCCGCAGCACCCGCATGGCCTCGCCCAGTGCGGCCGCTGGATTGGCCATGTCGAACAGGGCCAAGAGAATGGTCACGCCATCGAACGAAGCGCTTGTCCACTGGACCAGGTCGGCGGCATCGTGCCGGACGATCGACACCACGCCATCCGGCTGCCTATCGACCTTGCTCAGCAATCGGTCAAGCATGGCGCGGCTGATGTCGAGGGCAGTCACCCGATGCCCCTGTTCCAGCAGTCGTATCGTCACGTTGCCGGTTCCGGCGCCGAGGTCAAGAATGCTGCCGCGCGCTGCGTCACGGAACGCCCGGCTGTGCCGTTCGACCACTTCCTGATAGAAATCGAGTCGCGGCAGGACCTGATCGTAGCTCAGCGCATAGGTTTCCCAGATGAGATGCGATTCCAGCGCGAGGCGAAGCCTCTGGCGGAACAGGCTGTCCTCGCCCCAAGACCGGATTTCCGCGTATACGGTCCGCTCAACCGAATCGATCGAGCTACGCTGCGGCAAGCAGAGTAGCGTCAGCCGCAGCCGGACAAAGCCGCAGTCGTCAGACCTGCAGTCGGCTTCCCCCTCAGCCACAGTTGCTCAGTACTCGACCGGCAGTGGGTCCAGGCTGCGCCAGAGATACCAGGTGGCGACCGAGCGCCACGGGCGCCAGCGCTCGCCGTGCTCGACGAGCACCCGCCGCGGCGGCCGTTCGCCGGCGTGGTAGTGGATCGCCACGGCGCGCTGCAGTCCGAGATCGTCGAGCGGCAGGACATCCGGCCGCAACTGGTTGAAGATCAGGAACATCTCGGCGGTCCACACGCCGATGCCGCGGACTCTCGTCAGCTCGGCCACCAGTTCGCCGTCGCCCATCCGCGACCAGTTCTCGACGTCGATCTGCCCGCTGGCGAAATGCCGGGCAAGGTCGATCACGTACTCGGCCTTGCGCGCCGACAGGCCGCAGCCGCGCAGGCCATCGCGCGTGCTGCCGAGGACGTTGGCCGGCGTGATTTCCGGCACGGCCACCTGCAAACGCTCCCAGACGCTGTCGGCCGCCTTGACCGAGATCTGCTGGCCGACGATCGAGCGCAGCAGGGTGACGAAGGGATCACCGCGCGAAACCAGTGCCATGCCGGCGAAGCGCTCGACGAGACCGGCGAGAACCGGATCGGCCAGCGCCAGCTCGGTGGACGCCTGTTGCCAGTAAAGGGGGGTCAGCACGGCTGTGCTCGTGCGGCGGAGCTGCTGGCGGCGATTCGGAACGTAGCCGCAGGCTCGGCTCCGCCGCGCGCGGGCAGCTCCCGCAAACGGCGACCGGACCCGGCTGCCGCTCCGGTCAGGCCCTTTTCCGTTCCTTCTCCCGGGCTTTCTCCTTGGCCTTGCGGCGGCTCGCGTCGACCTCGGGCGGGCGATAGACGAGAACCGGAATGCTCGAATGGGTCAGCACGCGATACGTCTCACTGCCGAGCAACAGCGACGTCAGACCGCCGCGACCATGCTTGGACATGAAGATCAGGTCACAGTCGTTGTCTTCGGCCACATTGACGATGGCTTCCCATGGTGAGTCGCTGGCCACCGAAAGCGTCGTGCATTCGACCCCGGCATCCTTGCACAGCTTCCTGATGAATCCGAGATACTCCTTGGATTTACCGTCGGAACCCGCTACCAAGCGATCGAGAACGGCCGGCTCCACCAAGTCACCGATGTTGTCGGTGTTGCCGAGCGGCTTGGGATAGAGGGCGGTGATCGTTGCATTGGCCGCCTTGGCAAAAGACACCGCGCGTTCAGCGGTGTCGCGTGACAGTTGACTGCCGTCAGTCGGCAGCAGGATATGCTGGAACATTCATTGTCTCCCAGGGGGTGGCCGCCATCCCGTCCCCGCGGCGCGCGCCTGATGATACCCGAAATCGACCACAGATCGGCGGTTCCGGAGCGATTGCAGCACTTCGCCGCGGCGGGCCCGCGCGGCAGCGGACCCACGCCGGCATGCCGCCGGCCGGATCGTCGGCACGGCAGCAGCCGCAGGACGATCTCCGGTACACCCCGCGGCTACTCCTGCATGGCCATCAATTCCTTGTCCGCGTAGCGCAGGCGCAGTGCCAGAACCTTGGCGACCGCCTCCACCAGATGACAGGCCAGGCGCTTGTGCTCTTCCCGCAGCTTCTCGAACTGCTCGCGCTGCAGCACGAAGAGTTCGCTCTCCTCGAGCGCGGTGGCGTCGTTGAAACGGGTCATCTGCGACAGGAACGCCATGCCGCCGAAGAAGTCGCCGCGACCGTAGGTCAGCGCGTGGTGACCCGAGGTCTCGCCGCTGGCCGGCAGCGTGATGCGCACGGCCCCCTTGCGGATGAGGTAGAGCTCGTTGCCCGGGTCGCCGAAGGCGTACACCTTGCCGCCTTTCTCGATCGTCCGCCGTTCGAGGCAGGCCTCGAGATCGATCAGCGTCTCTTCCTTGTGATCGCGGAAGAGTTCGAGGTCGTTGAGTTCCAGCGCCGCCAGCGTCGGATCCTGCACCGGGCTCTGGCCAAGGATCTGGTCCTCGATCCACTCGATCGCGTCGTCGAGCTCGGGGAACACCTTGACATGCTCGGTCATCCGGGTGAGTTCCATCTGATCGAAAAACTCGCCGATGTTGCGTCCGTTTGGCAAGACATGCGACAGGCTGCTGAAGATCAGGAAGGCCTCGCGCTCGATCAGCGAATCGCGGATCTGGCTCAGCAGATGCACGGCGGTGACGTCGACCGACTGCACCCGGCGCATGTCGAGAACGAGGAAGCGGCGCCGGGCAAGCTCGGGTTCGAGCGCCGTGTACAACTGATCCTTGGTGCCGAAGAACAGGCTGCCCTGCAACTCGAGGATCGCCGTCTGATGCCCCTGCTTTTCGAGCAGCTCCATTTCGTGACGCAGGCGCACCCGCTTCGAGTAGCGGCTGCCGCCATCGAGCTTGCGGCGGATGACCGTACTGCTCAGTTGCTCGCGGATGAAGAGGAACATCGCCAGGGCAATGCCGACGCCCGAGGCGGCGATCAGACTGTAGCCGACGGCGACCACGACCACGGCGACGATCACCATGAAGTCGAGCAGCGTCCATGGCGACTCGAGGAGGTGCAGGCTGTGCCGATCGATCATCCGGATGCCGACGACGATCAGGATGCCGGCGAGCGCTCCCACCGGGATCCAGGCGATGAAACTGCCGAGAGCGAGAAAGGCGATCAGCGACAACAGGCCTTCGACGACGCCCGACACCCGGGTCCGGCCGCCACTCGCCAGATTGACCAGCGTCGCCCCCATCTGCCCCGCGCCCGGCATGCCACCGGCGCAAGCCGAGGCAACGTTGCCGAGGCCCTGCGCCACCAGTTCGCGGTTGGAGTCGTGGCGACCCCGCGTCAGGGCGTCGAGAACGACAGCCGTCTTCAGCGTATCGATCGACAGCAGCACCGCCAGCGTGAAGGCCGTTCCGAGCAGGCTGCCGATCTGGCTGAGCTTGAGCTCGCCGATTTCCTGCCAGCGGCCAGTGATCGCCTCGAGCATGCTCGACGCGGTGCCGCCGAGCGGGCCGATGATCATCTTGTTGCCTTCCATGACCAGCAGCGATTCGTCGATCGAGGCCAGGCCGAAATAGCTCAGGACGCCGGCCAGCAGCCCGAGGATCGCCGCCGGCACGACGCGCGTGACCAGCGGCGCACCGAGCATCACCGCTGCCGTGACGAGACCGATCAGTGCACTCTGCCATTGCCAGAGTTCGGGCGAGATCAAGGTCCGCCACCACGAGGTACCGCCGGGGGCGCCCAGGAACTTCGGAATCTGGCTGCCGATGATGATCAGACCGACGCCGGTCAGGTAGCCGCTGACGACCGGGAACGGGATGTACTTGATCAGGCTGCCGATGCCCATGAAGCCGAGCAGCAACTGCACGACCCCGGACACCAGGCCAAGCGCGGTCAGCATCAGGACGATCGACGGCGCCGCGACACCGTGCTGCACGAGTTCGATGGCAAAGGCCGAGAGAACGGCCGCAGCCGGTGCGCACGGTGCGGTGATCAGTCGGTTGGTACCGCCGAAGGCGGGCGCCACCAATCCGAGCGCCGTTGCGCCGAGGATCCCCGCCAGCGCGCCCAGACCGGCGTAGGCCGGACCAATGGCGCCGTAGATGGTGACACCGAAGGCGATCGCCGACGGCAGGGCAACCAGCATCGCCGCCAGTCCGCCCCAGAAGTCGCCGACCAGCTTGTCGTTCCTGAGTGTTCCCGTCAATTCCACAGACTTAGGCCCCCGCTTGCGTTGTTCCTGAGTGGCGACGAGCAACCTGGCCGCAGCGCGTCGGTCTCGGCGGGAGGCCGGGGGCAGTCACGCGCGAGGAGCGCGCCGCCGACCCGGGGAAGCGCACTGTCCATACCGCCGGTGCCAAGGAGTGCGGCGCCGGTCAGTGGGAATAGCCGACGACAGCCGTGCTGTTGCCGCTCAGGCTGCCGGTGTGCAGCTCGCTGACGACACTCTCGGCCTGATCGGCCACCCGATCGATCTCCTCGACGAACTGCGCCAGCAGGAGCCTTGCCTCGACATGCAGCGCCTCGTCGGCAAGAATCCGGCGCAGCAGTGCCGTCGACAGACGATCGGCCTGCGCTTCGTGCCAGCCGACACCGCGCTTGCCATCACCCGCCGCCGACCGTTGCCAGTCCTGCCTGCCGGGCCGACAAGCTTCGACCAGCGCGTCGATCGCGGCGCAGACCTCGTCCGTCAGTTCCTGCACCTCGGCACTCAGATGCGCCGGCACGCGACGACCGGAGAGGGTGAAACCGGACTCGATGGCAAAACCCGTGATCTGCCGTTTGATGTCCTTCAGCATGCGGCCCAGGCCCGTCAGCGGATCGAGCATGGCGGAAGTCACGCCGACGATCGCCGATTGCGCGGCATGACGCATCTCGAGGGTCTGTTGCATGTCGTCGAGCACACGCACGAGGTCGGCAATGCGCCTCGCGAGCTGCCAGCATACCCCTTCGGAGCCATCACGAAGATAGGCGTCGACTGCGGTCCTGAAGATCATGCTCGCATTGGCGACACCATCCAGATAGCTGTCGAGACTGGCCTCGGCCGACGTCGAGATAGCTGACCGCTCTGCCACTCGCACCTGTGTTTCCATGATGATTCTCCTGAACAATGAAAGTGAAGCTGATTTCCGGCAGCTGTGTCCTGCCTGCCTGTGCCTGTCGCTGCCAGCCGGGACGCGGCTGGCGCTGCTGTCAGATTGCCGCAGAGCCCTGCGGCACGTTGAAGCATGGCTCGCCCTGGCGCTGGTCCTGGAACAGCAGACCATCGGCGAGTCGCTGCGAGATCCGCTTCAGGATCGCCCCGGCGCTCGCCAGCTCACGCACGATGTCGCGCAAGGCTTCATGCATCTGGGCAATCCAGGGTGCGCCATCAGCGGCATGTGGTCCGTAGATCGCCGCCAGCTCGTCCGGTGATTGTGGCCATGCCGCCCCAGCCGCCGGCAGCAGTTCGAGCAACGCCATGGCGCGATAGCTGCCTAGCGGGTTCCGGCTGCCCTCTGCATCCCCGGCACCGCACTGCACGCACGACCCGCCGCGCGCCAGCCCCGCGTAACCGTCCTGCAGACCCTCGCTCTCACGCCGGATGTGCAGCAGCATGCGGCCAATCGACACACCCGATGCGCAATTGCCAGCGTGGCAAGCGGTAGCGGTCCGAAACAACTCGGCAGCGGCCCGATCGAGGCTTTCCATGGTCCAGCGGACGTCTTCCAGCCCGCGACTGTCGTCGGCAAGCGAATCGATGGCGGCACGACTGCGACGCCACAGTTCTTCGCGGCGCTGTTCGAGGTCGAACAGGCGGACCGAATGCGCAGATTCCCGGCCCTGCAGAACCGCCTCTGCCGCTGTCGCCAGCCTGACCACCGTCTGTGCCTGCTGCTCTATCGTGCTGAACAGCCCGGACAATCCCGGTCCGGGGGCAATCGGCCGTGCTCTGCGCACCACCGGGATCAGTTCGATCATCGTCACACGCTTCACCTGTCTCTTGTTGCGTCCGGAGCCCGAGGCCGGCCGGCGACCTCGTGACCGCCAGTGATCTCTGCACTCCGTCTTCTCAACACGATAAAAGCACGAACCGTGCCAGCCACTTCATCCGCCGTCTTGGTCCCGGAAATCAGTAGCTTGGGAACACCACTGCGGAGCTGCCGGGCGCATCGGGGGTGCAACAGAATGCACGCGAAAACGCCGCTGGGACGTTCCGGAAGAAACCTTTGCCTTTTAATACAGTCTTTTGCCAGGGGGTCGAAGGCGATCGCCAGGAGCTACTGCGTTACACCGCAATGCCCGGACGCCATCCGTTCAAACCAGTGCAGCGTCACCAAGGCTCGGCGGGCGCTGCCGGGACAAAACCCCGCAACCGCTCGCCGGTTCGCTGGGCAAAGCGACGCGCCGCGTGGCAACAGGCGCTCGCCGCGTGTTCAGGAAACCCGGCGGCGACCCCGGGCTTGGCAGCCGGCCGTGCGCGAGATGGCGTGCGGCAGCCACTGCCGGCGGCCGCACAGCGGTCGTCGGCGATCAGCGGTGGGGATTCGAGCCCGGCAGCGATGGTCGCGCTACGGCATCGCCTGGGGCAAGCAAGGGGATGCCGCAGTCGTCGGTGAGGAGAACTGCTCGACGGCGTTGCGTCGCCGCTGCGGTCAGGAATCGAGCTGCCAGGGAACGCGCTGCCCGTAGAAGTCGCCGAGCAGGCCTTCGAGCTGCGGCAGCAGCCCGTCACTGCGCGCTTCGAGCCAGCGCAGGATGCCCTCACCCGGAGCACCCGGAAGCGCCTCTTCGATCAGCTCGCGCGCAACCGCCAGATCGTTGAGCTGGCCGAGCATCTCCTGCAGACCGCTGGCCGAGAGGTGGTAGTTTCGCAGGAGCTCGCCGGGAAACAGCGGCGCGAAGAACTCGAGAGCGTAGCGCAGGCGCTTGTACGCCACGCGCAGACGGTGGCGAGCGGTCGCGTCGCTGGTCAGCGCCTCCTGCGCGAGCTGCCACACCTTCCCGGCCCGCTTGTCGAGGCAACGTGGGGCAAAGACGTCCAGCCGCCGGTTCTCACGCTCCGGCAGCGCCAGGACGGCAGCGGTGAAGTCGAGCAGCAGGCGTGAGTATTCGCCCGAGCTCAACGCGCTGCCCGCGACCTGGCGATTGACTGCACAGCGCCGACGGGCATAGCTCGCCAGCTGATCCGCTTGCGGGCATTCGGGGAAAGCCGCGATGATCGTCGGCAGCGTCTCGGCAAGAAAGACGTCCCAGTTGCGCGTTTCGCCGAGTTGCCTGGCCAGCGCCTGCCAGAGCGGATCGTAGTCGGCCACGAAAGCCTCCGGCAGGCGTGGTTTCCAGACTCGAATGGCGGATCGCAGGCGACGAATGGCAACCCGAGCCTGGTGGACGAACTCCGGGTTGTCACTCTCGCAAACACCCTTCTCGTTGCTCTGCAGGTGCCTGAGGCAAGCCAGGGCGATCGTGCGAAAGCCGGCGGTCACGGTCATGCCGGCGTCGGTGTCGACCGGCGCGGCCTTGACGACCTGCAGTGCCTGATCGGCAAGCACCCCGTAGCCGCGCTGGAACTTGCTCGCCGGTTCCGGGTGCAGGGCCAGCTCGGCCTGCAGTTCGCCAGCGGCCGAGAAAAGGTCGGCAACGCCGCCGGCAAGCAGTTCGAGGCCAACCTCACAGATCGGCTGGCGGCGACCCTCGGCCTCGATCCAGCCGCGATCGAGCGCCAGTTCGATCCGCACGCCGTCGCGCGGCTCGAGCACCCACGCGCGACGCGTGAAGCTCGTCGTGAATGCCGGCCGCAGGTCGTTGCGCAACGACTCGAGCCACTCGCGCAAAGAGCCATCATCGACGTGCGAGAAGTCGAGATCGCCGAAGGTACCGCTCATCTCCCACTGGCGACGTTCGGCGCCTCTCCCGTCCGGCGAACTCACCCGCTTCACCGACGAGAGCCAGTGCCGCCCCTGCTTGCGGTAGCCAACGACCACCCGCTCGCGCCGCAGGCGCTGATCCGGGGTATCGTAGTAGGTCTTGACGACCCGCTGACGGAGCGGCTTGGCGTCGCTCAGCAGACGATGCCTGGCGAGGCGGCTGGCGACGCCAGGCGTCAGTGAAAGATTGAGTTCGGTTTCCATGCTCATCTTCAGGCTCCTGAGAATTGAACTGGCATTGCAGCCACGGCAACACGAGGAACGGCAGCCTTTCCCGCGGGATGGTGCCGCAAAGTCTCGTCAACCGCATGAAGCACGAGCCGTGCCAGGGAGTAATGCCAGGCAGATAGTCGAGCAAAAACAAGCTCCACCCTGTCTCGGGAAGCCGCCGACGGGCGCCCTGACCGGTGCAACAAAATGAGCGCAGCGAGCACCGCCAGCGCTCGGAAG
>JAEUOM010000059.1 GCA_016788495.1 Accumulibacter sp. | reverse complement strand
TGTCCCGCCAAGAAATCCCGTTCGACCTGCAGTTGCCCAATCTTCTGGTGCAGCCGGTCGATGGTCTTCTGCGGGTCGGCGGCCGTCTTGGCGCCGCGCTCGAACAACTCCCCAGCCCGCTTCACCAATTCCTGCTTCCAGGTGCTGATCATCGTCGGATGCACCCCGTATTCCGCCGACAGTTCCGCCAGCGTCTTCTCCCCTGACAGCGCCGCCATGGCGACTTGCGCCTTGAATTGCGCACCGTGTTGCTTGCGTTTCACGCCCATCTTTCATGCCTTCTCGGTTCGGTCGGCCTTAGCTTATCCGACTGTCCGAAAAACCGGAACCGCCGCAAAATTCCGAGGCTGCCACCAGGCGCACGACCTCGCTCATCCATTCTCGCTGCGCGGGCCACTGCGAGTGCGAGCCGTATCGGCAGGGAAGCCGCCGTTGATGCTCATTCGCAGCTGCGCCAACGCCGCTCGCGAAGCCGCGCCTCGGCCCGCCCGGAATGCCGCGATGACTTCGACTCCGGACGCTCAACGCTTGCCCGGCGGTTGCGCCGCCACAGCCAAGGCATCCCAGACCTGCTCGAGCGTGGCCCGCATCGCGGCAGTGTGCTCCCTCGGATAGGCCGCATAAACGGCGATCACGAGTCGACGATCCAAATCGACATACAGGCTGTTGCCGTATGGACCAATGATGGCGATTCGGTTCTGTGCGCCACCCAGATGGACAAATCCGTAGCGCAGTTCGCTGCCGTTTCGCAGGCCCGGCAGTTCCGCAGTCTTCGCTGTTCGCAGCCCGGCCGAGGCGGTCAGGGTTTCGATGAACCATGACGGAATCCTGCTGCGCCGGCTGTTGCTCCGAGCGTCGATCAGCAGTTGCCCGAGACGGGCAAAATCGCGCAGCGAGAGCGCCAACCCGGTCGACAGCTCGTTTCCCCGAGCGTCGGTCAGCCAGAGGGCGCTATGCTCTGGCCGCAGCTTGCGCAAGACTTCCTGGCAAAAAACCTGCGCCAGCGGCATGCGGTAGCTCTCGGCGATCGCCCACAGCAGGAGCTCACCTTCGGGTCCTGCCTCGCCGAACGTGGCGGCGGCGGCAAAGTCCCTTTCCCAGCGGCCTGGCACGCTGAGCCACGAGCGAACGCCGCCGGCGCTCGCTCCGGAGCGCCAGCCAGCGGCGGCCAGCCAGTCGCCGAGCTCCTCTGGCGACCAGCCGAAGCGCCCCTCGCCTTCCAGCAAGCGCCGCACCGACAACTTGCGCAGACCGCTCTGCCCACTCAGGGCTGGAATGTACCGACTGATCGCCCGATCCGGGGCCAGCTTGCCTTGGGCAACGCCGATGGCACCCAGAAGCGAGAGCAGCGGCCGAGTGCCACCAAGCAGCAGGCGCTGGTCCCGCGCCGCCAGTCCGTTCCAGTAGCGCTCACTCGCCACTCTTCCGTCGCGCAGCACCACCACCCCGTCGGCATAGAGTCTCGTCGCCAGCAGGAACGCGACATCGCGCTGCTGCTGATCGAGCGGGTCGCGTGCCCTGATCCGGTCGAGTTCGAGAATGCGCGACGCCGGGCGGAGGACGGCGCCGGCGGTCGTCGCATCGATCCGCAGCAAGGGCATGAAATGGCCCGGCGACTGCAGGCCAACGCGGAGATTTTCCGGTGCCAGCCAGTTGTCCTGATCGATCCATGGGCCAAGACTGCGTGTGTCGCGCGCCACCGCCTCGATGACGCAGGTCTCTGCCGCCAGCAATGGCCACGCCCAGGACAGCATCGGCACCAGCAGCACCGTCAGCCAGTACTTCATCGCGACCCCTCGGCACACGGCGTGTGCTCGGGTCTGCCAAAGCGCATCGCTGCTTCGCGAACGACCTCGTTCAGGTTGCCGTGGCAAGCCTGACGCCGGCGCAACCAGTTGGCGTCCGAGACCTCCACCGACAGGGATGCGTCGAGCAGTTCCAGCCACGCGGAACAACCCAGTTCGCCTGCGTCCTCCGCCAGGACGGCAAGCAACTGGCGGCCAATCTGGCGCAACGGGAGCTGTCGCCGACCAACCGGATCCGAGACCAGGGCGTCGAGACCATAGCGGCAAGCCTGGAACTTGTTGTAGCGGGCGACATGCAGGTGCCGCTGGGTGTCGAGCGGGGGACGGGTGCGCAGGAGATGGCGCACCAGGGACTGTGCCAGCGCTGCCAGTGCCGCCGCTCGCTCGACGGTCAATGGCGTATCGCAGACGCGGATTTCCACCGTGCCGAACTCCGGCTTGGGACGAACGTCCCAGTAGAGGTCCTTGATGCTGCGAGCGATGCCACAGGACTGCAGCAGCGAGAAGTGCTCCAGGAACTCGCTCCAGTCGCGCAAGGCCGGGCACTGACCACTCAACGGAAAGGCCGATACGGCGTTCAGGCGGGCGGACTGGAACAGCGTGTCTTCGCCATCGACAAAGGGCGATGACGCCGACAGGGCGATGAACAGCGGCAAATAGGGTGCCAGCGCCTGGGTCAACCAGATCGCATCGTCGCCTGACGCGCAGCCGACATGGATGTGCTGGCCGAAGACCGTGAATTGCTTGGCGAGGTAGCCATATCGTTGGTAGATCTCGGCGAAGCGGTCACCCGGACAGATGCGGCGCTCCGACCAGCGATGAAAAGGATGCGTGCCGCCGCCGCAGACGGCGATATGGTTGCGCGCGCACTGCCTGACGAGTGTCTGCCGCAAACCCACCAGATCGCCGGCGATGCCGTCGACGAATGTCCGCGGCAGCGTGCTGACCTCGATCATGCTTTCGGTGATCTCGAGCTTGATCTCACCGAAGCAGCCGTCGTAGTCCATGCTGCCGAGCAGATCGGTCGCGCCGCGGGTCAGATCGAAATCGCGCACGGAGAGCAGCTGCAACTCGAGTTCGACCCCCAGGCTCAGTGCCTGGCTCTGCTTGAATGCCGCGATGGCCTGGCTCATGCCACTCCTCTCTCGCTACCCGCGGTCGCCGCGGTCTCACCGGCTCGCACGAGGGCGAAGCGGCAGAGCGCCGGGCCTCCCAGTTCCATGATGGCCGCCGCGAACAGCGGCAGCGAAAGCGACGAACGGCCGATTTCCGGATAGAGTCCGGCGATCTCATAAGCCATGAAGACGGCGGTTGCCGACAACGGCTGAATGCCGATTCCCACCAGGACGCGCCTTTCGATGCTCAGTCCGCCGCCAGACCAGACCAGGGCAGCCACCTTGGCCGCCGCCCGGACGAGCAACAGGCCAAGCGCCTGCAGCCCGATCAGCCAGGTGAAGTCCTGCCACGGCAGCGAGGCGCCGACGACGACGAAGAGGATGATGGCGAGCAACCAGTGTCCTTCGGGCAGTTCGGTATAGCTCAGCGTTCGCTCGCGGTCGCTGAACGACAGAATCGCCCCCATCAGGAAAAGCGTCAGAAAGACCGGCACCGCGAGCGTGCGGGCGGTGCCGACGGCGAGCAGCGCCGTCGCGACGAGAACGAAGATCTGCGCCAGCGAACGCTTCGGCAAACGGGACGCGGCGAGCAGCGAGAGCAGCACCATCGGCCAGGCGACGATCAAGGCACCGGCCACAACCCACAATGGATGGACCACGCAACTCAGCCAGTCGTCGCTGTACTCGGCATGCACGACGCCGACGACAACGGCGAAGACGACGAATGATGCCGCCGCACTCAGCGCCGTGTGCATGATCATTCGTTCGGTGACCTGCCCCTGCGCGCCGGATTCCTCGACGATCAGCAGTACGACTGCGGGCGCTGCGGCCATGGTGACGGCCGCGGCTGCGGCCGCCCAGGCCGGTATCAGTCCCACCACCCCCCAGGCGAAGAGGAAGACGGCGGCAAAGGACAGGCTGATCTCGGCCAACGCTGCCCGCAGCAGTTCGCGATGCTGAGCGAGCCAGCGCAGATCGAGGCGGCGCCCGATCTCGAGCATCAGCAGTCCGAGTGCGGCATCGGCAATCGGTCGCGCCTGCGCCAGTGCCTCGATGCGGATCCAGCCGAGCACGGAGGGCCCGAACAGCGTCCCTGCCAGGACGTAGCCGACGACCTTCGGCCAGCCCAGTCGCGCCCGCAACCACTCGCCGATCAGCAGGCCGACGATCAGCAGCATGCTGAACAGCGCCAGCGAATCGAGTTCATCGGGAAAAGGTGGCAAGAAGTGCAGGCGCTCCTGCAGATCCTCCCAGGCAGACCGTGCCGGTGACAGGACATCGTCGAGCATCACTCCGCCCCCCTCACCAGAGCCGGCCGCGGGCAGCCGCGAGAAACTCGTCGAGTATCGGCGTGCAGTCCAGCAACTCCTCGCTACCAGGTGGATGGAACTCCGGGTGCCACTGCAGGCCGAGAACGTACGGCCGGCCTTGCAGGCGGATGGCCTCGATCACGCCGTCGCCGCTGCTGCGTGCTTCGACCCGCAGTTCCCGGCCCAATGCCCGGATCGCCTGATGATGGATCGACACCACCCGCCCGCCGCCCTCGCCCGGATAGAGCTTCGCCAGGCCGGAGCCGGCGATCCAATCGACGGCATGGCTGTGCCGGTCGTAATCCCCGTGCACATGCTCGCCCGCCGTTTCGATCTGGGTCGCGATGTCCTGATGCAGTGTCCCGCCCAGCGCGACGTTGATCAGTTGCGCGCCGCGACAGATGCCCAGTACCGCCTTTCCCGCCTCCATGAATTCGTGCAGAAGCTCCATTTCGTAAGCGTCACGGACCCGGTCGCCAGCCCAGTCTGGGTGCAGTGGCTCCTCGCCGTAGCTCTGCGGGCTGACATCCGCCCCCCCTTGCAGAATCAGGCCATCGAGATGATCCGGGTAGTCCGAGAGACGGATGCTGCTGCGATGAACGATGGCGTCGCCACTCACTGCCGGGATCATGAAGACCATCACGTTGCGGGACATCACCCAGTGCGCGACGGACTGCTCGAGGTACTGCAGTGATTTGGACTGCAGACCGGTCGCACCGACCACCGGATGGTAGATGCGTGCCGAGAGCCCGATGCGCAGCGGCCGTCTGCTCATCGATCGCCGCCGCAGGAACGCCCGTTGGCGGCTGGCTGCCCGATCGCCGGGTCGCGCGACTGCAGACCGGTCGCCTCGCCAAACCCCTTGATTGCCGTCTGGGTCGCCAGGGGGCCAACCAACTGCATGAGGAGAATCGTCGCCAGCAAGGCGCCCGTCAGTCGCGGCTCGAGGCCGGCATGGAGCGTGTGCACGTTGGCCAGGAGCACCAGGGCCACGCTCGACATCGGCTGCAACCCGAGCGACAGATGTGCGGCGGATCGAGTGTTCAGGCGCAGGCGACGACGGTTCCACCACACGCCCGTGAACTGCCCGGCGGCGCGGGCGATCACCAGGACGACCGCTTCCAGCCAGTGGCCCGCGAGCACGCCGACATCGAGGACGGCGCCGGCAAGAACGAAGGTGACCACGAGAAAGATCCGGGCATCACTGGCAATGCGGATGGCGACGACCTGATTGCTCCGGTCGAGAGCGCGCGTCAGGTAGCCGAATAGCAGCATCGGCAGCAGGACCGAGACATCGAGGTAGACGGCGTTTCCGACACCGACGACGATGGTGCCGAGAATCAGGAGGTGCTGATGTTCCGGACGCCGCCCCAGCAGCCGGGCACCGAGCAGCACCAGCACGGCACACGCACCACCGAGGATCACGGCGACAGCAAGTTCGCGGCTGACCGCCCAGGCGCCGGCAAGACCGAGGACTGGCCCGTCCGCACCGAGGAGCGGCAGCGAACACACGGCGGCGACGAAGGCGACACAGCCATTGATCGCCACCATGGTAAACAGCAGGCCGGTCCGCTCGCCCCTGGCGCCGACGTCGCTGCAGGTCGCGATGGTGATCGCCGGCGAAGTGGCGAGACAGAGGGCTGCCGCAAAAACCGCCGAAGGAACGGCGAAGTCGAGCAGCAGTACGGCGCAGGCGATCACTGAGCCCGTGATCAGCGAAATCTGCAGACCCGCGCCCAGTCGGCTCCTGGCTTCGCTGGCTGCGACGGGCGGCACCTGATAACCCAGTTCGAAGAGGATCAGGCCCAGCGCCAGATCGATGAAGAGCTGATTGGCCTCGACGTCGTAGGGCGCGATCCATCCCAGCCCGCTCTGCCCGACCAACAGTCCAAACACCACGTAGCCTGTCGTCCGTGGCACGGAGAAGACCCGACGCGCGAGCTCGCCTGCACCCAGACCGCCAAGCAGCGCCATGCCGAAGATCTGGATCGAATTGAACATCGAGTCGTGACTCCCCGCAAGCGCTCCCAGGCTGTCGGCACAAGCCGGGCAGTCACCCGGCACGAGTTCCGTTCCACGAGAGCCTGCATGCAAATACTCTTCGCCAAAACATTGCTCCGCAATATAATCGCCTTTCTCGACGAAAGCAACAGGTGACGCCCGATGACGCTTCCCTTGCCGCCCGACGTGCCGCAGACCCATCTGGCGGTGCTGCAACAGTTCCGCCTGATCTACGGCACGATGCGGCAGTATTTCCGTGAGGTGGAAGAGCGCTGCGGGCTTCCCGGTTCGCAGATGTGGATTCTGCAGGAGGTGCAGCGCTCGCCAGGAATTGGCGTCACCGATCTGGCGGCGCGCCTGGCCATACACCAGTCCACCTGCAGTCAACTCGTCGACCGGCTGGCCGTACGCGGATGTCTCGTCAAGGCGCGCAGGCCGGAGGACCACCGCCGGCTTGGACTGCATCTCGCGCCGGACGGCGAGAAGGCGATCGCGGCACTGCCGGGATCGGCGGCAGGCGCCCTGCCCGAAGCGCTCGCTGCCATGCCGCAAGTCGCGCTGAAAACATTGGAGATCAATCTATCCGAGTTGATACGGCATCTCCCGGGAAGAGACGACGCCTTCGCCAGCGTGCCGCTCGCCGAAATCGTAGGGAAGGTGACATGAGGAGCGGACGGATCAGTCGGTGGCGTTCGCATGCTACCCTGCTGCTCCTCTGCGTCGCCCTCGCCGGATGTCCCACGCTGCCGCCTTCCGAAGCGGTCCCGGCAGCAGCAGCCGGATCCGCTCCCGCCACCAACGCGCCAGTGGCGCAGCCGCCGGCCCGAAACGCCGACGCCGTCGAAGCCGACGAAGCCAATCACATTTATTTCGCGCGACGCAGCACGCAGGTCGATCCCGCCGGACAGGAACGGCTGCGCCTGCATGCGGCGCGGTTGAAGGAGCATCCGAAGCAGGTGGTCTACCTGGCCGCTTACGCCGAGAACCTCGGCAGCGCCTCATACGAACTGGCCATCGCGAACCAGCGCATCGAAGCCGTGGCCAGGCTCCTGCGCAGCTACGGCGTCGCCACGAGGCAGATGCATCCTCTGCGTCGCTACGGGATTGCCCGTGGCGGACCGGCACCCGCCTGCGCGACGGCCGATTGCCGCGAAAAAAGGGGCCGTGTGGTGTTGAGCTTTGGCATGCGCTGACAAAGCTCGACCCCTGCCCTGGCCGCATGGCCGGGAGAAACGCGGTTCGCGAACCGCCATTGCCACTCACCGGGCAACGCTGAGACGAGTCCTCAGAAGCGACGGCGTGGCCGCGGACGGGCTGGCGCCTGAAGCGCCTTCGGCGCGGCGTTGTGCCGTCGGCAACCTACTTGCTCAATAGGCGCCGCAGCGATCCCAGTAGCCGTTTTCCTGGTACGAGTCGGACCAGTTCCAGCACAGTCCCGGCGCGGGCGGCGGCGGCGTACTGCCACGCACGGCGGCGGCGATCACCGCGCCGAGTACGACGCCGGCAACGATGTCCCCCCGGCGGTCGCGATCACGGTCCCAGCGGCCGTAACGGACCTCACGGCGCACCTCCCGCCGCATCTCGCGCCGCTCACGGGCGATCTCGCGCATGCCCTCGCGGTACTCACGGCGTGCTTCGGCACGCGAACCCGAGCTGAGAATTTCGCGGCGCATCTCGCGCCGCTCGCGAGCGATCTCCCGCATGCCCTCGCGAAACTCACGCCGCGCTCCCCAGTTGCCAGCGGCCGCCGGCAGCGAGGTCGCCACCACTGCCAGCACGAGCGTCGCGTGCAGCGCCCCGCGGGCCAGTCGAATCAGCTTCGTCGTCATCGCCCCCCCTTACTGGCCACGGCTGCCGGACTTCATCGCGGCGCGGAAGTCCTCAACATAGCTCTTGCACTTCGCTTTGTCGATCGTCATGCTGGTGCCGGCGCCGAAGGCCGCCGCGTAGAAGAAGGCGCGGTCGGAGCCGAAGAGCCGCACCAGGCCCGAATAGGCCTTGAGCACCTCGCGGTCGTGCGCGTTGCGGTCGGCCTCGGGCAGGCACTGATACGCGGCGCCCGAGACGAAACCGAAGTTGCGGATCGACTCCTCGAACTTCAGGTCTTCGTCGTCTTCGGCAGTGGATTTCGGCTGCGCGGCAGCGAGAACGGGAAGCAGGGCCGCGACGGCCAGGGCAAACAGACGCAAGCGCATGGAATGGCCTTTCAGGTTTGGCAGTGGGCCGGACGACAGAGTCGCGCCGTCGGCTCCGGTGGTTGAACGAAAATCCGGGCGCAGCGGCGCATCGGCAACGCTGCCACCTCCCGCGATCGGAGAACGCCGCAGGCCCCTTATTGTTCCACAAGTCCGGCCCACGCGTTGCTGACGGCCGTGCGCCAGCGCCGCGATATGGCGCAGCGGAGCGACGCGGCAATGGCGCGGCGACGGGTTGCGATCGGCGCGTTGGGAGTGGCGCTGATCGCAGTCGGAGCCGTGCTGGCGGAGCCCCGCGCGAACGTCGGCACCGCAGGCTGCGTCAGGGGCGCGGCGCGCGGCACTTTCCGAACCGCCAGCTCAGGTTTCGCCAAGGCGGAAGGCGGTTCGACGGGAGCCGTGACCCGGGCCGCGCCGCAGCAGCCCCAGCCAGCGCCGATCGCTGCGCACAGATCGCGTACCTGCGCCATTCCGGCAGCGTCCTCGAGCTTCACGAACGCTGCTTCGGCGAGATCCAGCACCTGCAGCGCGTGGTCGCGCTCGCCGGCGATCCACAGAACCTGCGCCAGCAGTTGGCCGACGCAGCCGACGCAGCCGACGCTGTCCCGGTGGCCAGTTGCCGACTGATCGCCAAGGCGTCGGCGAGGTCGTCGTGTATCCGCTGCAGGCCGCCGCTCCTGTGCTGCCAAAGCTGCAGGCGAAGCAAGGCGGTCGAGTACCTGATGTGCGCGGTGCTTTCGATGTCGCGCATCCGCTCGGCGATCGGCACCCGCTCTTCGTGCAGCGCCAGCGCCTCGTCGGGCTGCCCGCGCGCCTGCAGGATGTCGGCAATGCGACCCGCCGCCCGAGCTTCGCCGCGTCGATCGTCGATGCGGTTGAAGATCCCGCGCGTCGCTTTGGCGTCGTGCGCCATCTCGCCACCAGCACCGTCTGCTGCTCGTTGTCGGCGAGCGGCTGCGACTTGATGTAGCCAGTGTGTGACGGCGTCACCACCATGTCGAGCGGCGTGATGAAGTCCTCGATCGCCAGATCCTGCGTGCTGACGACGATCTCCGACCACCGTCGGTCGCCGAACTGGGCGCGGATCGCCGTCAGCTCGTCGCCGATCATGTCAGCAGGTTCGGGATGCGTACCGGCAGAACCAGCGGCTCCTCCTCGGCACCGTCATGGTTGGGTCCGAAATCGACCGTCTCCTTGTCGATGCCAGCCAGCAGCTCGTACCCGATGCGCGCCGAGCGCACTTCGGTCCAGCGCATCGCCGCCGCGTTGTCGCCATCGACCGGGCCGAAGTTGCCCTGCCCGTCGATCAGCATGTAGCGCAGCGAGAAATCCTGCGCCATGCGCACGATGGTGTCGTAGACTGCCGTGTCGCCGTGCGGATGGTACTTGCCGATGACGTCACCGACGACGCGTGCCGACTTCTTGTATGGCTTGTTCCAGTCGTTCGACAGCTCCTGCATGGCGAACAGCACGCGCCGGTGCACCGGCTTCAGACCATCGCGCGCGTCGGGAAGCGCACGCCCGAATTCGGTGCCTGTCTTTCATTCAGGGACCGCTCCAAGTTTGCCTAGGGGCTGATTACGGCACGCAGCACGGTCTGTGTTTCATCGCGGCGAACGCGGTTGCTGAACCACCAGATACTGCCTCGTTTGATCGTCCAGTCCGCCTCCTGTCCGGAGAGCAGCAGCGCAGCCAGGCGACCGAGTGCCGGCTGATGGCTGACGAGAATCACGGCGCCGTGGTAATCGGGCCAGTCGGCAGCGGCGAGCAGGTCGACCGTATTGGCGCCGACCGCCAGCTGCTCCTTCACCTTGTAGGGCAAGCCCAGTGCGTGCGCGGTTTGCCTTGCCCGCTCGGCGGGGCTGGCGAGAATTCTCACTTTGCTCAGTCGCTGCGCCTTCAGCCACTCGGCCATGTGCTCGGCCTGCTTCCTGCCACGCGCGGTGAGTCGAAGCTTGCTGTCAGCGATGCCCACCTTCCCCTCGGCCGCGTCCGCGTGCCGCCACAAGATCAGGTCCATCGCCACTCCGTCCTTCGCTGATCAGACGGCAGAGCATAGCCCGTGTTGAAGCGCGACAACGGCAGGTGCAGGAGCATGTGGGCAGTATTGAACCCCGGATTCCTGGCCAAGTCAGAGCAAACCCACGCGCCGGCGCGCAAGTAGCTCTTGATCCCGGGCGGCATCAGCACGGGTGCGCCATTGCCCAGCCGTTCGTAGGGCAAACGATCGAACGGATGGACCCGAAACCCGATCGGCGCGATCTGCGCCGGTGACAACTGCTGGAAGAGGTTGGCGGCATTGTGTCCACCGTCGGCCATGCCGATGGATGCGCAGCCGATCAGGTGCTCACAACCTCGGCTCACCATGTACTCAGCCAGCGCGGCCCACAGCAGGGTGACCACCGCATCGCTGCTGTGGTCCGGATGAATGCACGAGCGGCCGACCTCGATCATCTGCGGACGCAGGTTTTCCAGGGAACTCAGATCGAACTCGCCCTCCGCATTGTAGGCGCCGACCTGACGTGCCGCACCAGGCGAGAGGACGCGACACGCGCCGACAATTCCTTGCGATGTGCCTGCGCGGACAACGAGATGCTCGCAGTAGTGGTCGTAGAGGTCGCTGTCGTGACCAGGAATCCGGCAAGATGAGCGTGCTCCCAGTTCGGCGGCAAATACCTGGTAGCGCAGGCGCTGAACTTCGCGGATCTCTTCCTCGCCACAGGCAAAATCGAGGCGATAACCCGGCGTGTCGCGCACCCGGCTATTGAGCTGGCGGATCTGTTCTTGCATGAGCTTCTCCATTCTCGTCTTGGCGAACCTTCATTCCCGACCTCTGACCGCTGATCGGGGCGCGGCCCATCCGGCTGGATGGACCAGGGACGTGACGGCAGCAGCAGAATGGCGTCTCGGTGATGGTCGCCTCGCGCACGGGAAGGGATTCGTTGCGAGCAGCATGGGGCGGCAAGTTTGCAGGAAGATGACGGGACGGTTTGTCACCGTTCCGTCATCTGGCGGACCTACACTGGCGTGACTACTTCCGCGGGACAAGCACGAAGATGGTCATGCCGCTCAGGGATGCAGCCGAGGACGTCGGGCGCGTCATTCGCGAGGGTCTGCTGCACCCAGTCTTTCAGCCCATTCTCGATTTCCGGGCACAGGCCTACCTGGGATTCGAGGCGCTGATCCGCGGACCCGAGAACTCGCCGCTGCACCGTCCGGACCAATTGTTTGCCGCGGCTCGCAGCGCCGGGCTGGCCGGCGCACTCGAACATGCCTGCCGCGAGGCCAGCCTGCGTGCCTTTGCTCGCCTTGGCTTGCCCGGGCGGCTGTTTCTCAACGTCACGCCAGGCTGCCTGCTCGACGATCGCCTGATGAGCGGCGAGACCTGTCGTCTGCTGAACGACCTGGGAATCGCCGTGAACCGGGTGGTCATCGAGTTGACGGAGAACCAGCAGATCACCGATCTGCCCGGGATGCATGAAGGACTGTTGCATTTTCGCAGGCGCGGCTTCCAGATCGCCATCGACGATCTTGGTGAAGGCTTTGCGAACCTGCGCATGTGGTCGGAAGTGCGACCCGAGTTCGTCAAGATAGACAAGCATTTCATCCACGGGATCGCCGATGACCGCATGAAGTACCACTTCGTTCGCGCCATGCAGGATCTCGCCGAGATCTGCCATGCGTCGATCGTGGCAGAGGGCATCGAGCGCTGCGAAGATTTTGTCTTTGTCCGCGACTTGGGCATTGCCTGTGCGCAGGGGCTCTTTGTCGCCAGACCGGCAACCTCCCCGGACCGTCATCTGTCACCCATCGTCGTCCAGGCACTGGCGCAGAAGCAGCTTGCTCTGTCGCCCGCCGGTTCGCGGATGGCGACGGCCATGAATCTGCTGCGACCGTTGACGCCGGTGCCCTCCCATGCGAGCAACGAGAGCGTCATGGCCCGCTTCGAGGCCGATGGCGAACTCGACGTGCTGCCGGTCGTGCGTGGTGACTTGCCGGTCGGCCTCATCAATCGTCACACCCTCTTCGAGCGTTTCGCCCGACCCTTCCAGCGCGAGCTTTTCGGTCGCGCCAACTGCACGCAGTTCATGGACCACGCGCCACTCGTCGTCGATCAGCAGGCCACCGCGCAGGAACTGGCAATGATGCTGGCGCTGGCCCCCAAGCATCACCTCTTCGACGGCTTCCTCATTACTGGCGAAGGAAAATACCTTGGCGTGGGCAGCAGCCAAGACCTGATGGCCATGATCACCGAAATGCAGATCAATGCCGCCCGCTACGCCAACCCGCTCACGCAACTACCCGGCAACGTGCCGATCAACGAGCACATCGACCGCATGTTGGCAGCGGACAAGAGCTTCGTCGTCGCCTATCTCGATGTCGACAATTTCAAGCCGTACAACGATACCTACGGCTATCGGCGTGGCGACGACGTCATCCAGTTCCTGGGGCGCCTGATCTGCCAGACGGTCAATCAAGGCATCGACTTTGTCGGGCACATCGGTGGCGACGATTTCTTCGTTGCCTTCCAGAGTGCCGACTGGGAAGCTCGCTGTTGGGAAATCGTCGATCGCTTCGGCAAGGCGATGCAGCCGATGGCCGTTGGGGATGGCTCTGCTGGCGATGGCTATATGGCCGAGAACCGTAAAGGCGAGCTGGTCTTCCAGGCTTGGCCGACACTCTCGGTGGGTGCCGTTCGGGTCCATCCCGGAGACTGCGATTCGCACCGCGAAGTCGCGGCGGCTGTAGCGGTAGCCAAGAAGGAGGCGAAGAAGGCGGGCAAGAGGGTGCCCCGAAATGCGCCAGGCGGCAGCGTATTCGTTGAGCGGCGCCGGCCTGCCCAAGTGGACGAGCCCTGGTCCGCCGCTGGCCTTCTGGCGCCCTGCCTGAAGCCCGTACCCGCAGGACCGTCGAGCGAAGGGTGCCGCCACGATGTCTCCTCGAGCCCCGGAGTCCCGCCTGAAGAACGATCAGGGGAAACGACGCGGGCAAGGACGAGGACCTGAACTTCATGGTGTCGGAACGATCGCGCCCGGGCTTCGGCCCACTGCGCATTTCCTTCGATCTGGACGAGACGCTCACCTGTCATGGCGCGATGGTGCCCAGGGAGAGAGGGTTCCTCGCAGCCGTTTCACTCTGGTGGTTCGGCGAGCCCCTGCGGCAGGGAACCCGCAGCCTGATCACGCAACTGCGGCGCAAGGGTTGGCGAATCTGGATCTACACGACGTCGAGCCGCCCGCCTTGGCGCATCCGGCAGTGGCTGCTGCTGCACGGGATTCACGTCCATGGCATCGTCAACAGCGAGCGGCATCGGAGCACGTCTGGCCTTCGTTGTCTTCGATCCGCACCGTCCAAGTTTCCGCCGGCGTTCGGCATCGACCTGCATGTCGACGATTCCGAGGGCGTCAGGATGGAGGGTCAAGCCTACGGCTTCCGTGTCGTCCAGGTCGATCCCCAGGACCTCTGCTGGATCGACCGGGTGTTGCAGGCGGTCGACGACGTGGGTCGGGGATGGCCAGTCGCCGCGGAACACCCGCAGCGTCAGACGTTGTCGGATCCCGGACGACGAATCGATGGCCGGTACGCCATCACCTGCCCGGGGTCTGCCGAGCGCGGACCGACATGATGCCGCAACAATGCGCCATCAGCATGTTGGCTTTGTGACCACCTCCGGAGTCTGACTGATGAAACCGTTCATGTTCGCTGTGGCCGGCGCTGCCGCGCTGGTTCTCTCTTCCTCTGCCCTCGCACAGGAACGGATCCGTCTGATCGGCTCCGGCGCCAGCTTTCCGGCACCGCTCTATCTCGCCTGGTTCAAGGATCTGGGCAAGAAGAACCCGAACCTGACGGTCGATTACCAGTCCAAGGGCAGCGGTGCGGGAATCCAGGATTTCCTGAACAAGACCGTTGACTTCGCTGCCAGCGACTCCGCGATGAGCAAAGAGGATCTGGCGAAGGTACCCGAAGGCGTGCAGTTGCTGCCGATGACGGCCGGCGAGATCGTCCTGGCTTACAACCTGCCGGGCAATCCCAAGGGCATCCGGCTGCCGCGAGAGGTCTATTCCAACATCTTCCTGGGCAAGATCACCCGCTGGAATGACGCCAGGATCACCGCCGCCAATCCGGGCGTGAGCCTCCCCGATCTGCCGATCACGGTCGTCGTCCGTGCCGATTCGTCCGGTACCACGGCCGTCTTCAGCAAGCATCTGGCAGCCATCAACGATGAGTTCAGGAAGACGCTTGGCGAAGGCAATACGGTCAACTGGCCGGCCAGTGACAAGTTCATCAAGTCGCCGAAGAACGACGGCGTGACGGCGACCGTCCGCCAGACTCCGGGCGCCATCGGCTACATCGAATACGCTTTCGCCAAGCTGGCCAAGGTCGACTATGCGCTGCTGCAGAACAAGGCGGGTCAATACGTTGCGGCTGGCAGCGGCGGCGAGACGCTCGCCGGCGTCAAGCTGCCACCGGACATGGTTGCCTGGCTGCCTGACCCCGATGGCGCCAAGGCTTACCCGATTACCTCGTACACCTGGATGATCTTCCGCAAGAGCAACGCCGATCCAAAGAAGGCGCAGGCGATGCGCGAGATGGTCGAGTACGGTCTGACGCACGGCCAGAAGATGGCCGACGCGATGGGCTACATTCCGCTGCCGGCCACAGTTGTCGATCAGGTGCGCACGGCGGCAGCCAGTATCAAGTAGACCGGCCGGCAGCCGTGACGCGGTGTCTTGCTCCCGCAGCCCAACGCCTGCACCGGCAAGCCCGGACGGCTGCACCGACCCGCCATCGACAATCCAACTGGAGGACGTCATGAACAAGCCCTTTGCTGTTCTGCCGCTGCACGATTCCGTTTGCCAGCCGCCCACGGCGACGCAGTTGGTGGTTGATCGCGGCTTTCGCGGACTGTGCCACTTGGGCGTCTTCCTGATCCTGCTGCTGGTTGTTGCCCTGGTCGTGGAGATCGGCGGCAAGGCGGTGCCTGGCATGCAGAAATACGGTACGGGCTTCATCGCCGGCACGGTATGGGATCCCAACCAGCTGCAATACGGCATCCTGCCAGCCATCTGGGGCACGCTGTACAGTTCTCTCCTGGCCTTGCTGATCGGCGGTTTTTTCGGCGTGATGATGGCCATCTTCCTCACCCAGGACTTCCTGCCGCCACGCCTGGCCGCGGTGTTTCGCACCATCATCGAATTGCTCGCCGCCATTCCCAGCGTTGTCTATGGGCTCTGGGGAATCTTCGTCGTCATTCCGGCGATTCGCCCGCTGGCCGACTGGTTGCATCAAACGCTTGGCTGGCTGCCCTTTTTCAAGTCGAGCCTGAGTGGCCCGGGTCTCCTGCCTGCAGCACTCGTGCTCGCCATCATGATCCTGCCGACGATCGCCGCGGTATCGCAGGACGCGCTGCGCGCGGTGCCGCTGAAGACCAAGCAAGCTGCCTACGGCATGGGCGCCACCCATTGGGAAGCCATTCTCAAGGTCATGTTGCCAACGGCCGCTACCGGCATTTTCGGCGCCCTGGTCCTCGGTCTTGGTCGCGCCCTCGGCGAAACGATGGCGCTCGCCATGCTGGTCGGCAACTCCAACCAGATCAGTCTGTCGCTGTTTTCGCCGGCGAACACGCTGGCGGCACTGCTGGCACTGAACTTCCCCGAAGCAGGCCCGGCGGAGGTCGAGGTGCTGATGTACGCCTCCCTGGTGCTGATGCTGATCACGCTGGTGGTCAACCTCGTTGGTTCGTCGATCATGCTGATGTCCCAGCAGGGAGCCAAGTGATGCGCAACCTGTCCGTTTCGGACCAGCCGGCACCCAGCCTGCAGCGCACGCTGGCAGGACGCTCGCTGCGCAGCGCGTTGCTCAGCGGACTGGCCTGGGCGTGCGCCCTGATCGCCAGCGTGCCTCTGTTCTCCGTGCTCTACATGTTGATCACGCGCGGCGGGAGCCGCCTCAGCTGGGAAGTGCTCAGCGAGTTGCCACCCGCTGGCTTCGAGATGGGCGGTGGCTTCGGCAATGCGCTGGTCGGGACCTTCGTGATGGTCGGCATTGCCGCGCTGATCGCGATTCCCGTCGGCATTCTCGCGGGGATCTTTCTCGCCGTATTGGGTCCGGGCAGCAAGTTGGCCACCATGGCCCGTTTCGCCGCCAAGACCCTCACCGGCCTGCCCTCGATTCTCGCCGGCGTCTTTGCCTACGCCCTGGTCGTCCTGACCACCGGCAGCTATTCGGCGCCTGCCGGCGGTGTGGCGCTGGCCGTGCTGATGGTGCCGATCGTCGTGCTGACCGCCGAGGAGGCTCTGAAGATGGTGCCCAAGGTTATGAAGGATGCGGCCTACGGCATGGGGTGCACCAGGACCCAGGTGATCTGGAAGATCGTCCTGCCGACCGGCATGCCAGCCGTCCTCACCGGCGTCATGCTCGCCGTCGCGCGCGCCGCCGGTGAAACCGCCCCGCTGCTGTTCACTGCGTTGTTCAGCAACTACTGGCTGTACCAGGATGGCTCGCTCGAACTGATGGGGCCAACGGCATCGTTGGCCGTCCTGATCTACAACTTCTCCGGCATGCCCTTCGACAACCAGATCGAGCTGGCCTGGGCCGCGTCGCTGGTACTGGTGATGATCGTGCTGGTCATCAACATCGTCAGCCGCATCATCGGCCGCCCGCGGTTTTGACCTACCAAGGCAAGGAACCATGAACGCCAACACACAACTCGCCGCAGGCGCCGCAGCGACCGCAGCGGTGATGGACTGCAAACTCGACAAGATCTTCTACGGCAACTTCATGGCTGTTCGCGACAGCCACGTGCCGATCGAGAAGAACAGGATCACCGGTTTCATCGGACCTTCCGGCTGCGGCAAGAGCACGGTGCTGCGTAGCCTGAACCGCATGAACGACCTGGTCGACGGCTTCCGTTTCGAGGGCCATGTGCATTTTCTTGGCCAGGACGTCTATGGCAAGGGAGTCGATCCGGTTGTCGTCCGTCGCTACATCGGCATGGTCTTCCAGCAACCCAACCCGTTCTCCATGAGCATTTTCGACAACGTCGCCTTCGGTCTGCGCCTCAATCGCTACAAAGGCGATATTGGTGACCGCGTCAAGGCGGCACTGCAGGGCGCCGCCTTGTGGGACGAAGTCAAGGACAAGCTGAAGGTCAGCGGCCTGGCACTCTCTGGTGGCCAGCAGCAGCGCCTGTGCATCGCGCGCGCCATTGCCACCGAGCCCGAGGTCCTGCTGATGGACGAACCGTGCTCGGCACTCGATCCCATTGCCACCCGCCGGGTCGAGGAACTGATGGTCGAGCTGAAAGGGAAGTACACCATCGCGCTGGTCACACACAACATGCAGCAGGCAACGCGCGTTGCCGATACCACGGCTTTCTTCTCGGTGGACATCTCCGCCGGCACGCGCACCGGTTATCTCGTCGAACTGGGGCCGACCGAGCAGATTTTCGGCAACCCGCGCGAGAAGCTGACGCGCGACTACATCAGCGGCCAGTTCAGCTGATCGAGGAGGCGACGACCCCGTATGAAACTCCGATCTGCCACAGTCGGCGCGATCTTCGCCGGCTTGACCCTGCTGCTCCCCGGCGTGCAGGCGCAAACACCCGCGGCGAGCGAGGCGCCTAACGTACTCACCGGTGCCGGCGCCACCTTCCCTGCCCCGCTCTACAAGAAGTGGATTGCCGCCTACCGCAAAGTCGACCCAGCGGTCGTGCTGGATTACAAGGCAGTCGGTAGCGGCGAAGGCGTCAAGCGCTTTCTGGCCGACTCGGTTGACTTTGGTGCCAGCGATGCCGCCCTGAGTGACGAGCAGATCGCTGCGGCTCCGCGAGGTGCCGTGCTGGTGCCTGCGACCGCCGGTATGATCGCTCTCGTCTATAACCTGCCCGGACTGAACGGGCCGTTGCAGCTCCGGCGCGATACCTATGCAGCGCTGCTGATGGGCCGGATTCCCCGCTGGAACGACGCGCGCATCCAGGCGACGAACCCCGGACTGAACCTGCCCGACCGCGAGATCGTCCTGGTGGCACGGCTGGACAGCAGCGGCACGACCTACGCGCTGGCCAATCACCTCAGCGCTGCAAGCACACAATGGCGCGACCGTGGGCCAGGTACCGGCAAGACCGTGAGTTGGGCTGCCGGCACGATGCTGGTGCGTGGCAACGAGGGGGTCGCCGCGCGCGTCAAGATGACTGTCGGCTCGATCGGGTACGTCGAATTCGGCTTCGCCAAACACCTCGGCTTGCCAGTCGCCCGTCTGGAGAACAAGGAGGGTCGCTATGTCGCACCTGCTGCTGGCGTGGGCGAGGCGACGCTCGCGGCCAACCTCGCGCGCATTCCCGCCAACTTGCGTGTTTTCATCCCGGACCCGGACGGCGCCGGCGCCTACCCGATCGTCTCTTTGACCTGGCTGCTGCTCAAGGAGCGCTACACGGATCAGGCAAAGGCACAGGCGCTGAAACGCTTCGTCAACTGGGGGCTGCAGGAAGGCCAGAACATGAGCAGCGAAATGGGCTTCATCCGCTTGCCTGGCGACCTGATCGTCCGCAGCCAAGCGGCACTCGGCATGGTCAATTGACTGGGGTCCGCGGTAGCTCGGCCGCTGCCCTGGGTCGCGACGCTGCCACTCCGGGCTGATGGTCCGCATGGTCCGGCCGGTGACGGAGTGGTTGGTCGATCCGACGACTTCCTGCCACCTCTTGAACCTGCCCGTCGTCGAGCGCAGTCTGCGCAACGTCCAGGAAAACTTCGGCCAGCTCAACGCGCGTCTGGATGAACGGCGCGACCCGTTAGTCGACGCCGTGCGCAACAACATGCTCGCAGGCTACGCGCTGATCGACCGCTATGTGAACGAAGGGGTCGATCTCTTCGACCTGCAGCAGATCGATCGCCTGCTCGAGATCAACACGACTGTGCTCTGTGGGACCAGTCGGGAGCGGCGGCAGGAGTACGCCAATCATGTCGCCGCGACCGAGGCGCGCTTCTTCCACCACGAGCACGGCGCACGCGACCTGCTCGAATGGTACTCCATGCATCGCAAGGAATCGGTCTGGAAGCGGGCGGCGGGCGTATTCGTCCGAATTCTCAGCAAGCCGCAGCTTTTCATCGAGGGCAATCACCGCAGCGCCTCGCTGATCGCGAGTTTTCTGCTGCTGCGTGAGGGTTTGCCTCCATTCGTGCTCACGGTCGACAATGCCGTCGCTTACTTCAATCCGGCGTCGGTCGTCCGTCGCGTGCCGAAGAATGGCATTCGCGCGCTGTTCCAGTTGCCGAAAATCAGGAAGAGGTATGCAGAACTCATGCTTGCGGAGTCACGACCCGAGTTCCTGCTCCCGCGAAGAAATGGCACCGGCGCAGGCAAGCATGACCAGGATCGCCGCCATCCGGGTTGCGGCCACTGATGCCGGAGCGGATCATCTCCGAGCAAGCCCTACGGGAATTGCTGAGCAAGCAGAAGTTGTACGAAGGGCTGCTCCACAGTCAGCACGGAGTGCGCCAGCCGATCGTCGAATCGCTGGTGCACCGGCAGCACGTAGCGGAAATCGCCAACAGACTGGACGGAATGCCGAGCCAGGCGATCGCCGGCCTACTCGAGGCCCTGCCGATCGACGAAGCGCACTCGCTGTGGACGTGCCTCCCGGCTGCGCGCGAGAACGAAGTGCTGTGGGAGCTATCCGACGCCTTGCGTGAGACCCTGGTGGGCAGCCGTGAACCGCGCTTCGCCGAAAGCCGGATCAACGCCTTCGACGTTGTCGATGGCCGTGTGCGCCAGGTGTGCATCGGCGGCCGCCACGATCTCGAAGGAATCCAGCCAGCCTGGCTGGACCTGCTCGGCGCGACCGATCCGGAACGTCGCTACGTTGGCGAGCACTTTGGCGTCACCCTTCCGGACCCGGGCCAGACCACCGGCCTCGAGATCAGCTCGCGCTTCCAGATCGATGGCATGGGCTCGCTTCGCCTGTGGTCCAACTTCCTGCTCTACCGCGATGGCGTATCGAAGAGCATCCCGGTCGTCTTCATCGTACACCAGGGCATCCTGTTCACGGTCCGCAACGAGGACCTGCCGGTATTCCGGCTGCAGGGGCAACGCGCCCGCAGCCAGACCGGCTCAGCGGCGGACAGCATCGAC
>JAEUOM010000010.1 GCA_016788495.1 Accumulibacter sp. | reverse complement strand
GAGTGACGCACGTAGCCGGTCGCCTGCTTCAGGCCGGGGATTCGGCGCAAGGGGCTGCCGTCTGCGCACATCGGTTCGATCGCCTGCCTGATCGCCTGCGGTACGCTGTGGTAGAACTCGAACAGCCGCTGCATGGCGTAACGCGAGTTGCCGCCGAACAACTCGTCGCCGCCGTCACCCGCCAGCATCTTGCTGCAGCCATCCGCCTTCGCGACTTGGGCGCAGTAATAGGCCGGTAGAGCCGAGGAGTTGCCGAAGGGCTGATCGTGATGCTGCGCCACGGCCGGGATGCTCGCCAAGAGGTCGGCTGGCGTCACGTAGTACTCGTGGTGCTCGCAGCCGAAGTGCCTGGCGGCGATGCGCGCATACTCCATCTCGTCGTAACCTTCGGCGTCAAAGCCAATCGAAAAGACCGGAGCCGCCGTGCCGGTGATCTGGCAGAGCATGCCGGCGACCGTCGAGCTGTCGGTGCCACCCGAGAGGAAGGCGCCCACGCGGTGCTGGCCGGCGAGCTGTTCGGCAACGCTGTCGCGGATCAAGCCACGGAACGAGTCCCGTGCTGCGTCGAAGGAAGGGCGATGCTGCTCGTCGAAACGCAACGGCCAGTGGCGAATCTCGCGCACGCCCTGGCGATCCACGAGCAGCGCATGCGCCGCCGGCAGCCGCCGCACGTGGCGGAAGACCGTCCGCGGCGCCGGGATCATGTGGAAGTACAGGTAGTCGAAGATCGCCTGCTGGTCCAGTTGCTGGTCGTGCGCGGTGATGCAGTCGGCGCGGTCGGCGAAAGCGAGCGTCCTGGCATCAGCGAAAAAACACAGGGTCTCGATGGCGAAGCGGTCGACGGCGAGGAAGGCCGACCGACGCACGGTGTCGACGATGACCAGTGCGTAGCTGCCACCAAGGCGGGCGGTGAGGTCGACACCGTGTTCGTGCCAGCCCGCCAGTACTGAGGCAGCGAGGCCGACGGGCGGGGCAACGTCGGCCTCGCGGCTGAGGCCGGCGCCGTATTGAGGCAAGCCGATCAGCGCGCAGATGGCGCGGTCGTCGCGTGCGACCTGCTCGCCGTGCAGCGCGATCGACCGCATCAGTTCCGGAGACGTCGCGGCGTCGAGGAGTGCGGTCAGGTCCAGATGGCCGAAAAGTCTTGCTTTCATTGGGTGCAGGTTCGCCGGGCAGGGTTGTGCTGCGAGGTGGGCGGTCGCACCGGACGGCCGAGCAACGGGCAGCGAACTATGTCTTTGTCGAGGCAGGATGACATACGAGGTTGGGCCAGAGCCACCGGAGCAGTGATTCGCGGTTGCCAGGCCGGGGCAGCGATTGTCAGCGGTGAATGCTACCCCAATCTCACCGCTCGTGCTGTGCGGGATGTCACTGCTGGTCGCCCGTCCCGGCAGCGCGGCCGCCTGTCGTGCCTGGATCCGCGTATGCGCGGTCGGGTTTCCCAGGCGGGTCAGGGCGGTTGGTCCTGGAGTGCTCCGACAAAAGCAGGTGCGCTGGTCAGCCTTCTCGTCGTGTGCCGGTGGACGTATTGCGCATCGGGCGTAAGCCGCGCGCCCTGGAACTCATCGCTGAGCGGCTGGTAGGCCGTCCTGGCGGTGGTTGTTGCGAGACGGTAGTCCTGGCGCGCCGGCATCCGTAGGTCTTCCCAGTCTGCGCGCACATCGTTGACCACCGTCAACCGGTCGGCGACCTGGTAGCCGCCAGGCCCAACCAGGAGATTGTTGGCCGAGACAACGCCCCCAGAACCGTGCGCGACGCGCAGGAAGGTGCCGCCGTGCGGGTGGTCGTTGACCAGCGTATTGCTGGCGATGTACAGCGTGTTGACCGGCCACTTGTAGCCCTCGGCGCCGAACGACACCAATGCGGAATTCTCCGTGCCGATCTGCTGCTGGATGATGTTGCCAATCACCTGGGCCACACCCCCGTTCGGGAATTCCAGTTCATAGCTGGCTCGCCCGCCGACCTCGTCGGTCAGTCGGTTGTATCGGATGTCGTTGATGGTGGCCCGACTCTTGATCAAATGGCCGATTCCGACATGGTGGAAGTAGCTGCCGGTGACGGTCAGCGCACGCATCGAACCAACGTACAGGTTGTGACCCCAGTGCTGGCCATCGACATAGCTATAGGCGAACTCGCTGTCCTCGACGATCAGTTCGGACCGCGGTGCCGGGTTGTCGTTGCTGGAGACCAGGCCCATCTGGTTGTTCCAGAACAGGCATCGGCGCAGACGCAGGCGCCCGCCCTCAAAGCGGATGCCGGCGCCGTTCATGTCGCTTGCACGGGCGCCAATGAAGTCGATGTTGGCGACATCGAAGTCGCCGTTGCGGATGACCCAGATTGCCTTGCCTTCGGCGTTGCGCCCACCGGCCAGCAGCCTCGCGGCGCCGCCAACGCCGCGGATGGTCAGCCTCGCCTGTTCCCAGACCGCGACGTCCTGATGGTAATCGCCAGCCTCGATCTCGACCACGTCACCGTCGCGCGCCAGTCGGGCAACCTCGCCGATGCGCCGGATCGGTCCATCCGGACTGACACGCCAGACCCGCGCTCTCGGTGGTATGCGCTCGGGTGGCGCGATCTCCGACGCGCCACGGCGCGGTGGTGGCGGCGGGATCACGAAGCCCATGCGCGCCCGGTCGGCGACCGACGGTGCGCCGAAGGTCGCGCGCAGCAGGTGCATCACAGGTGCTGCCAGGGTCTCGACCACCGGATGGCCGTCGATGCGGCGATCGGCGTAGTCCAGCAACTCGCCCGGGGTGCGGCCGCTCTGCCGATACAGATACCACCCGAGAAGCGCTGTTACCGCAGCCAGAATGGCGCATGCCACCAGCGCACGCGCGAACCAGGATCGGTGTGCGCTCATGGCGGCTGGTTTTCCGGAGCCCGTGTCACTCGCGCTGATGCTGATCGCTGGCCGGTGCTGGGTCGCTGCAGCCGGTCACGCCAGAGGCCGGCAGTTGAGAGAAGCAGAAAGATTGTCATCAGCGGTGGCACGTCGAGCAGGGTTCCTGCCGCTCCGAGGGCGAGGAAGCCGATCATGGCAGTAGCCACGGCGCTGCGAAAGGGGTAGCCGCGCACAGCATGCGCCAGGCTGCGCCAGACGGCGACCAGCACGAGGATCAGGAACGCGACGACTCCGAGCAGGCCGAGATCAAAATACAGGGCGACATAGAGGTTCTTGAGATGCCACGGGAGATGATTGAAGTCGTTGTAGGCGAACCACCTGTCACCACCCGTCGCGAAGTTCCCATTGACCAATACGTCTTCTCCATCCGGGCCCACGAGTCGCAGTTCCGAAATATCGATCGCGCTCGCGTCTGCGCCGTAATTGGTGACGACGAAGACCGGCAGGCGGGGGCTATGCCACGGTGGCGACGAAGCTGTGGTGAGATCGAGGTGGCCACGGACCTCTTGCCACTGCAAACCCCCGGCTTCCAGCTGGAAGGTGAGTCCCGCCGTCGTGGGTTGCCAGCTCTCGGCTTCGAGCATGCGTCGCGGTTGCAGCTTGATCGCCAGGACTGCGTTCTGGTCCGATGGGTTACGGACTCGGGCAATGAAAAGGTATCGTCCCGGCATCAGCGCGGTCAGGCGCTGCCCGACGCACAGCGAGCCGGTGCCCACGAGACGCAGGCCGCGCCACTGGGCGTCGTCAACGAAATGCCAGATGCCTTCGTGGTGATCGCGCGCCAGCATCAGGTTGGTCCGAGGAAAGGTTCCCAGCCCTTGGCCCAGGATTCGGTTCCCAAGGTCGTCTCCCAGGAGCGACAGTCCCTTTCGCCAGTGCGCTTTTCTTGTATCCAGATCCTGTCCGACGGTTGCGATTCGCGAATGCATCTGATAACCGGACAGGCTCAGCGCGGCAGCAGGAAGCAGGAGCCCCAGGCAGCCGAGGAGAACGGTCATCTGGCGCCAGGAGACCGCTGACCGCAGGGCTCTGCCGAACGCGAAGCCGCCGGCAAGGAGGATCATCGCTGACGGCGCAACAATCACTAGCGCTGTGCCGAGAGAAACCTCGCTCCACTTGCTGGTCAGCACCGCGCGTATTGCCAGGGCCGCTCCGATCGCCAGGAGGATCGTCAGCACGCCGGCAAGCGCCGGCAGGCGGAATGTCGACCGCGGGATCCTGCCGGCGACGATTCCGCCGAGCAGCAGCAGCAGGTAGCCCAGTAGCAACACGCTGCCGCCGAAGCGGAAGCCGACAAGGAACAACGCCGACGCCAGCAGCACGTAGCCGCCGGCTGTGACGAGTTGGCCTGTAGAAAGGTGCCGACCTCCGGCCAGACCGGTCACCAGGAAGACGAACAGCGACAGGCCGAAAGCGAGATAGGTCATGCGCGTGAAGGTGACCATCACCGAATAGAGGGCCAGTCCGAGGGCGACCAGGGCCAGCAGAAGCGCGGACCAGCTCTTGGCCCGCCAGCCCATCCACAGCGCGAAGGGCCACGCGACGAGGAGAATGCCGTCGACCACCTCACCGCCCAGATGCATCTGCGACGACGGACCGGCAATCCGGAAGCGCCCCGAGAGGTCCAGCCAACTGGCCACAAGACCCCATACGTTCTGGGCCGTGACCAGGTCGGAAAAGAAACCACGCTCCCAAAGGACGAAGACTCCGAAACCGATCAGGGCCAGGACGAAGCCCTGGCCCAGGCGCAGCTCGGCTTCGGTCCGGTCGGAAGCCATCTGTACGGCCAGGAGTGGCGAGAAGACCAGAGCCCACAGCGCGCCTTTCGCCACGCGCAACGCGTTCCAGCCGGTGAGATAGCCGCTCCAGGCGTTGGCATCCCATTGCGTCAGAGGCAGCAGTCCACGCACCAGGCCAACGGCCAACGCGAAGGCGAAGAGCCACAGCGGCCAGAAGCTTCGCCGTCGCATCTGGCCGCCGGATCCCGCGTACTGTCCGGCGACCATGGCAGAGCCAGCCAGGACCGCCAGAAGGGCGTCCTGCTCGTTGAAGAGAAGGCGCCCAGACCAGGCGCCCAGGTCGACGCACGCCAACACGGGCGGTAGCGCGACCAGCCAGGTGGCGGGTTTCAACCACTGCGCCACCAGCAGGGCCAGCGCGAGCAGGATCAGCGGCAGTTGGGCAACGGGGTAACCCCAGAGGATGACGAAAGCGCTGGCGAGAAGCAAGCTTCCGGCCACCATCGGGCAGGTTCGGGCAAGTGCAAACCTTGATGGGGCGCGGATTTCGGCATGGTTCACTGATCTACCTCCGATCATCTTCCAGCTCCTTGGCATGCAGCGTGGAACAGCGCGCGCTGGACAGATCGCTTGCCTTCCGCCAGTGATACCGCGGCCGTTCCACTGCTAGGCACCGGCTCTGGCCGGTGGGTCCAGGAGTTCCATGGCGCGGACTGCTGCACCATTGTCAGCTTGTTTTCCGGCCAAGTCGACACCCAGCTGCGGCCGCGCTGCCCAAACTGAGCCCGCCGGCTGCGACGGCGTTGCCAGGCGAGCCCCGTCGCCGTGGGCCGGGTTCTCCTCGACGAGGCCAAAGGCGCCGCGAGCACGCTTCGCCCGCAGCGCGCGGCCGAACGTGGGCGATGCCGGTCTGCACCTCGATGTCCTGGCACTGCCCATCTCCGCATCGACGTGCTCCGCTGCGCGGCTCGAAGCTGCGTCTGCTCTACTGCCGTAGCCGGGCGAGGGCGCTGGCCATGGCGCTGACTGGCTCTGGCTGCTTCTGCTGGCGCTGCCGTGCTCGTCCGGGTGGCATCGGGGCTCCCCGACTGGCGACGCCCGGCGGCTCGTCGGCGAGGCGCATGCTGAGGGCGATTCGCTTCCTGGCCAGGTCGACTTCGAGCACCTTGACCGTCACCACGTCGCCGGCCTTGACGACCGACCGCGGATCCCTGACGAAACGCTCGGCAATCGCCGAGATATGGACCAGGCCATCCTGGTGAACGCCGATGTTGACGAAGGCGCCGAAGTTGGCGACGTTGGTGACGACGCCTTCGAGGATCATTCCCGCTTGCAGGTCCTTGATCGTCTCGACGCCATCCCGGAAGGATGCCGTGCGGAACTCGGGACGCGGGTCGCGACCCGGCTTCTCGAGTTCGCGGATGATGTCGGCGATGGTGGGCAGGCCGAAGCGATCGTCGATGTACCTCTCGGGTCGCAGTGCCCGCAGGGTCTTTGCGTCACCGATCAACTCGCCGATGCTGCGTCCCGTGTCGGCGAGGATTCGCTCGACCACGGGGTAGGCTTCCGGATGGACTGCCGAACGATCCAGCGGATTGTCGCCGGCGTGGACGCGCAGGAAGCCGGCGGCCAGTTCGAAAGTCTTCTCGCCGAGTCGCGGCACCTGCCGCAGTTCCTGGCGGTTGCGGAACGGGCCGTGGCGGTCGCGGTGGGCGACGATGTGCGTCGCCAGTGTCGTGTTCAGTCCGGAGACGCTCGCCAGCAGGGGCACCGAAGCGGTGTTGACCTCGACGCCGACGGCATTGACGCAGTCCTCGACGACCGCATCGAGCGCCCTGGCCAGCCGGCTTTGGCTGACGTCGTGCTGGTACTGGCCGACGCCAATCGCCTTCGGATCGATCTTCACCAGCTCGGCGAGCGGATCCTGCAGACGACGGGCGATTGACACCGCGCCACGCAGGCTGACGTCGAGCTCCGGGAACTCCCGGGATCCGTACTCCGAGGCCGAATAGACCGAAGCACCGGCTTCCGAAACGACGACCTTGCGCAGCCCCATTTCCGGATGTCGGAGGATGAGTTCGGCGACCAGGCGGTCGGTTTCGCGTGAGGCCGTGCCGTTGCCGATGCTGATCAGATTGACCCGATGGCGCTGCGCGAGCAGCGCCAGAACGTGCAGCGCGCCATCCCATTCGCGCCGGGGTTCGTGCGGGTAGATGGTGGCGTTGGCGATCAGCTTGCCGGTAGCGTCGACGACGGCCACCTTGACGCCGGTGCGCAGGCCAGGATCGAGGCCCATCGTTGGCCGCTGGCCGGCCGGCGCGGCGAGCAGGAGGTCGTGCAGGTTGCTGCCGAAGACGCGAATCGCTTCACTCTCGGCGCGTTCGCGCAGCGCCGAAAGCAACTCCGTTTCCAGGTGCGGCGAGATCCTGATTCGCCAGGCCCAGCGGACCGTTTCGGCGAGCCACGCGTCGCTTGCTCGTCCCCGATCCGCAACGGCGAAACGCTGTGCGATGCGACTCTCGCAGGGATTGCGAGTGCCTGCCGGGGTCGGATCCAGGTCGCTGTCGAGCATCAGTCTGAGTTGCAGCAGTCCCTCGTTGCGGCCACGGAAGAGCGCCAGGGCGCGATGCGAGGGGATTGCGAGCAGCGCCTCCGAGTAGTCGAAGTAGTCCTGGAACTTCTGGGCTTCGGCTTCCTCGCCGCTGACGACGGTCGCTTTCAGGTGCCCGTGTTCCTCGAGGTGGCAGCGCAGTTCGCCGAGCAGTGCGGCATCCTGGGCGAAGCGCTCCATCAGGATCTGGCGCGCGCCATCGAGCACGCTGCGCACGTCGGCGAAACCCGCGTCAGGGTTCAGGTAGCGGGCGGCTTCGGCTTCCGGTGAGTGTGTCGGCGCTGCCAGCAGCAGTTCGGCGAGCGGGGCGAGGCCGGCCTCGCGGGCCAACTGTGCCTTGCTGCGCCGCTTCGGCTTGTACGGCAGATAGAGGTCTTCGAGGCGCTGCTTGCTCTCGGCGGCGATGATCTCGCCCGCCAGCTCGGCTGTCAGCTTGCCCTGCTGGTCGATCGAAGCGAGGATGCTGCTGCGCCGTTCCTCAAGTTCGCGCAGATAGCTCAGTCGCTCGTCGAGCAGCCGCAACTGACGGTCGTCGAGACCGCCGCTTGCCTCCTTGCGGTAGCGGGCAATGAAGGGCACGGTGGCTCCCTCGTCGAGGAGGGCGGCGGCTGCCAAGACCTGTTCCGGGCGGCAGCCGACCTCGTCAGCGATTCTTCCTGCGATCAGGCGGGGTACATCTCGATCTTCGACTCGAAGCATGGGCTCTGCGGGCCTTGGTTGGTTGACGGTGGAGCGCGCAGGTGGCTGCGAATGCTCCCTGCGACCGCAGCCGGCGACGATCGGAAGACGGCCGGAAACGGTCAGCGCTGCCGATCCTTGCCTGCCCGGACTTCCACGGCGCTGCCGGCAGTGCCGCGAAACAGCGCGAACTATGCAGAATCGGGCGGCAAAACTCAAGGCGGGTGGGTTGCGCCGGCGGCGGCCGGCAGCGAAGAGGATTTGCCGCAGGGTCGAGAAAGAGGTTAAATTGCTGTAGTCGGGTTGTTGCATCTCGTACTACGTCGGGGGGTAAGCGATGAAGATTGATCTCGAACGCTTTGGGCTCAAGGATGTGCCGGTCGATCCGCAGACCGTGTTCACCTTCGCGGTGGGCCCCGCTGGCTTTCCCGACTGTCGGCGCTTCAGCTTTTTCCACGAGGAAGGGCCGCAACCGGCCGTCTTCTGGCTACAGTCGCTGGACGATGTGGCCGTTGCCTTCCCAATCGTTGCCCCCGAAACGCTGGACCTCGAGTACGAGATCGAACTGTCCGACGCCGACTGCGCCGAGCTCGAACTGGAGCGTGCCGAGGACGCGGCGGTGGTGATCATCGTCTACCGCAGTGCGGCAGACGGAGGCACGATTGCCGCCAACACCCGCTCGCCGATCATTCTCAATCTGCAGCGGCGCCGGGCGATGCAGAAGATTCTGCAGGCGGTTCATCCGACCCTGCTTTATCGGGCGCGCTGATTCGAAGCCAGATGTCGGCCGGCCAGCCGTGACGGCGGTGGCGCCGGCATGAGCGCGCAGGGTTCGCAGCCGCAGGCTGCGCCGGTGCGTCACACAGCGCTGGCGCCGGGGTCGACCAGCGCTGGCAAGCTTTCCTCGCCACCCGCCTTGGCGACCGGATGGAGGTTCCCGCATTGAGGTTCTGTCATCTCCTGCCGTTTCTGCTGTTGCTCTGCGCATCGGCTGCCGGTGCCGAGGCAGGCCTGCCTGTCGGCAAGGTCAAACGACTCGAAGGCAGCGTGAACCTGGAACGTGCCGGGCTCACGCTGCCAGTGCAGGTGGGCCGTCCGGTGCAGGTCGGCGACCGGGTGCGTACCGGCGTTGACGGCGCGGTGGGCATCACGCTGGCCGATGACACCCTGCTCACCGCCGGGCCGAACAGCACGTTGTTGATCAACGACTTCCGCTTCGACCCGACGACGCGCGCAGGCAACATGCTGACCACCCTGCTGCAGGGTACGCTGAGCGTGGTGACTGGCTTGCTTGCCAGACAGAGTCCCGAGAACGTGGGCTTCCGGACACCGAACGTCGTGCTCGGCATCCGGGGCACCGAATTCATCATCGAAGTCCGTGGGGAGGGCGAATGATCCGCGTCCGGATCGGCCATTGCGTCCTCTGGCTGACGCTTGCCGCCTGTTCACGGGTAACCGACCACGTCCTCCTGTTGCCCGGGCCGGACGGTCGCGTCGGCGCACTTTCGGTTGCGGCTGCCGGTGGCGAGATCGTGCTCGCCGAGCCCTACAGTGGAGTCGATGTCCGCGGCGGCAGGCCGAGCAGGCTGACAAGCAGTCCACGCATGGTGCGCGAGTCCTATGGCCGGTTGCTCGACATGCAACCGGCTCGCCCACGCATCTACGTCGTCCATTTTGAAACCGGAACCACCGTCCTGACACCTGAGTCGCGCAGCAAGTTGCCGATCATCCGCGACGAACTCGCCAGCCTTCCGGCGGCTGAGGCCATCGTCATCGGCCATACCGACCGGACGGGAAGCTCCGAGGGCAACGATCGGCTGTCGCTGCGCCGCGCCGAGGCGGTGCGTGAGCAGCTGATCCGGGCCGGTGTTGCGCCGGATTCGATCGCTGTCGTCGGTCGCGGCGAACGCGAGCCAGTGGTTCTTACCGAAGACGGCGTCGCCGAGCCGCGCAATCGCCGTGTCGAGATCAAGCTTCGCTGACCGCACGGCGACGATCCGACGGAGCCTGTCATCTGCTGGCTGGCGCGGCCTGCTTGGGCTGCTGCTGCTCGCCGTGCTTCTGGCGCACAGTCTGCGCTACATCGAGATCGACGCCTTGACCCGACTCGACGCCGCCTTGTACGACGCCCGCGTGCGCTGGTTCGCGCAGGCGCCGGTCGATGACAGAATCGTCATCATCGATGTCGACGAGCGTTCTCTGGCAGAACTCGGGCGCTGGCCGTGGAGCCGTGCCCGGCTGGCCGATCTGGTCGAGCGGATCTTTTCCGACTATGGCGCGCTGCTGCTCGGGATGGACATCATCCTCGCGGAGGCCGACGAAAGCTCCGGGTTGCCGGTGTTGGAGGCCCTCGCACGCGGGCCACTGCGGCAGAACGCTGCTTTTCGCTCGGCCGTCGAAGACCTGCGGCCGGCACTCGACAACGACGGTCGGCTTGCCGCCGTCCTGCGCCGACATCCAGTGGTGCTCGGATTTCACCTGTCCACTGGCGCGGCCGCGGCGAGGAGCGGCGCGCTGCCGCCAGCACTGCCGACCGGTGCTGCCGAACTCGCGCAGGCAACGGGACTGACCGACTGGCCGGGCTACGGTGCCAACCTGCCGTTGCTGCAGCAGGCGGCAGCTGGGGGCGGCTTCCTTGGTGCACCGGTCGATCCGGATGGCGTGGTCCGCCGCGGCTGGTTGCTGGCAAGGCATGCCGGTCAGGTCTACGGTGCGCTGCCGCTGGTCATGGCGCAACTGCTGCTGGGCGGCCCGGCGCTGCGGCTGCACTTCGGGGAGCGGCTTCCCTGGCAGGTCACTGCGCCGCCGCTGGTCGCCATCGAGTTGACGAGTACTCGCGGCTCGCGCCGCATCGAGGTGGATCGCCAGGCGGCCGTATTGCTGCCGTTTCGCCGGGTGGCGGGGGGATTCCGCTACCATTCGGCGGCCGATGTCGCCGCCGCCCGGCTGCCCGGCGACGCTTTGCGCGGGCGGATCGTTCTCCTTGGCAGCAGTGCCGCAGGCCTGCTTGACCAGCGGGTGACGCCGGTCAACGAGGCGCTTCCGGGAGTCGAGGTGCACGCCAACCTGCTCGCCGGGCTGCTGGCCGGCAAGCTGCCGCATGCGCCACCCTGGACGATGCTTCTCGAAGCGGCAGTACTGTCTCTTCTCGCTCTGGTCCTGCTGCCGCTGTTGCCTCGACTGTCACCGCATGCGGCGGTCGGCCTGACGCTCGTGCTCGTACTGGTACTGGCCGTCCTCAACCTGCTGGCCTGGGCGACTGCCGGTCTGGTTCTGCCAGCCGCCGCCACCATCTGTCTGCTGACGCTGCTGCTGACGCTGCAACTCTATTTTGGCTCGTTCGTCGAGTCGCGCGCGCGCCGCCGGCTGGCGGCGCTCTTTGGCCAGTACGTACCGCCGGAGCTGGTTGATGAGATGAGCCGCGATCCGGAGCGCTACGATATGCGCGGCCGCAACGCCGAGTTGACCGTGCTCTTCGCGGACATCCGTGGCTTCACGACGATCGCCGAACAGATGCCCGCTGCCGAGCTGGCGGCAATGATGAACGACTACCTGTCGGCGATGACCGATGTCATCCGGCTGCACCGGGGTACTCTCGACAAGTACGTTGGTGACGCGATCGTCGCCTTCTGGGGTGCACCGGTCGCGGACCCGCTGCATGCGCGGCACGCGGTTGCCGCGGCCCTGGCGATGCAGGCGGCACTGCCAGCCCTCAATCAGCGGCTGGCAGTACGTGGCTGGCCACCCCTGCGCATCGGCATCGGTATCAACAGCGGCATCATGGTTGTCGGCGACATGGGTTCGCGCCACCGACGTGCCTACACGGTGCTCGGCGACGCCGTGAACCTGGCTGCGCGCCTGCAGGGACTGTCGACGCACTATGATGCAGGGGTGATCGTCGGTGAGGCGACGCGGCAGGAACTGGGCGACTGGCCATGCCGCGAACTTGACCGAGTGGCGGTTCGCGGCCGTGCGGCGCGGGTGACCATCCACGAACCGCTGGCCGGATGATCGCCGGGAGGTGGTGCGGACACCGCCACTCGCGACGCGCGGCGGGGCTGTCCGCGGGCGGCAACGGGCGGCAGCGATTTCACAGGCCGGGCGAAGACGCTAAAGGGGCGGCGTTTCTTGCCGTTTCATTGATGATGGAGCGCTGAGGCGGCGACGAGGAGACGACGATGATGCAACTGGCGTGGAAGATCCGTGCTGCGATGCTGGTATTGGTGCTGCTCACTGCCGCAGGCGGTTGGCTGGGCCACGTGGTCCTGGGCGGCGGTTTGCCGGGCTGGCTGTCGGCAGCGGGGCTCGTCCTGCTCGCTGCGGTCGCCATCGCCGTGGTGCTCGAGCGCGATCTGCTGGGTCGCCTGCAGGGACTGCGCGCGGTGATCGGAGGGACTTACGCCGATGGCGACCTCACCCGGCGTGCAGCTGCCAGCGGGCGTGATGAGCTGGCTCTGGTCGCTGCCGACTACAACCGCCTGATGGATAGCTTCGCCACCATCGTCGGCAAGCTGTTGTTCAACTCGATTGAAGTCGGCACTGCTTCGCAGCAGTTGATCGGTGATGCCCGGCGGGTGGCTGCCGGATCGAACGAGCAGCGCGATGCCGCGCTGGCGACCGCCGGCGAGATGGCCAATCTGACGCTGCAGATGAACGAAGTGAGCGAGAAGGCCAGCGAAACCGCAGGCATCGCCGAGAGATCGAACAGCCTGTCAAGCGAGGGAATGTCGATCGCCCGCAGGGCATCGGCAGAAATGGAGCAGATCGCCGCCTCGGTGAGCCAGTCGGCAGCCGTGGTCGGTGCCCTCGGCGAACGCTCACGAGCCATCAGCGGTATTGTCCAGACGATCCGCGAAATCGCCGACCAGACCAATCTGCTGGCCCTCAACGCGGCCATCGAAGCGGCGCGGGCGGGTGAGCACGGGCGTGGCTTCGCCGTCGTCGCCGACGAGGTGCGCAAGCTTGCGGAACGGACCTCGCAGGCGACCGGCGAGATCAGCCAGATGATCACGGCCATTCAGGGCGAGACGCAGTCGGCAATTGCCAGCATCGAAGCCGGGACGGGTCAGGCGCGCAAGGGTGCCGAGCTGGCGCGGCAGGCGGCGCAGGCGCTCGACGGCATCAACAGCGGGGCGCGACAGACGCTGGAGAAGGTGGAGGCGATCGCCGCTGCGGTCAGCCAGCAGACTCGCACCGGCGCGAGCATCGCCGAGCATGTGGGCAACATCAGGCAGATGGCCGAGGTGAACAGTACGGTCAGCGGGCAGACCTTGCGGGCGGTCGACCATGTCGAGTGCCTGGCCGAAAACCTGAAGGAAGTGGGCAATGTCTTCAGGCTGGGGGCAGTCGGTGAGCAGGCAGTTGCCATCCACGCCCGCATGCCCGACATCGTCACCGACGCGGCACGGGCCGTCGGCGCGCTCCTCGACGGCGCCGTCGACGCTGCCAGGACCAGCGTTGACGAGCTGTTCGACGACCGCTACCAGCCGATTCCCAACACGCGACCGCAGAAGTACCGGACGCGCTTCGACGAGTTCACCGATCAGGCCGTGGCACCCCTGCAGGAGCAACTGCTGGCGCAGCATCAAGGTCTGGTCTACGCAATCTGTATCGACCGCAACGGCTATGTGCCGACCCACAACCGAGCCTTCTCGCATCCTCTGAGCGGCGACGAGAAGGTTGATTTCGTGCGCAGCCGTACCAAGCGCATTTTTGACGACCCGGTCGGCAGGCGCTGCGGCGGTCACGAGCATTCGTTCCTGCTGCAGACGTATCGTCGCGACACGGGTGAGCTGATGCACGACATTTCGGCACCGATCTACGTCAAGGGCCGCCACTGGGGCGGCTTCCGGATCGGCTACAAGACGGGCGCGTGAAACCGGACGGACTCACGGCGGGCACTGCGGGCTGTCTTGGCGTGCTCTTGACGATTCGATTAAGATGTCGGCGACTCGATCGGCGCTGGCTCCTGCGAGAGGAAGATACACATGTCGGATTTGCTGAAGAACATCGATGCCCGGACCAAGCTGGCGGGAACCAACAAGCTGGAGATCCTGCTCTTCTCGCTCGGCACCGATGCGCGCACCGGTCGCCGCGAAACCTTCGGCATCAACGTCTTCAAGGTGCGTGAAGTCATGCGTACGCCGCCGATCACGGCGGCGCCGGAAATGCCGCCCTCGGTCGAGGGAATGGTCAGCCTGCGCGGCGCGCTGGTGCCGGTCGTCGACCTCGCGCGCTATGCCGGAGTCGATACGCAGACGCCACGCTCGATCATGATCATCACCGAGTATGCCGGTCATACGCAGGGCTTCCTGGTCGAGGGCGTCGATACCATCCTGCGCCTCGACTGGGGGCAGATGCGGGTGCCGCCGGCCATGTTGCTGGCCGAGCTCGGTGGTCTGGTGACGGCCGTCACCGAATTGCCGGACGGTCGTCTGGTGATGATGATGGATGTCGAGAAGATCCTCTCGGAGACCACCAACTACGATGACGAGATCGTCTACCGCAATATCAAGCCCCTGGACAATCCGCGTCTGACGGTTTTCTTCGCCGACGACTCTTCGGTTGCGCGCAAACAGATCGAGCGTACGCTGGGTGCGATGGGTGTGCAGTACGTGGCCGCGATCAATGGTCTTGACGCCTGGCTGGAACTGGAGAAGATGGCTGCCTACGCACAGGCTTCCGGTCAGGCCGTCAGCGAACTGATCAGTCTCGTTCTGACCGACATCGAAATGCCGGAGATGGACGGCTACATCCTGACGAAGAGGATCAAGTCCGACCCGCGTTTTGCTGGCGTGCCGGTGATCATGCACTCGTCGCTGTCGGGAATGTCGAACCAGCAGCTTGGCAAGTCCGTCGGCGTTGACGAGTACGTGCCCAAGTTCGAGCCGCAGCGCCTTTCGGAAACGCTGACGCGCAGGCTGCAGGGCGGCAGCGTGCCGGCGCTGCCGTCCTGCTGAGCGGACTTCACAGGAGCGATAGGATGGATTTGGCCGAAAGGAAGAACCTGCTCGACGGCGTTGACGCACGAACCCGTCTCGCCGGATCGAACAAGATGGAAATCCTGCTCTTCTCGCTGGGAACCCGCGAGACCTTCGGCATCAACGTCTTCAAGGTGCGGGAAGTCGGACGGACGCCACCCATCACCAGGACGCCGAACATGCCGCGGGGAGTGGAAGGGTTGATTTCCCTGCGCGGCAACGTCATTCCCGTGCTCTCGTTGATTGCCTTTCTCGAGCACCGGGAGCACCACGATGAGTACGGCAGGACCATGATGGTGGCCGAGTATTCCAAGCGGACCCTCGGTTTTCTCGTGCATGAAGTGGACCGCATCATCCGGGTGGACTGGGAGAAGGTGAGGGCTCCGGAGAATCTGCTGTCGACCAATCAGGGGTTGATCACCGCCGTCACCGAACTGGACGATGGCAAGCTGGTGTCGATTCTCGACGTCGAACAGATTCTCGCCAACGCCTTCGGCGAGGCGATCATCGTAGACATTCCGCCAGCCAACCTCGACCAGGATGTGAGCATCTTCTTCGTTGATGACTCCGTGGTTGCCCGGCGCAAGATCACCGAGGTTCTGGACAAGCTCGGCGTCAGGCACAAGCACGCCACCAATGGCGCCGAAGCGTGGAGCCGTCTGCAGGCCATTGCGGCGCATGCCGACCAGAGTGGCAGCACGCTGCGCGACGAAGTCCGCCTGATCCTGGTTGACGCCGAGATGCCGGAAATGGATGGCTACGTCCTCACCAGAAACATCAAGGGCGATGTCCGGTTCACGGGTATTCCGGTAGTCATGCACTCGTCGCTTTCGTCACAGGCCAACCACGCGATGGGCAAGGCCGTGGGTGTCGATGCCTACGTTGCCAAGTTCGATGCAGAGGTTCTGGCCGATACCCTGCGTCCTCTGCTCGAGCGCTGAGCGAACAATCGGAGTAAACGATGGCTGATCCCAAGATGAGGATTCTCGTGGTGGACGATTTCTCGACGATGCGGCGCATCGTCCGGAATTTGCTGAAGGAACTCGGTTTTGCCAATGTCGACGAGGCCGAGGATGGCGCTGTGGCTCTGCAGAAGCTGAACAACGGCGGGTTCGAGTTCGTGGTTACCGACTGGAACATGCCGAACATGGATGGCCTGCAGCTCCTGCAGGCCATCCGCGCTTCAGCGACGCTGAAGCACCTGCCGGTGCTGATGATCACCGCCGAGGCGAAGAAGGAGAACATCATCGCCGCCGCGCAAGCGGGGGCCAGCGGTTATATCGTCAAGCCCTTCACGGCGGCGACGCTGGCCGAAAAGCTGCAGAAGATCTTCGACAGGATGGGGGTCTGAGATGAACGAAGGCGACACCTCCGGTGACTCACGGGAACTCGAGGCTCTGTTCGACAGCATCGCCTCGGGGATCGCGACCGCCAGTACGGCCGCGCCACCTGCCACGGCCAGGCCTGCGGCCTCTCTGCTGCAGCAGTTGCGCGAAGGAGACGGAGCCGACGACAGTGACGAGTTGCAGGCGCTTTTCGACTCCGTGCGGGTGGCGCAGGCGGCCACGATTGCAGCGGGGGCAGCGGAGGCCGCGGTCACGGAATGGCGGGGACAGGACCGGGTGTTCCAACTCGTCGGCCAGATGGCCCGCCAGTTGCACGACACATTGGGGCAACTGGGTTACAGCGAACTGCTGGAGAGCACCGTCAGCGCCATTCCGGATACGAGGGAGCGGCTCAACTACGTAGCCACGCTGACCGAGCAGGCCGCCTGCCGGGTTCTCAACGCGACCGACATTGCCAACCCGTTGCAGGAGCAACTCGAGGCGGCCTCGGCGGGACTCGCGAGGCGCTGGGATGCGTTGTTTTCCAACCAGATGGCAGTCGACGATTTCAGGCTCCTCGCCGAGGAGACGCGCTCCTTCCTCAAGCAGGGCTTGCCGGCGAAGACCGAGGCCACCAAGGCGCAGCTGCTGGAGATCATGATGGCCCAGGACTTTCAGGATCTCACCGGCCAGGTGATCAAGAAGATCATTCAGGTCGCGCAGGAGCTGGAGACGCAACTGATGCAAGTGCTGATCGAGACCTTGCCCGGTGAGCGGCGCACCGAGTCGGTCAACAGCCTCCTCAACGGGCCCGTGATCAACCCCGACGGTCGCGCCGACGTCGTCGCCTCACAGCAGCAGGTTGATGAGCTGCTCGGCAGCCTGGGATTCTAGGAGGTTCGCGATGAGCGATTTTGCGGGGATGGAAGACCTGCTGCAGGATTTCCTGCAGGAAGCCGGTGACCTGCTGTCGGATGTCGACAACAAGCTCGTCGATCTCGAGCGCAGTCCCGAGGATCTGCGTCTGCTCAACGACATCTTTCGCGGCTTTCACACGATCAAGGGCGGTGCAGGTTTCCTGAATGCGGTCGAGCTGGTCAAGCTCTGCCACCTGACCGAGAACCTGTTCGACAAGCTGCGAAACGGCGAGAGGGAGCTGACGCCGGCCATGATGGACACGATCATGGCGGCCACACAGGGCGTTCGCCAAATGTTCGGCGAGATTGCCCAGGGTAGGCAGCCGGCTCCGGCTGCGGCGGAAGTCACGGCTGACCTGCAGAGCGCGCTGACGGCAGCGACTGACCCCGGTGAGCCAGCACGGGTTGCCGCGGAGCCGAGCGAGGGCAAGCCCACCGGGGCGTCGGTGGCTGCCGGCAGTGGCGAGCAGGGTCCGGATTGGCAGGCACTGCACGCGGTGTTCAGCGGGCAGGCTGGCGCCAGTGTGCCGACTGTCGCGCACAAGGCCGATGCCACGGATGACGGCAGGCAGGCTGGCGAGATCGCACTCTCGCAGCTGCAGCCACATTTTCCGCCTGAGGGGCGGCGCAGCACGGACAGGCCGGGGGCTGCCGCCAGCGCCGCGCCGTCGGGCCGCCGCGCCGACGAACGGGCGGCAGCGCGCGAGACGACGATCCGTGTGGACACTGCGCGGCTCGATCAGGTGCTCAATCTGTCGGGGGAAATCGGCCTGACCAAGAACCGGTTGACCAGCCTGCGGGCGGACATTCTGGCCGGGCGTACGGATTCGGAGACCTTGCAGGCGCTCGATCAGGCCGTCAGCCAGCTTGATCTGCTGGTGTCCGACCTGCAGAACTCGGTCATGAAGACGCGCATGCAGCCGATCGGCCGCCTGTTCCAGAAGTATCCGCGGATTGCGCGCGACTTGGCTCGACAACTGGGCAAGGATGTTGAACTGGCACTGATCGGTGAAGAGACCGAGGTCGACAAGACGATGATCGAGGATCTGGCCGACCCGCTGATCCACCTGATACGCAATGCGGTCGATCATGGTGTCGAGTCGCCCGAGGAACGGCGCGCCGCAGGCAAGCAGGCGAAGAGCGTCATTCGTCTCGAGGCCCGTCAGGAGGGTGACCACATCGTCCTGATGATTGCCGATGACGGGCGCGGGATGAGCCCCGAGCGCATCCGCGCGAAAGCAGTCGAGAAGCAGATCATCAGCGAGGAGGAAGCGAACACGCTCGATGACCGGCAGAGTCTCAACCTGATCTTCCTGCCTGGGTTTTCGACGATGACCAAGGCTTCGGCGGTGTCGGGTCGAGGCGTCGGCATGGACGTCGTGAAGACGAACATCCAGAAGCTCAACGGGTCGATCGAGATCCGCTCCGAACTTGGCAAGGGTGCGGTCTTCGTCATCTCGCTGCCGCTGACGCTGGCCATCCTGCCCGTTCTCCTCGTCCTACTCGGCGACCAGCCCTTTGCCTTGCCACTGTCACTGGTGCGGGAAATCCTGCCGATCGACCACGAGCGAATGCAGGAAGTGGGCGGCCGGGAAACGCTGGTGGTGCGCGGCGAGATTCTGCCGGTCATTGCCCTCGCCCGCCTGCTCGGGTGGCCGCAACTGCGGCGGCCCGAGTTCGGCGTCCTCATGCAGACCGCCGAACGCAGCTTCATTCTGGCGGTAGACAACTTCGCCGGGCGCGATGACGCGGTGATCAAGGCGCTCGATGATTTCCGTCCGCGCGGAGTGGCCGGAGTGACGACGCTGTCGAATGGTCAGATTGTTCTCATCCTGGACATGAAGGAGCTGTTGTCCGATCTCGCGGCCAAGGGCGAACGAGAGACGCGCGCGCCGGCAACACGGCCACTGGAGTTGCTCGTCTAGCAGCCGCGCCAGTACCGAGCGGTTCCATCAAGGGGGCGTAAGCCCCCTTGCCTTTTGTCTCGCCGAAACAAATGTTGTTAAGCTGCAACTATTCGAGAATTGATATAAATAAAACAAGCTAGCTGTCTATTCTAACAGCGATTTTCTTATAATACGCCCGTCCAGACTGGAAGCTCGCCATGGCAGAGGAAAGCGACGTCGAACGTACCGAACCCGCATCGGCGAGACGCCTCGAGCAGGCTCGCGAAGAGGGGCAGGTGCCACGCTCGCGGGAGGTCGGCGCCTTTCTCGTGCTGATCGTCGGCGCGGCAGCGTTCATGGTGCTGGGTCCCTGGATGATGCAGAGGCTCTCGCTGCTCGTCCGACGCGGTCTCGTTGTCGATCACCAAGCGGCACACGAACCAGCGCGGATGCTCATCCGGCTGGCCGATCTGGCAGCTGCGGCCCTGCTCACCTGCACCCCACTGTTCGGCGCTCTGCTCATCGCAACTCTGCTCTCACCCTTCTTCCTCGGCAGCTGGAACTTTTCGGTCAAGGCCCTGCAACCCGACCCGAGCCGTCTCGACCCGCTGCAGGGCCTTGTCCGCCTGGTATCGTGGCACGGCGTGGTCGAACTTGCCAAGGCGGTCGCCAAGGCCTCTCTGCTCGGTGGCGTGGCCGCCTGGGTATTGTGGAGCGAGCGGGGAGAATTGCTGGCCATGTTTGCCCAGCCGCTGCCCGTCGGCCTGGCGACTGCCGGCCACCTGCTCAGCTTCAGCTTTCTCGCCGTCGTTTCGGCGATGCTGCTCATCGTTGCCGTCGACGTGCCGTTCCAGCTTTGGCAGTACCACGACAAACTCAAGATGAGTCACCAGGAAGTGAAGCAGGAAGGCAAGGAACTCGAGGGCAGCCCGGAGATCAAGGGGCGCATCCGCCAGTTGCAGCGCGAAGCCGCTCGCAAGCGGATGATGGCCGCGGTGCCGGCGGCCGACGTCATCGTCACCAATCCGACACACTACGCGGTTGCCCTGGCTTACAGCGCCGGCATGGGTGCACCGAAAGTGCTGGCCAAGGGAACTGGCGAGATCGCGCTGAAGATACGCCAGATCGGTGCGAGCAATGGCGTTCCGATGGTCGAGGCGGCGGCCCTGGCGCGCGCGCTCCATCGGCACGTCGAACTCGATCAGGAGATTCCGGCGGCGCTTTATGTTGCGGTCGCCGAGGTGCTCGCCTATGTCTACCAGTTGAGTGACTGGCGGCAGGTTGGCGGTGATCTGCCGCTACCACCAGGCCGGATAGAGGTTCCTCCGGAACTCGCCGCGGAGCCTGCGCGTGGCTAGCGCAAGCATCGCCCTGCAGGATTTCGTTGCCCGCTTTGGTCAGCGGCAGCTGGCTGGCCCGCTGCTGATCCTGCTCATCCTGGCGATGATGGTGTTGCCGCTGCCACCCTTTTTGCTGGACCTCTTCTTCACCTTCAATATCGCCATTTCGGTGATCGTCATGCTGGTCGCCATGAGCGTGATGAAGCCGCTCGAGTTTTCGGTGTTTCCCACCGTCCTCCTCGTCACGACACTGCTTCGCCTGTCCCTCAACGTCGCCTCGACGCGGGTTGTCCTGCTCGAAGGGCATACCGGTCCGGCGGCGGCGGGAAAGGTGATCGAAGCCTTCGGCCACTTTCTCGTTGGTGGCAATTATGGAGTGGGGCTGGTGGTGTTCACGATCCTGGTGATCATCAACTTCGTCGTCATCACCAAGGGCGCAGGCAGGGTTGCCGAAGTCGCTGCCCGCTTCACCCTGGACGCGATGCCGGGCAAGCAGATGGCGATCGATGCCGACCTCAATGCCGGCTTGATTGGCGAGGATGAGGCGCGCAAGCGGCGGTCGACGATCGCGCAGGAGGCGGATTTCTTCGGCTCGATGGATGGTGCGTCGAAGTTCGTTCGCGGCGACGCGATAGCCGGCATCCTGATCATGCTGATCAACGTGGTCGGCGGTCTGTTCGTCGGCGTCCTGCAGCACAATCTGGACGTCGGAACGGCGGCGCGAACCTACACCCTGCTGACGATTGGCGATGGCCTGGTCGCCCAGATCCCGGCGCTGATCATCTCGATTGCCGCCGGCATGGTGGTGACCCGCGTCGGTGACGACCAGGACGTGTCGCAGCAGTTTGCCGCACAGCTGTTCGACAATGCGAAGCCGCTCTATCTGACGGCGGCGATCATCGGCCTGCTCGGCCTGATTCCCGGGATGCCGAACTTCATCTTCCTGCTCATTGGCGGGGCGCTGGCGGCCGCCGCGTGGCGTCTCGACCGGCAGCGGCGGGAGGAGAAGCCGCTGCCGGTTGCGCCAGCGCCGAAGGTGGCGCGGGAAGTGCAGGAAGCGAGCTGGGCGGATGTGACGCCCCTCGACGTTCTTGGACTGGAAGTCGGCTACCGGCTGATTCCGCTGGTCGACAAGGCGCAGGATGGCGAGTTGCTGCGCCGCATTCGCGGCATCCGGAAGAAGTTTGCGCAGGACGTCGGCTTCCTGGTGTCGCCGGTCCATATACGCGACAACCTCGAACTGAAGCCCAACGCCTACAAGATCCTTCTCAAGGGGGTCGAGATCGGCGAGGGCGAAGCGTTTCCAGGGAACCTGCTGGCGATCGACCCCGGCAGGGTGGCCGGGAAGGTGCCGGGGACGCCCGCGCGCGATCCGGCTTTCGGTCTGCCGGCCGTGTGGATCGATCCGGCGGTGCGTGAGCAGGCCCAGGCCTACGGCTACACGGTCGTCGATCCCAGCACCGTGGTCGCCACGCACCTCAACCATCTGATCCTGTCGCATTCCGCCGAGCTTCTGGGGCGTCTGGAGACCCAGGCCCTGCTTGATCACTTGGCCAAGGAAATGCCGAAGATGGTCGAGGACCTCGTGCCCAAAGCCCTGTCACTCGGAGTGGTGCAGAAAGTCCTGCGCAATCTGCTCGAAGAGGGAGTGTCCCTGCGCGACATGCGGACGGTTATCGAAACCCTCGCCGACGGAGCACCGCGTTCGCAGGACCCGGATACGCTGACGGTCCAGGTGCGCGTCGCCCTGGGACGTTCGATCGTCCAGGAACTCTATCCCGGTGCATCCGAGCTCCAGGTGATGGTGCTCGATCCCCAGCTTGAACGCTTGTTGCAGCAGGCCGTCGCCGGAGCCGGCGAGGCGGTTGGCATCGAACCGGGCCTGGCCGATACGCTGGTCCGGGAGGCACTGGCGGCGGCCCAGAGGCAGGAGGAGGCCGGGCTGCCGGTGGTCCTGCTGGTTTCCGGTACGCTGCGCAGCCTGCTGTCACGCTTCCTTCGGCGCAACATCCCGCAGCTCAAGGTTCTGGCGCACGCAGAGGTGCCCGAACATCGAACGATCAAAGTGACATCCATCATCGGACAACGACCATGAACGTCAGGAAATTCATCGCGGCGACGGCGCGCGACGCCTTGCGGAAGGTCAGGGAGACCCTTGGCCCCGACGCGATCATTCTTTCCAATCGAGGCATCCCGGGCGGGGTCGAGATCATGGCCGTCGCCGCACGCGACATGGAGATGATCGTGCCGCCGCGCGATTCGTTGCAGCCAAGTGGCCGCGTGGATGCTGCCGCGATGGTTGCGCCTGAGCCGAGAAGCGCCGACGACAGGACGGTACCGCGCTCTGCGGGTGCGGCTCCGCGGCGGCACGAGCGCAGCCCGCCGGCGGACGTGCCGCCGCTGACGGCGCCGGCGCGTCCGCCGGCGGGCTCGTCGCCCGCGGACGAAGCGAGCTCCACGGCCGCCGGAGCGGCTGTCGTGCCGGCGGCGGTAATGGAAGAGATTCGCTCGCTGCGGCGAATCGTCGAACGGCAGCTGGCCGGATTCGCCTGGGGCGAGGTGGCGCGCTCCGAGCCGGTGAAGACCGAGATTCTGCGACAGATGCTCGACGCCGGCTTCTCGCCGCGGTTCGCCCGCGAACTGCTCGCCGAGTTGCCGCGCGAGCTCGATGCGGCGCCGGCACTGGCCTGGGTGCGCGGACGAGCGGAGCGGGGCATGCTGACCATCGACGGCGAAACGGACATCGTCGACCAGGGCGGAATCTATGCCCTGGTCGGACCGACCGGGGTCGGCAAGACGACGACGGCCGCCAAGCTGGCGGCGCGCTGCGTCCTGCGGCATGGCGCGAGGAAGCTGGCGCTGGTAACGACTGACGGTTACCGCATCGGGGCGCACGAGCAGTTGCGGATCTACGGGCGCATCCTTGGTGTACCGGTCCATCTGGCGCGGGACGCAAAGGACCTGCGGGCGACCCTGCATGACCTGCGGCACACGCACATGGTGCTGATCGACACCATGGGAATGAGCCAGAGAGACCGGATGGTCGGTGAGCAGGTGGCGATGTTTCGCGACAGCGATGTCAGAACGCTGCTCCTGCTCGCGGCGACCGGACGTGGCGATACCCTCGACGACGTCGTGCGCGTCTACAGCGACCTCGGCCTTGCGGGCTGCGTTCTGACCAAGGTCGACGAGGCAGCCAGCCTGGCTTCATCGCTGGATGTGCTCATTCGCCACGAGTTGCGGCTGTACTACGTCTCGAACGGTCAGCGTGTCCCGGAAGACCTGCACCTGCCGAACCGGCCGTATCTCCTGCATCGTGCCTTCAAGGACCTGCCGGAGACTTCGCCGCATCGTCTCGCCGGGGTCGAGCCAAGCCTGATGATGGCCGGCGGCAGCGAAGGCATGCTGTCGGCCGGAGGACAGCGTGGCTGACTTTCGTGGCGATCAGGCCGCGGGGCTGCGCCGCCTCCTTGGGCGTCCGCAGTTGCGAATCGTCAGCTTCAACGCTGGTGGCCGGGGTGTGGGCCAGAGCACTTCGGTCGCCAATCTGGCGGCCTCGCTGGCGCGCGTCGGTAGGGAGGTTCTGGTCGTTGACGAGAACGCCGGCGCCGGGGTTGCGGCATTCTTTGGCGCCTTTGCCGCGGGCGATCTGCAGCAGGCGGTCAGTCACGAAAAGCGACTCGAGGAGGTGCTCGTTCAGGTTGCGCCGGGGATTCGTGTGCTGCCGGCGGCCCGCATCGTCGGCCAGCTTGGCTCGCTTGGTGAGCCCGAGCGGCGGACGCTGCTGGCGTGCCTGGCCGAACTTCTGCCGCCGGCCGACGTCGTGCTGGTCGACGCCTCACTCGACCATCCGCTGGGGTTCTCGCCGCTTGGGCTGGCCGCGCAGGAGACGGTCGTCATCGTTCCGGCCGATGTGAGCGCCATCACCGAGGCCTACGCATTGATCAAGAAGGTCAGCCTGGGTTATGCGCACAGGCGTTTCCGGATCCTGCTCAACCGGGTACGCAGCGAAACCGAAGCGCGGGCGATCCATGACAACATGGCGCGTGTCACCGACAGCCGTCGGCTGGCGCGTCTCGAGTACGCGGGATCGATCCCGTCTGACGAGCAACTGCGGCAGGCTTCCCGACTCTGCCAGCCGGTGGCGGCACTGTTTCCGGAGGCGCCGGCGGCGCAGGCCTATCTGGCGCTCGCGGAGCGGGTGCTGAGCTGGCCGCTCGGCAACGATGAGCAAGGGGGGCTCGAACATTTCGTGCAACTGCTGCTACACTTGAGCCAACGCATTCACGCAACCGCTATCTACGCCTGATAGCTCTCCCCAGGACGCATGTATAACGCTGCTGGTCAGCTCAACAAGGATCAGCTTGTCCAGCGCTTCGCGCCGCTGGTCAGGCGCATCGCCTGTCATCTGATGGCACGGCTGCCGGCGAGCGTGCAGCTCGATGATCTCGTGCAGAACGGCATGCTCGGGCTGCTCGATGCCCTCGGGCGCTTCGAGGCCGGAGTCGGTGCCCAGTTCGAGGCTTATGCCGCGCAGCGGGTGCGCGGGGCGATGCTTGACGGCTTGCGCGAGAACGACTGGCTGCCGCGCAGCCTGCGCCGCAACTGTCGTCGCATCGAAGCGGCGATCACTGAACTCGAGCAGGCGAGTGGTCGTGTGCCAACGGAGAGCGAGCTTGCCGATTCGCTCGGCATGACGCTTGCCGACTATCAGGAAATGCTGCAGGACGTGCGCGGGCATCAGTTGGTGTACATCGAGGACATCGTTGCCGAGCGCGGCGAGGACTTTCTCGAACGCCATCTGGTTGATGAAAGCGCCGACCCTGCCCGGCTGGTCGCGGACGAGGAACTCCGGCGGCAGCTGGTACAGGCGATCAAGCTGTTGCCCGAACGTGAGCAACTGATGATGGCCCTGTACTACGAGCGGGATCTGAATCTGCGAGAGATCGGCGAGGTCATGGGAGTGAGCGAATCGCGCGTTTGTCAGTTGCACAGTCAGGCCGTGCTGCGGCTGCGCAGCCGCCTGTTCGGCGACGGCGCGCGCAACTCCAGGACGAAAGCCGAACGCCATGGATAGGGGCAGCATCGTCGGTCTGCTGATCGGCGTGCTGGCCATCGTCGTCGGTCAGATCCTGGAAGGCGGACATGTCGGGTCACTGGCGCAGCCAACGGCGATGCTGATCGTCGTCGGTGGCACGCTCGGCGCGGTCATGTTGCAGAGTCCGCACGCAACCTTCGTGCGCGGCGTGCGGATGATGAAATGGATTCTCTATCCGCCAGTGGTCAACCACCTGCAGTTGATCCAGCAGGTCACCGGCTGGAGCCAGGTTTCGCGGCGTGAGGGCCTGCTGGCGCTCGACGCCGTGGTGAGCGAACTGAAGGACGATTTCGTCCGCAAGGGCCTGCAGCTCCTCGTGGACGGGGCCGAGCCGGAGCGGCTGCGCGAGGTGATGGACGTCGAGATCACGACCTACGAACAGGAGATGAAGCTCGCTGCACGCATCTGGGAGGCTGCCGGCGGTTACTCACCGACGATCGGAATTCTTGGCGCCGTGCTCGGACTGATTCACGTCATGGAGAACCTCTCCGATCCTTCCAAGCTGGGTGCCGGCATCGCGGTCGCGTTCGTGGCGACGATCTATGGTGTTGGCTTGGCCAACCTGGTGTTCCTGCCGGTTGCCAACAGGCTCAAGGCACATATCAATCGCCTGGTGGTGCAGCGGGAGATGATCGTCGCCGGTCTCGTCGGGATCGCCAACGGCGACAACCCGCGGATCATCGAGAGCCGTCTGCGCGCCTACATCTTCTGAAGCGATGGCGCGCCGACGGCACGAGGAAGAGCATGACAGTCACGAGCGTTGGCTCGTGTCGTACGCCGATTTCATCACCCTGCTCTTTGCCTTCTTCGTCGTCATGTACGCCCTCTCCTCGGTGAACGAGGGCAAGTACCGGATCCTCAGCAACTCGATGGTCGTCGCCTTCCGCAATGCTCCGGTCAGCGGTGCCGGTCAGACGCAGACAGTGATTCCGGCATCATCACCTGTCGTCACCGCGCCGCTTTCGAGCAAGTCATCCGAGGGCATGCGACTGAAGGAGCGTGAAAAGATGCGCCAGGTGGCGAAGAACATCCTCGATGTCATGGCGCCACTGGTCGAACAGGGCAAGGTGCGGGTGCTCGAGACGAGCCGTGGCGTGAGCATCGAGATCAACGACAGCATCCTGTTCTCGCCCGGGCAGGCACTTCTCAATCCCACGCTGGCCAAAGCCATGCTGTCGGTGGCGGAGGTTCTGGTGCCGGCGGATTTTCCGATCACCATCGAGGGGCACACGGACAACATGCCGATCAGCAATGCGCAGTTTCCCTCCAATTGGGAACTGTCCGCGGTGCGTGCGACCACCGTGCTGCGGCTGTTCGCGGATGCCGGGATTGCCGCCGAGAGGCTGACGGCGATTGGCTACGCCGACACGCGTCCGGTCGAGCCCAATCTGCTGGCTGACGGGCGGGCGCGCAATCGTCGCGTGACGATTCTCATCGACTCGGCGATTCCGGAAAAGAGCACCGAACTCGATCTGCAGGGGTCGGCGGCACCACCAGCGCGCGCGCGAACGCCCACACCACCCGCCGTTCGCTAGGCGCTGTCGCTGATGCGGCCACCGTTGCCTGGCATGCTCTGACCGTCGGGACCGTACAGACCCAGGGCACCACTGCTGCCCAGAAGAGCCTCGATGGCCTGGGTGTTGCTCTGCAGGCGAAGTTGAATCACTTCACCATTCAGTCGATTCAGTTCTCGCGCCTGGGTGGCCAGAGGCAGCAGCTCGGCCCAGGCAGTGCGCGCGCCGTCCTCGCCCGGGTGCGCAGCAAACCAACCCGCGACTCCGTCGCGGTCCGCGCCCAAACCCTCTGCAGCAAGGGCCAGACGGCGCTGTTCCGCAATGCCAGCCAGGCGGGCCGTGAGTTCGTTCTTTTTCAGCAGCAATGCCGGCAAGTCGTCACCGTCGCCCTCGATCAGCAGCCTCTGCTCGCGCTCGAGCAGGCTGACGAAGCGCCGGACGACAGCGACTTCTTCTTCGAAGAGTTGTCGCATGATCGTCACTGCTGGCACCTGCTGTTGGAAGGCGCTCTGTTCAGGAGCGCTGCTGTGCAGCCACGAGTTCACTTGCTGACGCGATCAGCCGCTCGGCAATCGCGTCGGCACTGATCGTGAAACGCCCCTCGGCGATGGCCTGCCTGATCTCGGCAACACGCCCGGAATCGAAGGCCGCGACGTCGCCCGGTGACTGAAGTTCTGCCGCCAGCTTGCTCAAATGAACCTCTGTCGCGGCACTCGTCGCCGGTTTCGCGATGGCGGCGCGGTCGCGCATTTCGCCAAGTGCGTTGGCGGAGTTGGTTGTGCTGTCGATCTTCACGGTGGTGCCCCTTGAACGGTTGTCCTCAATTCACTAATCGGCGGACGACTTTGAAACTTTAACATTTTTTTCAAAGTGGGGCAGGCCGACCGATCAGTAACTCACCTCGACGATGGCGCCCGGGCGGGCGATGCCGCTGACAACTTGCCCGGAGGCCGTTCGCACTTGGACAACCTGACCCTCGGCGGCATTGTTCAGTGCCTTTCCTTCATTGCTCACGCTGAACCCGGCGCCGCTCGAATGCAGCTTGACGCTCTGTCCCTGCTGCACCACCAAGGCGGCGCTGAGCAACTCGCTGCGCAGGGGCTGGCCGGCAGCGACAGCCTGGCGCGTCGTCTTGCCGATCGCCTGTGCCGGGTCGGTCAGGGTATTGGCTGGCAGCGCACCCAGATCGCCGCCTTGCGGCAGCAGATCCGCTGCGCCGACGACCTGTCCAGGTGCGAGCTGTCGTGCCGCGACGAGGTAGTGGCCGGCAATTCGGACCTGCACCGGCACGTAGACCGTCCACCGCCCCGGGCCCAGGCAACGCACGCCGACGGTGGTCTTTCCCCACAGGCGGCTCCCCGATGGCAGGAAGGGCTCGAAGGCGTCGCAGGCTGCGAGCCGGGCGTGCCGGTCCAGCTGGCCGATCTGGAAGGTCACCGTTCCCGGCAGGCCGGCCGTCTGTGTACGCAGATAATCGTCGAGGGCGGCAGGCAAGGTCGTCTGCGCGCCGACCCCCCGGCTTGCGAGGCCAAGCAGGGCAAGGGCGACGAGGGTGACCAGAAGCGGCCATCCGGAGTGTTGTGGGGCGCGTGAGGTTGCAGGCATGTCGCCATTTTGCCTCAATCTGCCGGATGCGGGCGTGAACTGCGTTGCCACGCGGCTCGCGGGCGGCTTTCGGCGGCAATATTTGCCGCGCTGGCGGCAAGGCTGGTCGCAGTCCGGCGGCGGCACGGCAGCAGATCGGTCTGGAGCGCTGCAAGGCCCGGCGACGGGACGCCGCTGGTGGTCGGCGCCACTTGCCCGGCCGCAGGTACAGCGGTCAGTTGGCCGCCGTCCTCGGGCGGTTGGGCCTACCCGTGCCGGCGCGCTTCGGTGTCTTGGCATGGGTATTGCTTGGACATTCTCGTCCGACCAATCGAGGAACGCCCGATGCTCAGCAAGCTTGATCGCAATCTGCAGTTCCAGCAGCAGGCGCTTGGTCTGCGCGCCAGTCGACAGCAGGTGCTGGCCGGCAACATTGCCAACGCCGATACGCCGAACTTCAAGGCCCGGGATTTCCACTTCACCACGGCTCTTGACAATGCGCTCGGCGGCAGGAGCGTCGGCACCCTGCCGCTGGCGACGACCGCATCCCGCCATCTGGCGGGCGACGCGAAGCAGGGGGTACCGTCGCTGTTGTATCGTCAGCCGACGCAGGCGAGCGCCGATGGCAATACCGTCGAAATGGATGTCGAGGGGGCGCAACTGGCCGAGAACAGCATCCGCTACGAGGCCGGCCTGACCTTCATCACGGGCAAGATCAGAACCATGATGACGGCGTTGCAGGGGCAGTAGTCATGGGTATGTTCACGACCTTCCATGTTGCCGGCAGCGCGCTGACCGCGCAGTCCATCCGCCTCAATGCGGTCGCCAGTAACATGGCCAATGCCGAGAGCGTGGTTGGTTCCGATGGGAAGCCCTATCGGGCCAAGCAGGTGGTGTTCGCGGCGACGCCGATGGGCAATGCGGCGGCACAGGGTGTTCGCGTGACCCAGGTTGTCGAGGACAGCAGTCCAGGCCGCCTGGTCTATGACCCGCGCAACCCGGCGGCGAACGAGCGGGGCTACGTCGAGATGCCGAACGTGAGCGTGGTCGATGAAATGACGAACATGATCTCGGCGGCGCGCGCTTACCAGACCAATGCCGAAGTGATGAACACGGCCAGGCAGTTGCTGCTCAAGACGTTGAGCATTGGCCAGTAGTCGTCACCCATTCCCAACTCGAGGAGAATTTCATGGCAGCTGTTCTTCAGGCAGTCAACGCGGCGAGCAACCTCTTTGCCGCGCTCAATCCGCGGTCCAGCGACGGCGGGACGGCGTCGGCGACGAGCAGCGAAGAGGTTCAGAATCGCTTTCTCAAGTTGCTCGTGACCCAGTTGCAGAACCAGGATCCGCTCAACCCGATGGACAACGCAGCGGTCACCACGCAGGTTTCCCAGATCAGTACCGTGAGCGGAATCGAGAAGCTGAACACGACGCTGGAAGCCCTGCTCGGCAGTTACCAGGATGCGCAGGCCATGCAGGGCGCGGCATTGATGGGCCGGAACGTGCTCACTACCGGTTCGCGCCTGTCGCTGGCCGGCGGCCAGGCGGTTGCCGGCGTCAACCTCGCCGAGGCCGCAGACCAAGTCAAGCTGACGATCCTCGATGGCGCGGGGACAGTGGTACAGAGCCAGAATCTCGGGGCGAGGGAAGCGGGCAGCTTCAGTTTCGCCTGGGATGGCAGGAACGACGCCGGGCTGCCGGTGGCGCCGGGCAACTACAGCTTCCGCGTCAGCGCGCTGCGCGGTGCCGACAAGGTGGCAGCCGAGCCGTTGCAACTCGGCACCGTATCCGCTCTGGTCAAGACGGCAACGGGATTTGAACTTGATGTCAGCGGTGTGGGCCGGGTCGCTTTCGACAAGGTGCAGCAGATTCTCTAGGTAGATCGGGGGACAGAATGAGTTTACAGCAAGGTTTGAGCGGTCTGGATGCAGCGGCCGCGTCGCTCGACGTGATCGGCAACAATGTTGCCAATGCCAGTACCGTCGGCTTCAAGCGTGCCAACGCCAACTTTGCCGATGTCTATGCCGCGTCCCTGGGCGTCGTCGGTGCCGCGCAGATCGGGATCGGCGTGTCGGTCGGCGCCATCCAGCAACAGTTCACCCAGGGCAACCTGACGACCACAGACAACGCGCTCGACCTCGCGGTCAATGGTGGCGGCTTCTTCCGCATGAGTGATGATGGCGCCATCAGCTATTCGCGCAACGGGCAGTTCCACGTCGACAACCAGGGTTACATCATCAATGACCAGAAGCTTCGCCTGACCGGCTATCCGGTCAGCGTGACCGGCGCAGTCATCCCGGCCAATCCGGTCGAACTGAAGCTGTCGGCGAGCCAGATTCCACCCCGGGCGACAAGCGACCCGCTCTCGGGCGATGTGACCGCGGCGCTCAATCTCGATGCAAACGCTTCCGTGCCGGTGCTGGCACCGTTCGACTACACAAATCCGTCGACCTACAACTTTTCGACCGCGCTGACCGTCTTTGACACACTGGGAGTGGCGCACAATCTGACCACCTATTATGTGTTGAACACGCCGACGCCGCCAACCGGTGGCGAGTGGACGGTGCATGCGACGCTTGACGATGCCAACCCGCAGACCCTTGCCGGCAACATGGTGTTCGACACGTCGGGTGCCCTGAGCTCGACGCCGACCTACACGCTGCCCTCGTGGCCCCTGAGCACCGGCGCCCTGACGCCGTGGTCACCGGGCGTGATCGACTTCGCCGGAACGACCCAGTATGGCAGTGCTTCGACCGTCGACCGCCTGACGCAGGGCGGCTATGCGACCGGCAGCCTGGTCGGAATCGGCGTCCTCAGTGATGGCCTTGTTCAGGGTCGTTACAGCAATGGCCAGACGCGCAGCATGGGGCAGGTGGTGCTGGCCACCTTCGCGGACCCCAATGGCCTGCTCAACCTGGGCAACAACCAGTGGAGTGCGACCTCGGCCTCGGGCTCGGAACTGATCGGCGCGCCCGCTTCGGGAAGTCGCGGAGTGATTCAGTCGGCGGCGGTGGAGGATTCGAACGTCGATCTGACCAGGGAACTGGTGGCGATGATCACCGCGCAGCGCAATTACCAGGCGAATGCACAGACGATCAAGACACAGGATGAGATCATGCAGACGCTGATCAACCTGCGCTGATCGGCCGCTGATCGACTGCACGGGGGGCTGCATGGATCGTCTGATCTACACTGCCATGAGCGGCGCCAAGCAGGCGTTTCTGCAGCAGGCCGGGGTTGCGCAGAATCTGGCGAATGTGGCGACCGTCGGCTACCGTGCGATGGAGAATCGCTTCCGCGCCGTACCCGTGCTCGGTGCTGGCCAGCCGACGCGGGCCTTCACGATCGACGCCTCGGTCGCCAACAGCTTCGATCAGGGCCCATTGATGACCACTGGGCGGCCGCTCGACGTCGCGCTGCGCGGGCGCGGCTGGATCGCGGTGCAGGCAGCCGACGGAACCGAGGCCTACACGCGTGCCGGCAACCTGGTGACCGATGCCAATGGCGTCCTCCAGACCAGCTCCGGCAACCTCGTCCTCGGCGAGGGCGGGCCGATCACGCTGCCGCCGGACAATAACATCGTCATTGCTGCCGACGGCACGGTATCCGGCGTGCCACGCCCCGGCGCGGGGGCGGCGAGCAGTGTCAATGTGGTCGGCCGGATCAAGCTCGTCAATCCACCGGAAGGCGATCTGCTTCGTGGCGACGACGGGCTGTTCCGCACGCGCAACGCCCAACCGGCGATCGTGGACGAAACGGTGCAGGTCGAGCCTGGCGCGCTCGAGGGCAGCAACGTCAATTCGGTCGACGCGATGGTGCGGATGATCAGCCTGGCGCGCCAGTTCGAACTTCAGGTCCGGATGCTGCAGACCGCCGAGGCGAACGCCCGTGCCGCAACCGCCTTGCTCACCATGAACCGTTGAACGGAAACCGATGATCACCTCTCTCTGGACCGCGAGTACCGGTCTCACCGCACAGCAGGTGCAGATCGACATCATTGCCAACAACCTGGCGAACGTCAGCACCAACGGCTTCAAGCAGGCGCGGGGAATCTTCGCCGACCTGCTCTACCAGACGGTGCGCCAGCCCGGTGCGCAATCATCGCAGACGACCCAGATTCCCGACGGACTGCAGATCGGTCTTGGCACCACGCCGGTGTCGACCGGTCGCATCTTCACGCAAGGCTCGCTGCAGCAGACCGGCAACAGTCTCGACATGGCGATCGATGGGGCAGGCTTCTTTCAGGTCCTGCTGCCGGACGGAACCAACGCCTACACGCGTGACGGGTCGTTCCAGAAAGACAATCAGGGGCAGATCGTCACCGCCAGTGGCTACCCGGTGCAACCGGCGATCACCATCCCGCAGAGCGCGCTGACCGTGACCGTCGCCACCGATGGCGTCGTCAGCGTCACCTTGCCGAACGTCGCCGCGCCGCTGCAGATCGGGACCATCCAGGTGGCGACCTTCATCAACAATGGCGGCCTGCAGAGTCTCGGAGACAACCTCTACCAGGAGACGGCGTCGAGCGGTACGCCAACGCTGAACACGCCAGGCAGCAACGGCGCCGGCATGGTGGTCCAGTCCTATGTCGAAGCGTCGAACGTCAACGTCGCGCAGGAACTGGTACTGATGATCCAGACGCAGCGGGCGTACGAGCTGAACGCCAAGGTCGTGTCGACCTCCGACCAGATGCTGGCGCGTCTGACGCAACTGTAGGGACCCGGCCATGCCTCCCCAATCAACGCTGCTGCTCCCGGCCGCTGTCCTGCTGCTCGCCGCCTGTACCACCGTTCCGCCGACCAACGTTCATCAGCCGATGACCGCCCGGCCGCAGCCGCGGCCGGAGCAACTGGCGGCAGCACTGGCCTCGACCGGCAGCATCTATCAGGCAGGTGCCTCGCGCACCCTCTTCGAGGACCGGCGTGCGCGGCATGTCGGCGACACGATCACGGTGACGATCACCGAAAACACATCGGCGGCCACCAAGTCGAACAACAACATCGCCAAGACGGGCAGCATCAACGCCTCGATCGGACCCAACCTCAATCTGCCCGGGAAGACGCTGACCGAACTGAAGGCGAACAGCAGCAACGTCGCCAGCGGCAAGGGCGATGCGGCCGCCAACAACGTATTCTCGGGAACGATCACGGTGACCGTTGTCGAAGTTCTGCCGAACGGCAATCTGCTGGTATCGGGCGAGAAACAGGTGGCGATCGGTCACGGGCAGGAATACATCCGCCTGTCGGGCATCGTCAATCCCTACTTCGTCAACGCCTCGAACACCATTGCTTCGTCACAGATCGCCGATGCGCGCATCGAGTACAAAGAGAGCGGGGCCATCAGCGAAGCGCAGGTGATCGGCTGGCTGGCACGCTTCTTTCTCACCGTCCTGCCCTTCTGAGGAACACAGGTCATGTTCTCGATCATCGCAGGAATGCCCGGGTGTACACGGATTGGGGCGGCAATTCTTGCCGTTCTCGCTCTGGTCGTAGCAAACTCTCCCATGGCAGCGGAAAGGATCAAGGATCTGGCGTCGCTGCAGGGGGTGCGCAACAACCAGCTGGTCGGTTACGGTCTGGTCGTCGGACTCGACGGCAGCGGTGACCAGACGACGCAGGCGCCCTTCACCTCGCAGAGCATCATCAACATGCTGGCGCAGTTGGGTACCACCGTCAACTCGGTGCAGGGGCTGCAGCTGAAGAACGTCGCGGCCGTTATGGTGACCGCGAATCTGCCGCCCTTTGCGCGCATTGGCCAGCAGATCGACGTGACCGTGTCGTCGATGGGGAATGCCAAGAGCCTGCGCGGCGGGACGCTGGTGATGACGCCGCTGAAGGGAGCCGACGGCCAGATCTACGCGCAGGCGCAGGGGAACCTGCTGATAGGTGGCGCCGGCGGGGCGTCCGGCGGCAGCAAAGTCATCGTCAACCAGCTGCTCGCGGGCCGCATTGTCGGTGGCGCGACGGTGGAGCGCGAAGTCCCCACGGCGCTCGGCCAGGGTCCATTCGTTCACTATGAGCTCGGGGCGACGGATTTCGGTACCGTGCAGAAAGTGGTCGAGGCGATCAACCGTGAGACGGCCCCCGGTGTCGCGCAGGCGCTCGACGGACGGGTGATTCGTGTCATCGCTCCCGAAGAGGCGAACAGTCGGGTCGCTTTCCTCGGACGAATCGAAAACCTCGAAGTTCGACCGACGAAGACGGTGGCGAAGGTGATCATCAATCCGCGCACCGGCTCGGTGGTCATGAACCAGACGGTCACCATCGACTCCTGCGCGGTTGCTCATGGTAACCTCTCGGTGATCATCAACACCGAGCAGAAGGTCAGTCAGCCCAACCCGCTGTCAGCCGGCCAGACCGTGACGACGACGCAGAGCGAGATTGACATCAAGCAGGGTGGCGGGACGCTGGTCCGGCTCAAGGCGGGCGTCAGCCTCGCCGAGGTGGTGAAGGCGATCAACGCGCTCGGCGCCGGGCCGCAGGATCTGATGTCGATCCTGCAGTCGATGAAGGCGGCCGGCGCACTGCGTGCCGACCTGGAGATCATCTGATCTGTACCGTGCGGGAGAACGAAACCGTGTTCCAGCCATGAAAGCGCCTGAACTCGCAACCCAGCGTCTGGTGCTCGACCCGGCTGCTGCCGGCGACCTGCGCAACCGCTTGCGCACCGATCCGCAGGCGGGAGTCAGGCAGGCGGCGCGACAGTTCGAGGGAATGCTTCTGCACCTGATGCTGAAGAGCATGCGCGATGCGATGCCGACCAGTGGCGTGCTGGACAGCGAGCAGAGCCGCTTCTTCTCCGCCATCGGCGACCAGCAACTGGCGCAGGAGCTGGCTGCGCAGGCCCCGCTCGGTTTCGCCGGCTTGATCGAGAGGCAACTGGCACGGCAACAAGTGGGCGTTGCGGCGCCCGCGCCGGCAGCGTTGACCTCAGCGTCATCAGCACAACCGCTGCCGCCGGCAAGACGTTCACTGCCCTCCGTTGGGGCGGTACAGCCGGCGCCGCCACGTCCCGACACGGCGCCGCCGGCAGTCCCGGTCGACAGTGCGCAGCGTCCGCGCGACTTTGTCGACCGCGTGTGGCCGCACGCGCTTGAAGCCGCGACAAGGACTGGTGTGCCGGCGCACTTCCTGATCGCCCAGTCGGCGCTCGAAAGCGGCTGGGGAAAGCGCGAGCTGCGCACTGCAGATGGCTCGCCCAGTTTCAACGTCTTTGGCATCAAGGCGGGTCGTGGCTGGTCGGGACCGACTGTGGAAGTGCAGACGACCGAGTTCGTTGATGGCATGCCGCAGACGGTGCGGGCGAAGTTCCGCGCCTACGGGTCCTATGCCGAGGCCTTCCGCGACTACGCGCAGCTTCTTGGCAGCCACCCGCGCTACGCCGCGGTCATCGGGCAGCAGGATGGGGTCCAGTTTGCGCGCTCCCTGCAGCGGGCGGGCTATGCGACGGATCCGATGTATGCCGACAAGCTCGCTCGCATCATCGGTGGCAGCACGCTTCGACAGGCACTGTCTGCCGCCTGAATTTCTTTCCCGGAGAGGCTAAACTTTCGGGCCAGGCTGCCGTTGGTCAAGGCATCAACTAGGAAACGATCGCATGGGCTCAGGAATCCTTGGTACAGGTGTCAGCGGCTTGTTGGCAGCCCAGTACGGGTTGCAGACGACCGAGCACAACATTGCCAACGCCAACACTCCCGGATACACGCGCCAGCGGGTCATTCAGGGTGCCAATGCGGGCGAGATGACGGGAGGTGGGTTTGTCGGCAAGGGCGTCACGGTCGCGACCATCGAGCGGGTCTACAGCCGCTTTCTCACCGAGCAGGTGGATAAGGCGCAGGCCGGCGTCAGCCAGCTGGACAGCTACGCGGCGCGGATCAGGCAGATCGACAACCTGCTGGCTGACGCCAGTGCCGGTCTTTCGCCGGCACTGCAGGGTTTTTTCGACGGCGTCGCGCAGGTGGCCGCGAACCCGTCCCACCTGCCGAGCCGCCAGACCCTGGTCTCCAGTGCGCAGGGCTTGAGCGCCCGCTATCAGTCGATCGGCACGCAGCTCGCACAGATGTACGACGGCCTCAACGGCGAGATCAGGGACAGTGTCACGGCCATCAATTCCCACGCCGAGCAGATCGCTCAGTTGAACAAGTGGATCGGCGTCGCCCAGGCGACCAGCGGCCATCCGCCCAACGACCTCCTCGATGCGCGTGATTATCAGGTGGCAGAGCTGAACAAGCTGATCAGGGTGAAGACGAGCACCAGCGGCGACGGCAGCATCAACGTATTCGTCGGCAGCGGGCAGCAACTGGTCGTCGGTTCGAAGTCGGCTGACTTGTTGGTTACGACTTCTGCGAGCGATCTCTCGCGTCTGGTGGTCGGCCTGAAGACCAGTTCAGGGGTGCAGGAGATGCCCCAATCGTTGATTGAAGGGGGCGCATTGGGGGGGCTGCTGGCCTTTCGCAGCGAGTCGCTGGATCGGGCGAGCAGCGACCTTGGACGGAACGCCGTCTCGCTGGCTCTGACGGTCAATGCGCAGGGCGCGCTCGGTCAGGATCTCCTGGGGCAGTCTCTCCTGTCCACGCCCCCGTCGGGCTTCAGTCCGGCTGTGTTCACCGTCGGCGCGCCGGAAGTGCGGGCCGACAGCAGGAATCCGTCGACCAGTCCGACGGTGACTGCGGCGTTCACGACGCCGATCCCGTTCAACGGCAACTTCTACACCGACCTCGTCGCCAGCGACTATCAGCTGACGGCCGACGGGAGCAATGTAACGCTGACCCGCCTGACGGATAATCGGCAGTGGACGGCGGCCGATCTGGCAGCGCTTGACGTGCAACTGCAGAGCGAGCCGCAAGGCTTCACGCTCACGGCCTCGGGGCAACTGCCGGCAGGTGCCAGCTATCTCGTTCAGCCGACGCGCGACGCCGCGCGCAGGATTGCGGTGAATCCGGCAATGCTCGCCGATCCGCGCCTGGTACCGACGGCGGCGCCGATCCGCACCGCTGCCGGAACGGCCAACACCGGGGCGGCAGCGATCTCGCCCGGCAGCGTGGGGCCGGGATACGAGGTCCTCGGCGCGGTTCTGCCACTCACCGTGGTATACGACAATGGGCAATTGCGGAACTTTCCGGCCGGTACCCGAGTGTCGATCGACGGTGGCCCGCCACAGTTGATCGCCGGTGTTGCCAGCGGCGTTCCGTATTCCAGTGGCGCCAGCATCACGCTGGTGGGTGCGAACAACGCCATTCCGCCCACCGGAATCAGTTTCAGCATCAGCGGTTTGCCGAACAACGGCGACAGCTTTGTACTGGCAAGAAACACTGGCGCGACCACCGATGGTCGCAACGCCCTGGTGCTGGGGCAACTGCAAACGTTCGACACCATGTCGGGCAAGACGGCGTCGTTCCAGGAAAGCTACGCCCAGTTGGTCAGCGAGAACGGCAGCAAGACCAGGCAGTTGCAGGTCAGCGTCCAGGCGCAGAAGGCGTTGCTGAAACAGGCACAAGACAGCCGTGATTCCCTCTCGGGTGTCAATCTCGACGAGGAAGCTGCCAATCTGATCCGTTATCAGCAAGCCTACCAGGCGGCGGCGAAGGCGCTGGAGATTGCCTCCAGCCTGTTCAACACGATCCTGCAGATGGCCGCTCGCTAGCATCTCGGACCGGCCGCGGCACCGACAATGGCCGGAACAGATCGGTTTCACGCCGCTCTGGGTGCCGGTCTTCACGACTATTGCAGGACCGAAGTTTCTCGGCACGGAGGCCTGAATGCGCATCAGTACCAGCCAGATCTACGCGGCCGGCGCCAACGGCATCGAGCGCCGGCAGAGCCAGCTCCTCAAGCTGCAGGAGCAGCTTTCCAGCGGGCGCCGGCTGCTGACCCCGGCTGACGATCCGGTCGCTGCCGCGCGGGCGCTGGAAGTCACGCAGGCGAAGGAAATCGGCGCTCAGTACGCGCGCAATCAGGGCATCGCGACCGACCGCCTGCAGCTCGTCGACGGCCAGTTGACGAGTCTGACGGAGGTCTTGCAGAGCGTTCGCAGCCGCGTCATCCAGGCTGGCAATACGGTCCTCTCCGACACGGATCGACAGGCGATTGCCAGCGAGCTCGAGGCGAGGTTCGAAGAGATGCTCGGCATCGCCAACAGCCGCAGCGCCGAGGGGGAGTACCTCTTTTCCGGTCATCGCGGGTCAACGATGCCGTTTGCCCGTGGCGCTGCGGTGCCGCCGGCAACGACTGGCTTCGTCAGCTATTCCGGCGACCATGGCGAGCGACTGCTGCAGGTCGCCGCAGCGCAGCAGATGGCGACCGGTGTCGCCGGGAGCGATCTGTTCATGCAGATTCGTGAAGGCAACGGAAGTTTCGTCGCCGCCACCAGCGGCAACGGGGCAGCCCTGCCGAACCAGGGAAGCGGTGTGATCGGAGAGGGCTCGGTGCTCGACCAAGGCAAGTGGGCGGCCGCCTTGAACGGCGGCTTCGCCTGGCAGGGAACCGACGATCGCGCCCTGCAGATTCGTTTCTCGTCGGCCGCCGGGGTGAGCAGCTATCAGCTCTTCGACGTCTCGCAGCCGCCGCCGCCGGCGGCACCGCTGCCAGCGACGGCGGTCGGGCCGGTCCTCCCCTTCACGCCAGGGCAGGCGATCCCGCTGGTCACCACGCAACCGCCGGCGCCGTCGGCAGGCGCCGATTTCGGCGCCGAGGTCGTGATCACGGGGTCTCCCGCTGTGGGTGACACCTTCAGCATCCGGCCGAGCGTCAGCAAGAGCGTCTTCCAGACCTTGCAGGAGACGATCGACCTGCTGCGTCTGCCGCTCGGCTCGAGTGCCGCGCGTAGCGAGTTCACCGGCAGGCTGCAGGGGCACCTGGGAGGCATCGATCAGGCGCTGGCGAAGGCCGGCCAGGTGCAATCCAGCGTCGGCGCCCGCCTGCAGACCCTCGAGGCGCTGAGCGACAGCGCCAGCGTACTCGACATCCAGTATCAGCAGACCCTGTCTGCTCTCGTCGACGTCGACTACGTGCAGGCGATCTCGGAGTTCACCAGGGAGCAGGTCAGCCTCGAGGCGGCGCAGAAGTCCTTTGTCGCGATCAGCGGGCTGAGCCTGTTCAAGTATCTGTGAGCGCCGCTCGTTCGCTGCGCACTTCCGGGGCGTGCCTGGCCTTGGCGCTGCTTGCTGCCTGCGGCACCGTTGACTGGAACGTGCCGCCGGCACCGATCAGTCAGCCGTACGACCACGCCTTCACGCAGGCTCCGAACCCGACGGCAAGCCTGCAGCCGGCCAAGGCAGTCGCGCTCGTCGGGTCGGTCGGCTACATGGTGAGCCAGTACGGCGGGCCGGCACAATACCTGAACTTCGGCGCTGCCGTAGCGGTTGCTGCCTATGCCATCTACGATCCGCTGGCACCCAACTGGACGATCGAGGAAACCATGCTCGAAGGGGACACCTATCGGCTGGCGATGCGTGCCAAGAGTTTCCGTACCGGCGGCGATGGCGAATCGGGACTGATCTTCAAGCGGCGCGCGCTGCAGTTGCAGCGCCAGCGCGGTTTCGCCGCCTACCGCGTGCTCGACTACTCGGAAGGAATCGAATCGAGCACCCCGTTCACGCATCGCTACGCCGAGGGTGTCTTTCAACTGGTATCTGCCGACCCCGCGCGCAAGCCCTGAGAGGTTGTGAAGAAATCGTCGCGCGCAGGCCGCGATGCCAGGCGCCAGCGGCGCCGCGGCTTCGTTGGCTGGCGCTTGATCCCTCGACGTCAGCTGCCGACGTCATCGGCGGGACGCTGTCGCGACAGTTCGCGCAGGATCCCGGCCACCGACCAGAGCATCAGCGCGAAGCCAGCCGCCACCGTCAGGACGGCGGTCGTTGTGCTGGACGGGAAATCCGGAATGAACAGCGTCTGCTGTCGGGCCAGCCACATCAGGCCGCTGGCCAGGATCAGGGTACCGGCCACATCGAGCAGCGCGTAGAACATCACTTTCGCCGTGACGCGCGGGCGGTGACGGCGGTCCATGCCGTGTTCTAGCAGCTCGTTCCGCCAGAGCGACCGCATGAAATCGCATCCGCGCGCGCCATGCGGCGTTGCCAACCCTCGCCATGGCTGTGCACTGCGCCTTTCCCGATACGGGAATGCATCGACTTCATTGCCAGTCTCCTTGACGGAACGTGCTGTCAGCGGACGCGCATGCCGGGCTGCGCCCCGTCATCCGGCGCCAGGAGGAAGATACCGGGAGTCGCGCCCGCCGGGTCCGAGGCGGCCAGGATCATGCCTTCGGACAGGCCGAACTTCATCTTGCGCGGTGCCAGGTTGGCGACCATCACCGTCAGCCTGCCGACCAGGCCCGCCGGATCGTAGGCCGCCTTGATGCCGGCAAAGACCTGTCGTGTTCCCAGCGGACCGACGTCGAGCAGCAGCCGCAGGAGCCTGTCGGCGCCTTCGACCTGCCCGGCTTCGCGGATGCGGGCGATGCGCAGATCGACGCCCAGGAAGTCGTCGATGCTGATGTGCGGCCCGGCCGGTGTCGCCACGGTTGCCTGCGCGACGGCATTGGCGGCCGCGTTCTCCTGGTGCTCGGCGTGCTTCTGTGGCGCTGCGGGCGGGGTGGCTGCCAGCGACTCGCGATTGGCGGCCAGCAGGGCATCGATCTGCTGCTTGTCCACCCGTGTCAGCAGGTGCTGATAGGTGTTGATGACGTGCCCCGCTGCGAGGACCGTGGCGGTGTCGTCCCAGAGCAGTGGCGCGACGTTGAGGAAGGCTTCGGTCTTCGCGGCGAGTGCGGGCAGGACCGGCTTGAGCAGGATCGCGAACAGGCGGAAGAGGTTGAGCGCGTTGCTGCAGGCCGCCTGCAGTTCGCTTTCGCGACCCGGCTGGCGCGCGAGTTCCCAGGGCTTGACGCTGTCCACATACTGGTTGGCGAGATCGGTCAGCGCCATGATCTCGCGGATCGCCTTGCCGAACTCGCGCGACTCGTAGTGTTCGGCGATCGGCCGGCGGCG
>JAEUOM010000005.1 GCA_016788495.1 Accumulibacter sp. | reverse complement strand
GAAGGCGGCATGGACATCGAAAAGGTGGCCCACGACACCCCGGAAAAGATCCTCAAGGTTTTCATCGACCCGGAAGACGGGCTCAGCGACGCGCAGGCCCGGGAACTCGCCGTCGGCATCGGCGTTCCCGCCGAATCGGTGGCGCAGGCGGTGGCGACGTTGCAGGGCCTTTATCGCTGCTACATGGAAACGGATGCCTCGCTGGCCGAAATCAATCCGCTGATCCTCGAGGGCAATGGCAACATCAAGGCCATCGACGCCAAGTTCAACTTCGATTCCAACTCGCTCTACCGGCAGCCCGAGATCATGGCGTTCCGCGACCTTGACGAGGAAGACCCGGACGAACTCGAGGCCTCGAAACACGATCTGTCGTACATCTCGCTCGACGGCAACATTGGCTGCCTGGTCAATGGCGCCGGTCTGGCGATGGCGACGATGGACACGATCAAGCTGTTCGGCGCCGAGCCCGCCAACTTCCTCGACGTCGGCGGTGGCGCGACGACCGAGAAGGTCACCGAAGCGTTCCAGATCATGCTCAAGAATCCGAAGGTCAAGGGCATTCTCGTGAACATCTTCGGCGGCATCATGCGTTGCGACACGATCGCCACCGGCGTCGTCGCCGCTGCCCGTGAAACCCACCTCTCGGTACCGCTGGTCGTCCGCATGAAGGGAACCAACGAAGACATCGGCAAGAAGATCCTCAGCGAGTCGGGCCTGCCGATCATCACGGCCGATTCAATGGCCGAAGCCGCCACCAAGATTGTTGCTGCGGTCAGTTAAGGAGCCCACCATGTCGATTCTGATCAACAAAGACACCAAGATCATCACCCAGGGCATTACCGGCAAGACCGGCCAGTTCCATACCGAGAAGTGCCAGGAATACGCCAACGGCAAGAACTGTTTCGTCGCCGGCGTCAACCCCAAGAAGGCGGGCGAGAGCATCTTCGGCATTCCGATCTATGGCTCCGTCAAGGAAGCCGCGGCCGAAACCGGTGCCACCGTTTCGGTGATCTACGTGCCGCCACCCGGTGCAGCGGCAGCGATCTGGGAAGCGGTCGAGGCCGACCTCGACCTCGTCGTCTGCATCACCGAGGGAATCCCGGTGCGCGACATGCTGGTGGTGCGCAACAAGATGTTGCGCAAGGAGGCCGCCGGTGGCAAGAAGACCCTGCTGCTCGGCCCGAACTGCCCCGGCCTGATCACCCCGGATGAAGTCAAGATCGGCATCATGCCGGGTCACATTCACCGCAAGGGCCGCATCGGCGTCGTCTCACGTTCGGGTACGCTGACCTACGAAGCGGTTGGTCAGTTGACCGAAATCGGTCTTGGCCAGTCGTCGGCGGTGGGTACCGGCGGCGATCCGATCAACGGCCTCAAGCATATCGACATCATGCGCCTGTTCAACGACGACCCGGAAACCGATGCGGTGATCATGATCGGCGAGATCGGTGGTCCTGACGAGGCAGATGCGGCGCTGTGGTGCAAGGCCAACATGAAGAAGCCGATCGTCGGTTTCATCGCTGGCGTGACGGCGCCGGCTGGCAAGCGGATGGGTCACGCCGGAGCGCTGATTTCCGGTGGTGCGGATACCGCCGATGCCAAGCTGGCAATCATGGAGGAGTGTGGCTTCAAGGTGACGCGCGACCCGTCCGAGATGGGCAAGCTGATCAAGGCGATGCTCTAGGGCGAAAGCGGTTTGCCGGTTGCGCAAGAAGGGCAGGCCGCGGTCTGCCCTTCTTGTCTGCTCTTGCCGTTGGCGATTTGCAAGTAAAATCCGGGATGGCGTCATGCCGGCTGGCGGCAAGGCGTTGCGAGCGACCGACTGGTGGTCCGGAGCGAGGAAGAGATGGCACTGTTTCTGAGTGAACAGGACGTTGAGCAACTGCTGACCATGCCGCTGGCGCTGGCTGAGGTCGAGGCGGCGCATCGTGCGCTGTCGACGCGGCGCGCGCACGATGTGCCGCGGCAGCGCACACGGCTGCCGCAGACGACCCTGCACATCCTGCAGGGGGCGCTACCGCAACTCGACGTCATTGGCTACAAGGCCTACACCAGCAACCGCTCGGGCGTTCGCTTCCTGGTTCATCTCTACCGGGCGTCGACCGGCTGCCTGCTGGCGGTGATCGAGGCCGACCGGCTGGGCATGATCCGCACCGCTGCCGCTTCGGGTGTGGCGACCCGTTGGCTGGCACGGCCCGATGCCACGGTGGCCGGTGTCTTCGGTGCTGGCTGGCAGGCAGAAGGGCACATCGAGGCGCTCGCCGCGGTTCGCCCGCTGCAGCGGGTCAAGGTGTTCGCGCGCCGTGCCGATCGCCTGCAGGCCTTCTGCGCCAGACTTTCGCACCGCCTGGGTATCGAGGTGAGCGCGGCCGCCTCGCCCGAGGAGGTGGTGCGTGGCAGCGATATCGTCAGTACCGTGACCACCGCGGCGGCACCCCTCTTCGATGCCGCCTGGCTGGCGCCGGGCACCCACATCAACGCTGCCGGCTCGAACTCGCTGATCAGGCGGGAAGTCGGCGAGGACGTCATCAAGCGCTGTGCGCCGATCGTCGTCGACAGTGTCGAGACTGCGCTGCGCGAGGCGGGCGATCTCCTGCCGCTGTTCGAAAAGGGGCGCCTGCGCGAGCGTGACCTGGTGGAACTCGGTGACGTCATCTGCGGATTGCAGCCAGGCCGCTCCACCACCGAAGCGATCACCCTTTTCGAGTCGCAGGGGATGGCCATTCAGGATCTGGCGGTCGCGGCACGTCTTGCCGAGATGGCGCGTGCGCGTGCTATTGGGGTCGAGTTGCCTTATGGTGGCTAGTCTGGGCACAATGCGTGCGGTCGCGGGCGTGCAGGCGGCGAGGTGGCCGATGGGCCGCCGGCGCCGTCACATCTGGCGACTGCTGCTGTCGTCCGCAGGCACATGCTGGCAGTTGGCGGTGCGTCCGGCGGCCCGCCTCGGTGACGGCTTGTCGGGAGCATAGGTGACGAACAGACTCTCCGCTGCCCTGGAAATTGTCGAGTGTACCGACACCGGACTGGTGCGCGGGCATAACGAGGATTCTGTACTCACCGATGCGAAGCATGGCCTGGCGATCCTCGCCGACGGGATGGGTGGCTACAATGCCGGAGAGGTTGCCAGCCGGATGGCGACGACGCTGCTCGCCAGCGGGCTCAACGCCGCTTTCGCAAGTACGGCTGCCCATCGCATCGACAGCTCGACCGGGCAGCCTTTCGGTGTCCGCTCCCTGGTCGAACAGATCGAGGCCGTGAACTCTGCGATCTACCGCGCTTCCGGGAAGGAGGAGCGGTTCGGCGGCATGGGTACCACGCTGGTGGCCAGCGTGTTCTGCGATGATCAGGTGATTGTCGCGCACGTCGGTGACTCGCGCCTCTATCGCCTGCGCGGCGACGAGTTCGTCGCCCTGACCCGCGACCACTCGCTGTTGCAGGAGCAGATCGACAGCGGTCTGATCACAGCCGAAGACGCGCGCCATTCGACGAACCGCAATCTGGTGACACGAGCCGTCGGTGTCGACGCCGAGGTCGACGTCGAGATTCACCTGCACCAGGTCAGGCCGGGTGATATCTATCTCCTGTGCTCGGACGGTCTTCACGACATGGTTGATGAGGCCGACATCCGGCAGGCGATGCTGACCCTCGGTGACAACCTTGAAGCGCTGGCCAACCACCTGGTGCACATGGCCAACGACAACGGCGGCGAGGACAATGTCTCGGTCGTGCTGGTCAGGGTTCTGCGCGAGTTTCCGGCGGCCGGCGGTGGCTGGTCCAGGTTCTGGTCGTGGCATGTTTGAAGACGGGGAAGGTGATGGCAAAGCTCATACTGAGTATGGACGGTCTGGTTCTCAAGGAAATCCAGCTGCGCAAGGAGCGCATGAGCATCGGCCGCAAGGCGCACAATGACATTCAGATCGACAATATGGCGATCAGTGGCGAGCACGCTGCCGTCGTGACCATCCTCAACGATTCCTTTCTCGAGGATCTCAACAGTACCAACGGAACTCTGGTCAACGGACAGTCGGTGCGCAAGCACTTCCTCAAGGACGGCGACGTCATCGAGCTCGGCAAGTACAAGATGAAGTATCTGGCCGAGCCCGTTTCGCCGGCGGAAGAGGCCGAAGCCGAGCGGTCGGCGCCATTCCGTTTCGAGTCCATTTCGGCTGTCGCAAGCGGTGGCGCGGCAACCCCGGTGACCGCTTCGCAGACCGGCGCGGAAACGGTGAACCTGCCGGCCGCCGCCATCCGCCTGCTCACTGGAAGCAACGCCGGGCACCAGTTGCCACTGACCAAGACCCTGACCTCACTCGGTCGACAGGGGCAGGTGGCGGTGATTGCCAGGCGCCCGCAGGGCTATTTCCTCAGTCATGCCGAAGGAACGGTGTCGCCGCTGTTGAACGGGCAGCCGATCGACACCCCGGGCAGGCGCCTCGAGAACCATGACCTGATCGAGATTGCCGGAGTGAAGATGGAGTTCGTCCTCAAGACCTGATGGCAAATCGCGTTCTCGCACGGCAGGTTGGTGAAGTGGCTGCGGCGTGGTCGCCGAGGCGTGTGTGCGAAGGCCGCAGCAGGCCGTGGGAGGCAGCGTGAGAGTCAGAATCCTGGGGTGCAGTGGTGGCATCGGCGGGCGCCATCTGGGAACGACGGCGATCCTCGTCGACGACGACATCCTGATCGATGCCGGAACAGGTGTGACGCACCTGCCATTGGCCGAGCTCGCACAAATCGACCATGTCTTTCTGACCCACTCGCACCTCGACCACATCGGCTCGTTGCCCCTGCTGATCGATTCGGTTGCCGACCTGCGAACGAAGCCGGTGATCGTGCATGCCCTCCCGGAAACCCTCGACATCATTGGTCGACATATCTTCAACTGGGAGATCTGGCCCGACTTCAGCGCCATCCCCAGCCAGGAGCGGCCGGCGATGCAGTACCTTCAGCTTGCCGTCGGCGAGTCGGTTCGCCTGGGCGCGAGAACGGTCACCGCCCTGCCGGCGCGGCACACGGTACCGGCGGTCGGTTATCAGCTCGATTCGGGAGCCGGCAGTCTGGTCTTCACCGGCGACACGACGGTCAACCCGGCTTTCTGGCCGCTGGTCAACCGCATCGACAACCTGCGCTATCTGCTGATCGAAACCGCCTTCCCGAATCGCGAGCAGCGACTGGCCGAGATGTCGATGCACCTCTGTCCGCGCCTGCTCGCTGCCGAATTGCAGAATCTGTCGGCCAGGGTGGGAGTCTTCGTCAGCCATCTCAAGCCCAGCCAGATCGAACTGACGATGGCCGAGATCGAGTCCTGCACGGGTGAGCACAAGCCACAGATGCTCTACAACAACCAAGTCTTCGAGTTCTGACGGTCATGACTGTCGACACACCCCTGATGATGAAAGTCATGACCGTTTGCCTCATCCCCGGCCCTTCTCCCGCGCCCGGGAGAAGGGAGATTCGCGACTCGCTGACGCGACTTTCAGGCTGACATGTCGGCAGCCAACTGGCCGATCGACGGCAACCTCGGCGACATGAGCCGGCGCCTGAGCTTCTTCAAGAACCTGCAGCGCGTCACCAACCGGATTCACGGCGCGAGCAACATCGACGAGATCCTTCTCGAGATGTCGGAAGACATCTGCGAGCTCTTCCACGCTGACCGGCTGACGATCTACCTCGTCAGCGACGACCGCCACAGCATCGTCTCGAAAGTGAAGACCGGGCTCAACACGCACAAGGACATCCGTCTGCCGATCTCCGAGCAGAGTGTCGCCGGCTACGTTGCGGTGTCCGGCCAGTCCCTCAACATCCGTGACGTCTACGACCAGGAAGAACTGGCGAAGCACAGTCCGCGACTGGGTTTCCTGAAGGCGGTCGACGAGCGGACCGGTTACCGGTCGAAGCAGATGCTGGTGGCGCCGATCAGCAACGCGCAGACCAGCGAGTTGCTCGGCGTCGTGCAACTGATCAACAATCGATCCGACACCCCGTTCCCGGCCGTCGCCGAAGAGGGCATCCAGGCGCTGGCGCAGACACTCGCCGTCGCTTTCGCGCAGCGACGCAATTCGCCGCCAGCGGTACCGAAGACCCGCTACGACGCACTGGTCAGCGACGCCGTCATCTCGGCTGCCGAGCTCGATCTCGCGCAGAAAGCGGCGCGCCGCAAGCAGCTCGACCTCGAGCAGGTGCTGACCGCCGATTTCCAGGTGCCGCTGGCGGCGATCGGCGCCGCGCTGTCGAAGTTCTGCGGCGTCCCGTACGAGCCGCTCCGGCCGGACCGCTTGCGGCCGACCGAGCTGCTGCGCAACCTCAAGCGGGATTACGTCGAGGCCAATCAGTGGCTGCCGCTCGAGGAGACGCAGGAAGGGGTGGTGGTGATCGCCTGCGATCCGGAGAGGATTCGCGGCTCGCGCATGGCCAACAACGTCTTCCCGAAGAGACGGATCGTCTACCGCGTCAGCACGCGCCACGAGTTCGATCAACTCGTCGGGCAGTTCTTCGCCGCCGCGGTCGAGGTCGACTCGGTCGGCGACATGCTCTCGGGCCTCGACGACGACGCGGCTCTCGATGGTGCCGACAGCGGCGCCGACGTGCTCAGCGCCGCCGCCGACAACGAGCTCGTGCGTCTGGTGAACCGCATCATCGTCGAGGCGCACCAGAAGGGCGCTTCCGACATCCACATCGAACCGCGCCCGGGCAAGGAAAAGACCGTCGTCCGCTTCCGCCGCGATGGCGCGCTGTCGCCCTACATCGAGATCCCCGCGTCATACCGGAGCGCGCTGGTGACGCGCCTGAAGATCATGGCCGACCTCGACATCTCGGACAAACGGAGACCCCAGGACGGCAAGATCCGCTTCCGGCGCTGGGGGCCGCTCGACATCGAGCTGCGGGTGGCGACGGTACCCACCGCCGGCGGGCTCGAGGACGTCGTCCTGCGTATCCTCAGTGCCGGCGAACCGATCCCGATCGACCAGCTGGGCGTCACGCCGCACAACCTCGAACGGCTCAGGAGCCTGATCGCCAAGCCCTACGGCCTCTTCTTCGTCTGCGGGCCGACCGGCTCAGGCAAGACGACGACGCTGCATTCGATCCTGAACCACCTGAACCGGCCGGAGACCAAGATCTGGACCGCCGAGGATCCAGTCGAGATCACCCAGAAGGGCCTGCGGCAGGTACAGGTCAACAAGAAGGCCGGACTCGATTTCGCGACGGTGATGCGCGCCTTCCTGCGTGCCGACCCGGATGTCATCATGGTCGGCGAGATGCGCGACCGCGAAACCGTCGCCATCGGCATCGAGGCCTCGCTCACCGGGCACCTGGTGCTGGCCACCCTGCATACCAACAGCGCGCCGGAGTCGATCAATCGCCTGCTGGACATGGGAATGGACCCGTTCAACTTCGCCGACGCACTGCTCGGCATCCTGGCACAGCGTCTCGCCCGGCGCCTCTGCCCGGCGTGCCGTGAGCCGTACGAGCCGCAGGCGGGGGAGATCGAGAGCCTGCTCGACGAGTACTGCGCCGAACTGGCGAACACCAGTGCCTGGCAGGCCGATCCGCGAGCCGCGGGCAAGCGCGTGCACCAGGAATGGCTGGCACAGCATGCCAGGAATGGTGTGTTCACCCTCCATCGGGCGCGCGGTTGCGAGGTCTGCGCGGGCAGCGGCTACAAGGGGCGCGTCGGTCTGCACGAACTGCTTGCCGGCAGCGACCGGATCAAGCAGCAGATCCAGGAGCGCGCCCGCGCCGCCGAATTGCTCGCGACGGCGCTGAACGACGGCATGCGGACGCTGAAGATGGACGGCATCGAGAAGGTCCTGGCGGGGATCACCGATCTGAAGCAGGTGCGCGCGGTCTGCGTCAAGTAGG
>JAEUOM010000003.1 GCA_016788495.1 Accumulibacter sp. | reverse complement strand
GGGCGTGCCTGCCGACTCGCGATGCGGCGCCGGTTTTGCGGATCGGAAAGACCAAGCGCCCCGGCAGCGGGGCGTTTTCTTGTCAGAGGTTGTGAATAGATCTACTGCGCGACCGATCTGCGGCGTTGCTCACTCGCTCACGCCTCGCCTATACATCTGAGATGTCTCGTCGTTCGCTCGCTCGCGCCTTGCATCTCGGCCTGCTCGCGACGATTTCTTCACAACCTCTCAGTCGTCCCGAACCGCCAGCGCGCAAGCGCTGGCCGCTGACACCCCGAACTGCCGGCGGGCGGCGCCGCCGGCGATCACTTGATCAGGGTCACGGGCAGGTCGCTGAGGTGGAGAACCCGGCTGCTCACCGACCCGAGGACGACGCTCGACACCGCGCCGAGACCGCGGGTTCCCATGATGATCGCGTCGCAGCCGCTCTCGCGGGCGACGCGGGCGATGGTTTCGGCCGGCGGACCGATTTCGACGACGGGCGTGCAGGCAATGCCGGCAGCCTTGAGGATCTCGCGATCGGTCAGCAGGATGTCGCCGCCATGGCTCTCCTCGATCGCCTCGACTTCTTCCTTCTTCAGCACGCGGCGCACGCTCCAGGTGTCGACTGCCGGCTGAACGTTGAGCAGCACGGCCTCGATCGACGGGTATATGTTGGCCAAGGCCACGACGTGCCGGACGGCGCGGTGAGCGGCGGCGGAGCCGTCAACGGGGACAAGAGCCTTGCGCATGGCGAATTCCTCCTGTAGACGCGGTTGCCGAGAGTCGTGTTGACTAATCGGAAGCAAACGGGCAAGTTTACTACGTTACGACAGGGTTTTTCCCAACAAGAAGAGGTTTCCCCATGTGCAGAGCGATTGGCCGTCCGGTCGGCCGCCGCTTGCTGGCCGGCTCCGTGGTCCTTGCGTTGCTGTCACCCACGGCGCAAGCCGGCGACGGGCCCCTGATCTGGGGCGTGCCGCTCGATTTCATTCTCTTTGCCGCGACGCTGCTCGGGGTGGCGATCTTTCATCGTCACGTCCTCAAGGTGGCCCTCGGCGGGCTCGCGCTGATCGGTGTTTACAAGGTGATGGTCACCGGTTTCAAGGCGGGAGACGGGTTGCCCGGCCTGGCTGCCCACATGGCCCATGAATGGGTGCTGCTGGCCAATCTGTTGTGCCTGCTGGTCGGCTTCGCCCTCCTGGCGCGGCACTTCGAGGACAGCGGCGTGCCGGAGGTGCTGCCGCGGCTGCTGCCGGCGAACTGGTTGGGCCCTTTCGTCCTGCTGCTGATCATCTGGCTGCTGTCGGGCTTTCTCGACAACATCGCCGCGGCGCTGATCGGCGGAACGGTTGCGGCGAGCGTCTTCAGGCGCCGGATTCACGTCGGCTATCTGGCGGCGATCGTCGCGGCATCGAATGCTGGCGGTTCCGGCAGCGTCATCGGCGACACGACCACGACGATGATGTGGATTGCCGGGGTCAGTCCGCTCGAGGTCGCACCGGCCTACCTCGCCGCGGCGATCGCCTTGCTCATCTTCGGTCTTCCGGCCTCGTTGCAGCAGCATCGGTTCCAGCCGATCGTCGGTGACCTGCACACGGCGCGGCACGTCGATTGGGCTCGCGTAATGATCATCGCTTTCATGTTACTGGCGGCGATCGCGACCAACGTCACCGTCAATATCTTCTTCAGCGAGGCTGCCGCCCATTTCCCCTTTCTCGGTGTCGCCGTCTGGGTGGCGCTGCTGCTGGCTGTGCCGCTGCGGCAACCGGAGTGGAGCCTGGTTCCCGAGGCGGTCAGGGGCTCGCTCTTCCTGCTGGCGCTGGTCGTCTGCGCGTCGATGATGCCGGTCGATAAGTTGCCGCCTGCTTCCTGGCTGACCACCTTCGGACTCGGCTTCGTCTCAGCGGTCTTCGACAACATCCCGCTGACCGAGCTGGCGCTGAAGCAGGGCGGCTATGACTGGGCCTTTCTCGCCTTCGCCGTCGGTTTTGGCGGCTCGATGCTCTGGTTCGGTTCGTCTGCCGGCGTGGCGCTGGCCAACCTCTTTCCCGAAGCCAAGTCGGCCGGCCGCTGGCTGCTGCATGGCTGGCATGTTCCGCTGGGCTACGTCGGCGGCTTCTACGCGATGCTCTGGCTTAGCGGATGGAGCCCGGGGACCGAACTGGCGGCGTCGGTCGGCAATGCGCCAGCGGCTGCTGCCGAACCCGCGCGATGACGTCTGCGATGGCCGAAGCGGCGGGCGAGCGCTTCATCATCGCGCCGGAGGAGAAGCGACGGCGCTGGATTCGCGCCGGCTGGGGACTGCTGTTCAGCACGGCGATCATCGCCATCGTCGCTCTCGACCACGCGCGCGACCCGCAGCCATCGACGCGCGCGCTGCTGTGGTCGGTGACTCTCGTGCTGACCGTCGCCAACCTCGGCAACCTCTTCTTTCTCCTGCGCTACCTGCGCCGGATTCCGCACCATCATCTCGAACTCGTGCGCGGCAGCTTGCGTTTCGTCACCGCCGGCGATTCCTCCGAGCTGGATCTCGGGCAGGTGGCCGCGATTCGCCTGTTCCGGCGCTGGGGAAGACTCCAGCACATCCAGTTGGTGCTCAGGAACAACCGGGGAATCCGGCTCGAGGGCTATCGCGACCTGCCGCGGCTGGCTGAGCTGCTGCAACGCGCGCTGCCATCCGGCAAGCTCCTCTCCTGACCCCTCGCCGGCACGGCGGCAGTCTGCCAACTCGTTGAGCGGGCAGCCGTTCCGGCGTAGTAGGGTGGGCCACTATCTGCGCTGGCAGCCCCATTTGATGGCCCATTCGCATTACAATCGAGACTTGTCGTCCGGGTCTGCGAACGGGCCATTCTGCCGCTCGCACCGCTGCGGACGAGCTGACCAGGGCTCGCTTGCCGCGCGTTTTTCGGTCCGTCATTCGGCTGCTTTGCAACGGAGAGAGGAAAGTACATGTTGTCCACCAACCCCATGGCCGCGCTGTTTGGCAAGTCACCCTTCAAGCCGCTGCAACAGCACATGCGCTGCGTCATCGGCTGCGTCAGCGAAGTGCCGGCGCTCTTCGATGCGCTGGTCGCAGGCGACCACCGGCAGCTCGATGCCCAGAAGGACCGGATCTTCGCCAAGGAGAACGAGGCGGATGCGATCAAGAACGAACTGCGCAACCACCTGCCGCGGAGCATGCTGCTGGCGGTGGACCGGCGCGACCTGCTCGAACTGCTGGCGATGCAGGACGCGATTGCCGACGTCGCACAGGACATCGCCGGCCTGCTCGTCGATCGGCGGATGGAGATTCCCGAAGGAATGGCCGAACCGCTGACGCGCTTCGTCGTGCGTTGCGTCGCAACCTGTGAACAGGCGCACCAGATCATCGAGGAACTGGATGAACTCCTCGAGACGGGTTTTCGCGGTCGCGAGGTCGAGCAGGTCGAGGCGATGATTCTCGAGCTCGGTCACATGGAGAGCGATACCGACGTGATGGGGATATCGCTGTCGCGGGCGCTGTTCGCGCAGGAGGACAGCATCAAGCCGGTAACGGTGATGTTCTGGTACCAGTTGATCCAGTGGGTGGGCAACCTGGCCGATTACGCGGAGAAGGTCGGCGATCGCCTGCGTCTGATGATCGCCCGCTAGCCCATCCCGGCGACTCGGCGAGCCTGCTGCGCTGGCTGCCTTCTCCTCCAGCCGGCGATCGCGTCGCATCATTCCATTCAAAGCTGTACCGTTAAGGGTTTTCGTACGATGGAAATCATCCAGCAGCATTCGACGATCTTCTATGTTCTGGCTTTCACCTTCGGCCTTTACATGTGTTGGGGCATTGGCGCCAACGACGTCGCCAACGCCATGGGCACCTCGGTCGGTTCCGGCGCGATCACCGTCAAGCAGGCGCTGATCCTGGCGGCCATCATGGAATTCGCCGGCGCCTATCTCGCCGGTGGTGCGGTCGCGGCGACGATCTCGAAGGGGATCATCGATGGCAAGCTGTTCGAACCCGTTCCCCACCTGCTGATGTTCGGCATGATGGGCGCGCTGCTCGCTGCCGGCATCTGGCTGATGCTGGCGACGATGCGCGGCTGGCCGGTATCGACGACGCACTCGATCATCGGTGCCGTCTGCGGCGTCGGTGTCGCCGCGCTGGGTTTCGAAGCGGTCAAGTGGGACAAGATGGGCGAAATCGTCGCCAGCTGGTTCATCTCGCCGGTTCTGGGCGGCGTCGTCGCGCTGGCACTGACGCTGAGCATTCGCAAGCTGATCCTCAACACCGAGAACCCGATCGCGCAGGCGCGCAAGTGGGGGCCGATGTACGCCTTCCTCGTCGGTTGGATCGTCTCGCTGGTGACGATCACCAAGGGGCTCAAGCACGTCAACATCCACCTCAGCGACCTCGAGGGCCAGATCCTGTCGATCGTCATCGGTGTCGTCCTGGCGGTCATCGCCAAGCTGATGATGAACCGCATCCAGATCGAGGCCAGCGACGATCGCGACTTCCATTACGCGAGCGTCGAGAAGCTGTTCGTCCCGCTGATGGTGTTCACCGGCGCGGCGATGGCCTTTGCCCACGGTTCAAACGACGTCGCCAACGGCATCGGTCCGATGGCGGCGGTGGTGCAGATCATCGAGACCAAGGCGGTGTCGTCGAAGTCGGCGGTGACCCCGTTCATGCTGTTCATCGGCGGCATCGGCATCGTCGTCGGTCTCGCGACCTATGGCTACAAGGTGATGGCGACGATCGGTCACAAGATCACCGAGCTGACCCCGACACGCGGTTACTCGGCGACGATCGCCGCGTCGATCGTGACGGTCGCCGCGTCCGGCATGGGATTGCCCGTCTCGACGACGCACATCGCGGTCGGCGCGGTGATGGGTGTCGGCATCGCTCGTGGCATCGGCGCACTCGACCTGCGGGTGATTGGCGGCATCATTCTGTCGTGGTTCATCACGGTTCCCGTCGGTGCCATTCTCGCTGCGATCACCTTCTACATTCTGCGGGCCATTTTTGGCTGAGGTCGGCGAGCGGCAGGCGGGCGGGGCGGCTGCGCTTGCCGGGCCGGCCAGCGCGCCGGCCCCGATCCTGCTGCCCGGGCGCAGCGAGCCGATCGAGTCGCTGCAGATCTTCAAGGGGATCAGTTTCCCCGGGGACATCCGTTTTCGCCAGATCCTCGTCACCGGACCGCCGGGAGCCGGCAAGAGCACCCTGATCATGCGTCTCGGCGGCTGGTCCGAGGAAGGCTATCTCGACCTCGGCCGCAAGCACTGGTGGCGCTCGGAGATCCTGGCCGTGCGCCCGCGCGAGATCCACATCGGGTTGCCATTCGTCGGCATGCACGAGGCGGTCTCGGTTTTCGACGCGCAGTTTCTCGATCGGGACCCGTTGCCGCAGGTCGACTTCGACCGCATCATGCTGCCGCCGCGCAAGCGTTTGATCTTCACCGTCGACTGGTATCGGCGCTACGTCTTCGAGTTCCTGCTGCCGCCGGCCGAACTGGTCTTCGAGCGGCGCCAGATTCGCGCACGGCACAGCACGCATCCGGTGGACGCGCAACTCAGCCTGGCGATCTGCGCGTCGCAACGCGAGATCTTTCGCCAGCTCGCGGTCTTCATGCACGCCAAGGGGTTCCAGGTCTACGTCCGCGAGGGGATCGAGAACCCGCCGCTGCGTTTCGTCGAGCCGACGCCCAGGCCATGAACACCATTGCCTCACGTCGACCGCTGACCCTGCACGGTCTCTGGTTGCGCCTGAAGGCGATCGCTGCCCGGCTGGGTTTCGGCTGGGGCCACAACCTCCGGCTGGGCGACACCTACCGTCTGGGCAGCAGCAAGGTGCGCGTGCCGCTCGACAGCGGGCCGATCGAGATCAGCCTGGGAATGAACGACAAGCGCCTGCATCTATACCCGGAGATGCGCCTCAACGAGCGTGGCAAGGCGATTCGCAACGGCAACTTCATCATCGGCGATCCGAGCGCGCATCCCGGCCGGATCGGCGGTTTCCTCCGTCTGACGCCGAAATCCTGGGTGTCGCTGGGTTCGGCGGATGCCCTGCAGCGGGCGGTTTTCGACTATCCGGCGGCGGTCGATGACGAGCACCTCGTCGTCATCCACAGCCGCGACGCCCTCGTCTTCCGCAACCTGAGCGATGCCGGGGCGGCGATCGGTCCGGCAGTCGTCGCCGATATCACCGCTGCGCGCGGCAGCCGGTTCCGGCGCCTGCGCCAGGTCCTGGGTGGGCCGATCGGGCTCCTGCCGGCGGTCGATGCGCTGGATCTGATCCAGGAGGTGAACGGGCTGATGCGGCAGGACGCCTACCGTCCGCGGAGCGATCTCGGAACGCCCGGTGGCCTGCTGCTGCTGCCCCGGTCGGTGACGCCGATCCTCGTTGCCGACATGCACGGCCAGGTCGACAACCTGCTCACCGTGCTCAGCCAGAACGCCTTCCTCGACGCGATCGAGGACGGCAGCGCCGCGCTGATCATCCTCGGTGACGCGGTCCACTGTGAAGTGGACGGGCGGTTGCGCGAGATGCAGAGCTCGATGCTGCTGATGGACCTGATCTTCCGCCTCAAGCAGCGTTTTCCGCGGCAGGTCTTCTACGTTCGCGGCAACCATGACTCCTTCTCCGAGGACATCGCCAAGGATGGCATTCCGCAGGGGCTGTTGTGGGCGAAGGAACTCAGCGACCAGCGCGGTACCGTCTACCTGCGCGCCATGGAGGAGTTCTACCGCCTGCTGCCCTATATCGTCTCTTCCGACGATTTCGTCGCCTGCCACGCGGCAGCGCCGAAGGCCGAGGTCAGCCTGCCGATGCTGGTGAACATTCACCGCCACCCGGAGCTGATTGTCGAGCTGATCAACAACCGCCTGCGGCGGCCGAACCGGCCGCAGGGCTACAGCCGCGGCGACGTCAAGCGCCTGCGGCGCTCGTTGCAGCTCGACAAGCACACGCCGTTCATCGTCGGCCACACGCCGATGGACCGTGAGGGCACCCTGTGGCTCAACGTCGACGGCATCACCAACCATCACGTGCTGTTCAGCGCGCATCCCGACCATGTCGCGGTGTTCACCCGCGTCGATGGCGTGCTGGTGCCGCTGGTCTACCCGGTCGATGCCGTCAGTTCGATCATCAACGGGCTGGAGGAAGAGGACGCTTGCCAGGTTGTCAGGAGGTCGTCGCGGGCAGGCCGAGAGGCAAGGCACGCGTGAGCGAATGACGGGACCTGTGCCGGAACCCCCTTCCCGCCCGCGGCGGCAGAGCGGCGAGCGCGAGCGGGCGGTGCGTGGCGCCGACGGCGAGGCGTTCGGCAACGCGACGCACGGCGGCTGGCGAAGCCGCTAGAATGCTGCGCACTTTCTTTCCCGGGTGGTCGCGCCGATGAACTGGTTTCATGAACTCAGCTCGCTCGAGCTGGCCGCTTTCGTCATTGGCGTCGTCGCGCTGCTGTCGGTCATCGGCGTCGCGCTGGTGGCCCCGCGTGTGCGCTCGTCACGGCTGCACCAGCATTTCGACAACGGCACCATCGCCGGCCTGCTGTCGGCGCTGATCGGCGTCTACGCGGTCGCCGCCGGCCTGACGGCGGTCGCGGTCTGGGGCAACATGGTCGATGCCGGCAGTGACGTCAGCCGCGAGGCGGCGGCGATCGCCGTCCTCTACCACGATCTCGGCGGCTACCCGCCGCCGCTGCAGCAGCAGGGCCGGCGGGCACTGATCGCCTATACCCGGTACGTCATCAATGTCGAGTGGCCACTGCACCAGAAGGGGGAGCTGCCGCGCGACACCTTGCGCATCATCGAGAAGGCGCAGCGTTCGATCGTTTCCTTCGAGCCGGTGACCGAGGGCCAGAAGATCATCCAGGCGCAGGTGCTGCGCTCGTACAATCAGCTCCTGCAGGCGCACTGGCAGCGCCTGCAGGCGGTGCGCGACACCGCGCTGCCGGCCGAGCTGTGGATCGTCGTCATCCTGCTCGGGTCGATCGCCATCTCGTCGTGCTTCCTGCTGCGCGTCGACAGCTTTGCCATGCATGCAACGGTGACCCTGCTGGTGGCGGCACCGATCGCCCTCGTGCTCTATTTCATCGCCGTCAGCGACCATCCGTTCCAGGGCGGGATCAACGTTTCGGCAGCGCCGTACCGCGAGGTGCTGGAGAAGATGCTGCTGTTTGCCGAGGTCGAGGAGGGCGCCGAAGCCGCGGCCACGGGATCTGCCGTTGCCGCGCAGTGACGCCCGCCTGTCGCCGTGGTTGCCGTTGGCTGGCGGTGCTCAGCCGCGCCGGCAGGAAAAACTCAGCACTTCCTGCAGCGAGTCGGCATCGACGGCGAGCATGACCAGACGGTCGAGACCGAGGGCGACGCCGCTGCAATCGGGCAGGCCGCTGTCGATGGCGGCGAGGAAGTCCTCATCGATCGGCACCGCCGGCAGCCCCAGTTCGCCGCGCCGCTGCAGGTCGGCGGCGAAGCGGCGCCGCTGCTCGCCGGCGTCGAGCAGCTCGTGGTAGCCGTTGGCGAGTTCGACGCCGCGAAAATAGAGTTCGAAGCGCGCCGCCACCGGCTGGCCGTCGGTGTCGGCGCGCAGGCGCGCGAGCGCCGCCTGCGACGGCGGATAATCGATGACGAAGCACAGTTCGTCGCGCCCGAGCTGCGGTTCGATCGCTTGGCTCATCAACAGCTCGAGCCAGGTGTCGCGGTCGGCATCGTCGAAGGCGAGGTCGCCGCACTCGCGGGCGGTCTGGCGCAGCGCCTCGGTGCTGCAGGTGAGCGGGTCGACACCGAGGTGCTGGCGGAAGAGGTCGCGGTAGCGGTGGCTGGCCCAAGCCACCTCGCCGAGCGCCAGGCGGGCGATGGTGGCGACCTCGGCCATCAGCTGTTCCGGCGAGAAGCCGACGCGGTACCACTCGAGCATGCTGAACTCGGGGTTGTGGCGGCGGCCGATCTCGTTGCCGCGAAAGACGTGCGCGATCTGCCAGATCGAGCCGCTGCCGGCGGCGAGCAGACGCTTCATCGCGTATTCGGGCGAGGTCTGCAGATAGCCGTAGCCGGCGACCTCGATACTCTGCAGGTGCGGATCGGTGACCGTCGCCGGGCCGAGCTGCGGCGTGTCGACCTCGAGCAGTCCCTCTCCCGCGAAGTGGCAACGGATGCGGGCGACGATCTCGGCCCGGCGCCGCAGGTTGGCGAGCGGCGCGCTCGCCTGCCAGGCGGGCGGTCGCCGCATCAGGATACCGCGCGCGCTGAGCCGCCGGGCGCCGTGGCGGGCCGCCGGCCGGGTGGTCGCGGGCTCTCGCCGCGAGCGGCTGTCCGCGCCGCCCGGGCGGCAGCGATCAGGACTTGACGCGCGAGACGTACTCGCCCGAACGCGTGTCGCACTTGATGATCTCGCCCTCGTTGACGAACAGCGGCACCTTCACCGTCGCGCCGGTCGCCAGGCGTGCCGGTTTGCTGCCGCCCTGGGCGGTGTCGCCGCGGATTCCGGGCTCGGTGTGGACGATCTCTAGTTCGACGAAGTTCGGCGGGCTGACGGCGAGCGGCGCGCCGTTGTACAGGGTCACGGTGCAGGTGTCCTGCTCCCTGAGCCAGAGCGCCGCGTCGCCGACGGTGTCGCTGCTCGCCTGGTACTGCTCGAAGTTCTCGGGTTCCATGAAGTGGAAGAACTCGCCATCGCTGTACAGGTACTGCAGTTCGCGGTCGATGACGTCGGCGCCCTCAAGCGAGTCGCCGGACTTGAAGGTCTTCTCCCAGACGCGGTTGGTCTTCAGGTTGCGCAGCTTGACGCGGTTGAACGCTTGCCCCTTGCCGGGTTTTACGAACTCGTTCTCGAGGATGGTGCAGGGGTCGCCCTCGAGCATCACTTTCAGGCCCGATTTGAATTCGTTGGTAGAATAGGTCGCCATTGGATTTCCTGGTGAGACGGTCAAGATCGATGAAGGGCGCCATGATAGCGCGAAGCCCGGCCAATTGGCAGGGGAGGGACGCTGCCGGCGAACCCTGGCAGGTGGCGATGC
>JAEUOM010000239.1 GCA_016788495.1 Accumulibacter sp. | reverse complement strand
GATTGAACGCCATCACCAACAGCGGCGCTTGTGGTGGAGGGAGAAGGATTCGAACCTTCGAAGGCGGAGCCGTCAGATTTACAGTCTGATCCCGTTGGCCACTTGGGTATCCCTCCAGCCAAGAACCCGCGATTCTGAAGCGCGAAGGACGGATTGTCAAATGGTTTTTCGCCCCGACAGCACGCGTGCACCGGCAGCCGCACGCGTGCACCGGCAGCCGCATGCGCCACCGCAACAGCTGCACGGTTGCCGGCCGACGGCGTAGAATCGACCGGCATCCCGTTCCCCGGAGCGGTCCGCGATGAGACACTGCAGCCCGCGCGGCAATCGCTGCCGCCGGCAGTCCGCAGCAGCCTGCGGCAACGCTTCGGCGCGCGCCTCGCGCAGGGTGAGTCGATCCCCGCACAGCGCGGGCGAGGGCTCAAAAAAAGAGGAGGAGACACCATGGGTGAACTGTCGATCACGCTCGACAGCCGGTACACGGCGACATCGGGCCGCGTCTTCATCAGCGGCACGCAGGCACTGGTGCGGCTGCCGATGCTGCAAGCGCTGCGCGATCACGCGGCGGGGCTGAATACGGCGGGTTTCATCTCCGGCTACCGCGGCAGTCCGCTCGGAGGACTCGACCAGGCCTTGTGGAAAGCGAAGCCCCATCTCGACGCCCACCGCATCGTCTTTCAGCCGGCGGTCAACGAAGACCTGGCGGCGACCGCGGTCTGGGGCACGCAGCAACTCGGGCTCTTCCCCGGCGCGCGCCACGACGGCGTCTTCGCCATGTGGTACGGCAAGGGTCCCGGTGTGGACCGCTGCGGCGACGTCTTCCGCCATGCCAACGCTGCCGGAACGGCCAGCAAGGGTGGCGTGCTGGTCATCGCCGGCGACGATCATGCGGCGAAGTCATCGACCCTGCCGCACCAGACCGAACACATCTTCAAGGCGGTGATGATGCCGGTCCTCTACCCGGCGAACGTCCAGGAGTATCTCGATTACGGCCTGCATGGCTGGGCGATGAGCCGTTACTCGGGCTGCTGGGTGGTGATGAAGGCGCTTGCCGATACCGTCGAGACCTCGGCATCGGTGGCGATCGACCCCGCGGCCACGGTCATTCGCCTGCCCGACGACTACGAGATGCCGAGCAATGACCCGCATGGACTCAACATCCGCTGGCCCGATCCGCCGCTGCACCAGGAAGCACGCCTTCTCAACCACAAGCTATACGCGGCGCTCGCCTACTGCCGGGCCAATCACCTCAACCGCGTCCTGATCGACAGCAACGACCCCGACAACCCCGCCCGCCTGGGGATCATCACCGCCGGCAAGGCCTACCTCGACGTCCGACAGGCGCTCGACGAGCTCGGCATCGACGACGCGCTGGCAGCGCGCATTGGCATCCGGCTTTACAAGGTCGGCATGGTCTGGCCGCTCGAAGCCGATGGTGTCCGTCGCTTCGCCGAGGGCCTCGAAGAGATCCTGGTGGTCGAGGAGAAGCGGCAGCTGCTCGAGTACCAGCTGAAGGAGGAACTGTACAACTGGCGTGAGGATGTCCGGCCGCGCGTCGTCGGCAAGTTCGACGAGAAGGGCGAATGGTCGTTGCTGCCGACCGGCAGCGGCCACCTGCGCCATGGCGACTGGCTGCTGCCGGCAGCCGGCGAGCTGTCGGTGGCGCAGGTGGCACGTGCGCTGGCGGCGCGCATCGGCCGCTTCTTCACCTCGCCGGCCATCGAGGCCCGCCTGCAACTGCTCGAGGCCAAGCAGCAGAGTCTCGCCGCCGCGACGGCGCCGACGGCCGGCGGCACCACCATGCAGCGTACGCCGTACTTCTGCTCCGGCTGCCCGCACAACACCTCGACGCGCCTGCCGGTAGGCTCGCGCGCCGTCGCCGGTATCGGTTGCCACTACATGGTGACGTGGATGGACCGCAATACCGCAACCTTCACCCACATGGGCGGCGAAGGCGTCACTTGGGTCGGCCAGGCGCCGTTTTCCGGCGACCGCCACATCTTCGCCAACCTCGGCGACGGTACCTACTTCCACTCCGGCCTGCTGGCGATCCGCCAGGCGGTTGCCGCCGGCGTCTCGATCACCTACAAGATCCTCTACAACGACGCCGTTGCGATGACCGGCGGCCAGCCGGTAGACGGCCAGCTGAGCGTCGGCCAGCTGACGCGCCAGCTCGAAGCCGAAGGCATCAGCCGCATCGTCATCGTCAGCGACGAACCGGCGAAGTATCGGCAACGGCGCGACTTGGCACCGAATACGCCGGTACATCACCGCGACCAGCTCGACACCGTCCAGCGGGAGCTGCGCGAGCACCGCGGCGTCTCGGTCCTGATCTACGAGCAGACCTGCGCCACCGAGAAGCGCCGCCGGCGCAAGCGCGGCAAGCTCGCCGATCCAGCGCGGCGCGTGTTCATCAACGAGGCGGTCTGTGAAGGATGTGGTGACTGTGGTGTGCAGTCGAACTGCCTGTCGGTGGTCCCCGTGGAAACCGAGTTCGGTCGCAAGCGGGCGATTGACCAGTCGTCGTGCAACAAGGACTATTCGTGCGTCAACGGCTTCTGCCCCAGCTTCGTCACCATCGAAGGCGGCAGACTGCGCCGCGGCAGCGCCGTCGCCACCGACGCCGGTACGCTCGCCACCCTCCCCGACCCACCGCTGGCCAACACCGAACGGCCGTTCAACATCCTCATCACCGGGGTCGGCGGGACCGGTGTCGTCACCCTTGGCGCCCTGCTCGGAATGGCCGCCCACCTCGATGGCAAGGGCGTTTCGGTGCTCGACATGACCGGCCTGGCGCAGAAGTTCGGCGCCGTCTTCTCGCACCTGCGGATTGCCGACCGCCCACAGGACATCCACGCCGCACGCATCGCCACCGGCGAGGCGGACGCGGTCATCGGCGGCGATCTGCTGGTCAGCGCCAGCAGCGAAGCGCTGTCGAAGCTTCTCGTCGGGAAGACCCGGGCGGTGATCAACGTCGCCGGAACGCCCACCGCCGAATTCACCCGCAACCCCGACTGGCAGTTCCCGCAGCAGCGCCTGCAGGAGCAGATTGACGAGGCCTGTGGTGCGGGCAGCTCGCTGTTCCTCGACACGGCCGAGATGTCGCGCCGCCTGATGGGCGACGGCATCTACGGCAATCTCCTGCTGCTCGGCGCCGCCTGGCAGAACGGGCTGGTGCCGCTGTCGCTGGCGGCCATCGACCGCGCCATCGAACTCAACGGCACTGCGGTGGAGCAGAACCGCCAAGCCTTCCTCTGGGGCCGGCGGGCGGCGCACGATCCGGAGTCGGTGCGGCGGCTGACGATTCCGGCCAGCGAGCCGGCGGCACACCGGCTCTCGGCCAGCCTCGACGAAACGATCAGCCGCCGCATCGTTGCGCTCACCGACTACCAGGATGCGCGCTACGCCGAACGCTACCGCCAGCTGGTCGAACGGGTGCGGGCGAGCGAACTGCCCTTGCGGTCGACCGGCCTGAGCGAGGCGGTTGCGCGCAGCTACTTCAAGCTGCTGGCAGTCAAGGACGAGTACGAAGTCGCACGACTGCACGCCGACCCGGCGTTCAGGCAACAACTGGCGGAGCAGTTCGAGGGCGACTTCCGGATCCGCTTTCACTTTGCGCCGCCGCTGCTGGCGAAAGCCGATCCGGCGACCGGCAGGGTCGGAAAACGCAGTTACGGGCCGTGGATGATGCGCGTGCTGCGCGCACTGAGCGCGCTAAAGGGGGTGCGCGGCACCGCCTTCGATCCCTTTGCCGGCAGCGAGGAAAGGAAACTGGAACGACAACTGCTCGCCGATTACGAAGCCGACATCGGACTGCTGCTCGCACGCCTTGACGCGACGACGCTGGCCACCGCCATCGAACTGGCCGCGCTGCCCGAAGAGGTGCGCGGCTTCGGGCACGTCAAAGCGGCGTCGGTGCAAAGAATGCGGCCCCGGCGCGAGGCACTGCGAGCGCTTCTGCTGCCGCCGGCAGCCGCCGCGACAACCGCAACCTGAGCGCAAGAACCGGCCCTGGACGTACAACACGCCGCACAGCCTCAAGGAGCCACTGCTTGTCCCTGCCTGCCCCCCTACCGGACCCCGGCGACGCACCCGCAGCAGCGCTGACGCGACCGCTGCGGCAACTGGCGCTGCAATTCGCCGCCGTGCTCGCCGTGCTCTCGCTCGCTTGGCCCTACTACGGCATTCGCGGCGAACAACTGCCGTGGCCGCAGACGGCTTTCGCCACCGGAGCGGTCGCCCTGCTCCTCGCCACCCTCAGCCGGCAGCCCTGGTGGTGGCGGATCCTGCACACCATCTTCGTTCCGCTGGCCTGGGGCGTCTCGCTGCTGCAGATCGACCCAGGCTGGTTCCTGTTCGCCTTCATGCTGCTGCTGCTCGTCTATCGCGGCGCTCTGTCCGGCCAGGTCCCGCTCTACTTCTCCAGCAGGCGGACCGTCGCGGCGCTCTCGGCGCTGACGCGCGAGTACGATGACCTGCGCTTCCTCGACCTCGGCGCCGGCATCGGCAGCATCGTCCAGCCACTGGCCGCAGCGCGACCGGACGCCTCCTTCACCGCGGTCGAGAACGCACCGGCCACCTGGCTGGTCGGCCGCGTGCGCACGCTGACCACTGCCAACTGTGCGTGGCGCTGGGGCGATTTCTGGCAGACCGATCTGGCGAGCTACAATGTCGTCTACGCCTTCCTCTCGCCGACCCCGATGGCTGCACTGTGGGAGAAGGTGGGCCGCGAGATGCGCCCCGGAAGCCTCTTCATCAGCAACAGCTTCGCCGTGCCCGGTGTCGCCGCGACGCACGAAATCGATGTCGATGACCGCCGGCACACCCGCCTTTACTGTTACCGTGTCTGAAGCTGCACCACCGTCGGCCGCCGCAGGCCGGCAAAGCGAACGACGGCGGCCGCCGCCCGAACCCGCGCAACTTTGTTAAGATGGGGCACCCCATCACACCGGAGCAAGAAGAATGTCGAACCTCAATTCCGTACCCGATCCGCTGAGCTTTGCCAGGAAAATGTGGGGCAGCATGGGTGTCTCCATGCCGGGCATGGTCACCCCGACCCTCAACGTCGAAGACATCGAGAAGAAGATTCGCGACCTCAAGGCCGTAGAGAACTGGCTGAAGATGAACCTGTCGATGCTGCAGATGACGATCCAGGGGCTCGAGATGCAGTGCGTGACACTCAACGCCGTGCGCGCGATGGGCCAGATGGCAAGCAGCTACGGTACGGCCGGCGCCGCTGAAGAGGCTCAGGGCGGCAGCCTGGTCGAAGCCGGCAGCGGCAACGAGGCCCTGAAGCAGGCCGCGCTGTGGCCGCTGACGCTGCTGCAGCAGATGCAGGAACAGATGCAGAAGGCCGCGACGGCAGCCGTGCAGGCCAGGCAGCCGCAGGAAGAGCCGCCCAAGACCTGAAGCTGGCGGGGACGTGCCCGGCGCGGTGGCAGGTGCCGCGGGAAACGCGCGCCAGCCGGGCAGTGCGCCGGCCGGGGGAGGCTGCCCAGGCCTCAGATCACCGACGCCTGCTGCAGGGCAGCCACCTCGTCGGCAGTGAAACCGGCCTCATGCAGGATCTCCGCCGCATGCTCGCCGGGCGACGGGGCTGCCCGCTCGACGGCGAAGACCCAGCCCGAGAGCTTCAGCGGCGGCGCGTACTGACGCACGCCGTCGGCCTCGACGACCATGCCGCGGACGGCGAAATGGGGATGGCGGAGGGCTTCGTCGACCGACAGCACCGGCGTCACGCAGCAGTCGATACCGGCAAAGAAATCGCTCCAGCTGGCCTGGTCCCGGCTGGCGAAGAGCGCCGCGAGTTCGCTGCGCAAGGCAGCGGCCGCGGTGCCGCGTGCCGCGTGCCGCGGCTTCCAGTCGGGTCGCCCGAGGGCGTTGCAAAAGACGTCCCAGAACTTCCTTTCGAGCGGCGCCACCGCCATGTAGCGACCATCGGCGGTGGCGTAGACGCCGTAGCCGGCATCGCCGCCGCTGAGCTGATCGCCGCCACGCGCCGGCACATGGCCCGAGGTCTGCACGGCGAAGAAGGGAAACAGGTTGTGCGCCAGCACCGCTTCGCTCATCGCCACATCGACCAGACGCCCCTGACCGCTGCGCCGGGCGTCGAAGAGCGCCGCCAGGATGCCCATCGCCGCGGTCAGCGCGCCACCGAGCAAATCGCCCACCTGCAGGTTGGGGATCGCCGGCTGACCGCCATCGACACCGATCTGATCGAGAACGCCGGCGAGGCCGATGTAGTTGAGATCGTGACCGGCAGCCATCGCCAGCGGACCTGTCTGACCGTAGCCGGTGATCGCGCAGTAGACGAGGCGCGGGTTGACCGCACGCAGGGCCGTGTAGCCGATCCCCAGCTTGTCGCTGACGCCTGGCCGGAAGCTCTCGACGACCACGTCGGCGTCGCGCACGAGGCGCAGGAAGACCTGTTTTCCTTTCGCCTGCTTGAGATCGAGGCGCAGTCCGCGCTTGTTGCGATTGACGCAGCGGTAGAAGACGCTGACGCCGTCCGGGCCGTCGCCGAGGATGCGCGCGTAGTCACCGGCCACATGGTCCTCGATCTTGATCACATCGGCCCCGAGGTCGGCGAGATGCAGCGTCGCCACGGGGCCGGGGAGCAGGCGAGTCAGATCGAGAACGCGCACGCCGCAAAGCGGTGCGCCGCTCAAGCTTCCGCCTCGCAGAACTCGAGCCAACTGGCATCCATGTCGATCACCATTCCCTTGTTCAGCGTCTGATCGAGAAACTGTCCGCGAAACAGCCAGCCCGGAGCCATGTTCTGGTGTGACCACGGTGTTTCCCACGAATCCACCCGCACGTGCACGCGCAGCACCTCGATTTCGCCGACGTCCGCTGCGCTCGTCACGCAGGGTACCGCCGCCGCCAAGCGCGCATGGTCGGCGCGCGTGAAGGCCGCCATCGGCTTGCCGATCTGCGGACAGAGCGCGGCCATCCGTCGCTCGCGTACAAGCCGGTCGATCGTACCACGCAACCAGTAGGTCGGCGCCTTCAGCAGCCAGCCGCTGCCGCCTTCGCGCAGGATCACGCAGTCCCCCGGCTGCGGTGTCAGCCGGGCGCTGCCGGCCGCTGGCGCCGCAGCGGCCGGCAGCGCAATCACCAGCAGAAGTGTGCCGATCAACGCCAACCGCGACGTGCTTGTCCTGCTCTTCGCCGCGGTGGTGATGCAGCCATCTGCTGCGTGGCCGATGGTCCGCGTTGCGCGCTCGCTCACTCCTCGCCCATCCCCATGATCCGTGCAGTCGTTCGCTCGCTCGCAGCGCTTGCTGCGCCGCCGATCACGACAACCAGCGCTTGCGTCGGCGATAATGCTTGACGTCGCGAAAACTCTTCCGCCCACCCGACGACAGGCCGAGGTAGAACTCCTTGACATCCTCGTTGGCCGCCAGATCCCTGGCCGCGCCCTCCATCACCACGCGGCCATTTTCGAGAATATAGCCGAAATCGGCGTAACGCAGCGCCATGTTGGTGTTCTGCTCGGCGAGCAGGAAGGTCACGCCCTCCTTCTGGTTGAGATCCCTGACAATGCCGAAGACCTCGTCGACGATCTGCGGCGCCAGCCCCATTGATGGTTCGTCGAGCAGCACCATGCGCGGACTGGCCATCAGCGCCCGGCCGATGGCGCACATCTGCTGCTCGCCGCCCGAGGTGTAGGCGGCTTGGCTGCCGCGCCGCGTCTTCAGTCGCGGGAAGTAGGAGTAGACCTTCTCCAGCGTCTGCGCGATCGCCGCCTTGCCATCGCGGCGCGCGTAGGCACCGGTCAGCAGGTTCTCTTCGACGGTCAGGTGGGCAAAGCAGTGCCGCCCCTCCATCACTTGGATGACGCCACGCCGGACCAGTTCTGCCGGTGTCAAGGCCTCGATGCGTTCACCTCGCAGATCGATCGTGCCCTTCGTCACTTCACCGCGCTCGCCGCGCAGCAGGTTGCTCACGGCGCGCAGGGTGGTCGTCTTGCCGGCACCATTGCCACCGAGCAGGGCGACGATCCCGCCTTCCGGAACGCTGAACGAAACCCCCTTCAGAACGAGGATGACGTGGTTGTAGATCACCTCGATGCTGTTGACCCGGAGAAGTATGTTGTCGCTGCTCATGGCGCTCCTGCGCTGCTGCTGCGCTCAAGCCCGCCCGCAACGCGGGCGGGCTTGAGCATCGACTCGCGTCCCGGCGAGTCGGCCACGGACTACTTCCTGCATTCCTCGGGAGTGCGCGGCTTGATCTTCTTCTCGTCCGCGTACTTGCCCGACGCCAGCATCACCATCGGCCGAATCACCTTTTCGTCAGCCTGGTACCAGTCCGAACTGAACTCCCACTTGCTGCCGTTCCAGGTATGGACGCGCACCCACGACGATCCCATGTGGTCGAGGCAGGAGGTCTGCACCGGCCGCATGACGCCAGCAAAACCCATCGCGTCGAGTGCCTTCTGGTCGAGATTGAGGTTTTCAAGGCCCCAGCGGACCTGCTCGCCGGTCATCACCTTGCCCTTGCCGTAGCGCTCCTGCGCCTTGCGTACGCCTTCGACGCCGAGCATCGCCGAGATCAGGCCGCGCATGTAGAGCACCTGGCCCACCTCGTCCTTCGGACCGGTGCCCTGGCCCTTCGCATAGACGAGGTCGAGAATCTCCTTGACCACTTTCGATCCCGGCTCGGCACCGTGCTGCAGGGTCAGCGCACTATACCCCTTGGCGCCCTCGGCGACGTCCTTGACGTCCGGCTCAGCGCCGGCCCACCAGATGCCGATCATCCGGTCGCGCGGATAGCCGGTCGACTGGGCCTCACGCAAGGCGGTCGAGTTCATCACGCCCCAACCCCAGAGCAGCACATAGTCGGGCTTCTGCTGCCTGATCTGCAGCCAGGTGGCTTTCTGCTCGACTCCCGGGTGCGCCACCGGCAACAACTGCACGTCGAAGCCATGGGTCTTGCCCAGTTCCTGCAGGATCGGAATCGGCTCCTTGCCGTAGGGGCTGTCGTGGTAAACCAGAGCGATCTTCTTGCCCTTCAGCTTGGCGATCCCGCCCTCCTTCTTCGCGATGTGCTGGATGGCGACGTCGGCACCGACCCAGTAGGTTCCGAGGAGCGGAAAGTTCCAGGTGAAGACGGCGCCGTTCTGCGATTCGCTGCGCCCGTAACCCGCGGTGATCAGCGGGATCCTGTCTACCGGCACCTTCTCGGTCAGGGCAAAGGTGATCCCGGTGGACAGCGGCTGAAAGACCGTCGCACCACCGCCCTTGCCCTTCAGGCGCTCATAGCACTCGACGCCCCGGTCGGTCGCATATGCCGTCTCGCATTCCTCGAAACTGATCCTGACGCCGTTGATGCCCCCCTTGGCATTGATCAGTTTGAGGTAATCGAGATAACCATTCGCCCACTGCTGACCATTGGTCGCATAGGCGCCGGTGCGGTAAACAAGCACCGGAAAGAACTGCTCCTTGGCTTGCGCCAGAACCGGCGGAGCAGTCAACGACGAAAACAGCGCGAGCGCCGCCGACGCCATCCGAATCAGTTGCTGCAGTTTCATCAATGTCTCCTCGAGTTGTGAACACCGTGGTACGTCGAGCACTACGCGCCAGGATGGCGCTGCAACAGGCGAGAGCCGATCACCGCCGTCAATGCGGAAACGGCCAGAGCCGCAATTTCTCCTTGCCGGTGGACCACATGCGGGCAATGCCATGCGGCTCCTTGATCAGGAAGAAGATGATCAGCGCGCCGAAGATGATCAGTTCGGCGTGCGACACGCCGGCGGTCGAGATGCTGACGCCGAAGACGCTGCCGATCGCCGGCAGGAACTGGTTCAGCGCGATCGGCAGGATGACGATGAACGCCGCGCCGAAGAAACTGCCCATGATCGATCCGAGACCGCCGATGATCACCATGAACAGCAACTGGAACGAACGGTCAACCGAGAACGCTGCCGGCTCCCACGACGCCAGGTGAACAAAACCCCAGAGCGCACCGGCCGTGCCGACGAAGAAGGAGCTGACGGCGAAGGCCGAGAGCTTGGCAAAGAGCGGCCGGATGCCGATTACCTCAGCCGCCACGTCCATGTCGCGGATCGCCATCCACTGCCGACCGATCGCGCAGCGCGTCATGTTCTTCGCCAGCAGCGCAAAGACCACCAGGATCGTCAGGCAGAGGAGGTACTTGTCGACCGGCGTCTCGATCCGCCATGAGAGAATCTGCAGGTTGGCGACCGACACCGATCCCGACGAGGCATTGTTGGTGAACCACGGAACACGCAGAAACACCCAGTCGGTGAAGAACTGCGCGGCGAGCGTCGCGACCGCCAGATACAGGCCGCGGACGCGCAGGCTCGGAATGCCGAAGACGATGCCGACGGCCGCCGCCGTGCACCCACCGAGGAGGAAGGAAACGAGCAGCGGCAGGCCGTCGATGCGAATGTGGAAGTTGTACGCGGCATAGGCGCCGACGGCCATGAAGGCGCCGGCACCGAGAGTGATCTGGCCGCAGTAGCCGACCAGGATATTGACCCCGAGCGCCGCCAGCGACAGGATCAGGAAGGGAATCAGGATGGCCCGGAAGAGATACTCGTCGACCAGCAGTGGCACGCCGACCAAGGCGAAGACAATGATGGCAAGAATCGCCCAGCGATCCTGAGCGATCGCGAAGATCTGCTGGTCGGCGGCGTAGGAAGTCTTGAACTGACCGTTTTCTCTGTAGAGCACGTGCTCGCTCCCGGGTTAGACGCGGTCGATGATCTTCTCGCCGAACAGCCCCTGCGGCCTGAACAGCAGAAAGACCAGCGCCAACTGATAAGCGAACCAGATCTCGATGCCGCCGCCGATGAATGGGCCGAGATAGACCTCCGAAAGCTTCTCGCCGACGCCGATGATCAGGCCGCCGATGATCGCGCCGGGAATCGACGTCAGGCCACCCAGGATGACCACCGGCAGGGCGCGCAGGGCGACCGTCGCCAGCGAGAACTGAACCCCGAGCTTGGATCCCCAGATGATGCCGGCAACCAGCGCGACGAGCCCGGCAACACACCAGACGATGACCCAGATGCGATTGAGCGGAATGCCGATCGACTGCGCCGCCTGGTGGTCGTCAGCCACCGCCCGCAGCGCACGACCGGTGGCCGTCTTCTGGAAGAAAAGCCAGAGCAGGCTGACCAGCAAGGCGGCAATCAACGCGGCGACGAAGTCCTCCCTGTTGATCAGCAGCCCGCCCTCGATGCTTTCCTCGAGGATCATCACCGGCTCCTTCGGCATGCCGACATCGATCTTGTAGATGTCGCTGCCGAAGATGCTGCTGCCGACTCCTTCGAGAACGTAGGCGATGCCGAGGGTGGCCATCAGCAACGTCGCACCATCCTGGTTGACCAGGTGCCGCAGGACCAGACGCTCGATCAGCCAGGCGACGGCGAACATCAGCGCGCCGCTGAGGACAAAAGCGATGCCGTTCGCCAGCAGGCGACTGTCGACCCCGAGCCACTCGGGAACCCAGGCCGAGAAGCGCGCCATCGCCAGCGCAGCGAAGAGCACCATCGCCCCCTGCGCGAAGTTGAACACGCCCGACGCCTTGAAAATGAGGACGAAGCCGAGCGCGACGAGCGAATAAAGCATGCCGGCCATCAGGCCACCGATCAATGTCTCGATGAAGAAACCCATGTCCTGCGCTCCTCAGTGGCTGGCGCCAAGGTAGGCACTGATCACTTCCGGATTCGTGCGCACCGCGTCGGGAACCCCATCGCCGATCTTGCGCCCGTAGTCGAGCACCACCACCCGGTCGGAGATGTCCATCACCACGCCCATGTCATGCTCGATGAGGACGATCGTCGTGCCGAACTGGTCATTGACGTCGAGGATGAAGCGACACATGTCCTGCTTTTCCTCGACATTCATTCCGGCCATCGGCTCGTCGAGGAGCAGGATGCTCGGCTCCATCGCCAGCGCCCGGCCAAGATCGACGCGCTTCTGCAGCCCATAGGGCAGGCGCCCGACCGGCGTCTTGCGGATGTGCTGGATCTCGAGAAAGTCGATCACCTCCTCGACCCGGGCCCGATGCGCCAGTTCCTCGCGTCGTGCCGGCCCCCACCAGAAGGCCTGTTGCAGCAGATTGCTCCGGATCTTGAGATTGCGCCCGGTCATCAGGTTGTCGATGACACTCATCCCCTTGAACAACGCGATGTTCTGGAAGGTGCGCGAGATGCCGGCACACGCCGCCTTGTACGGGTTCATGCGCGTGAAGTGCTGGCCGCGCAGGATGATCTCGCCCTGCTGTGGCCGATAGACGCCGTTGATCACATTCAGCATCGAACTCTTGCCGGCGCCGTTCGGGCCAATGATGGCGCGGATCTCGTGTTCGCGCACATCGAAGGAAATGTCGGTGAGTGCCTTGACGCCACCGAAGGCGAGCGAGACGTTCTGCAGGTCGAGAATGAGCTCGCCGAATTCGCGGCTCATCGGGCGGCCCTCCCCTCGATCGGGAAGGTCTTCGGCTCGCGGATCGCCAGCTCGGCAGCGACCTTGCCCTGCCGCCCATCCTCGAACTTGACCGCGGTCTCGATGTACTGGCTGCGGTGTCCGGCGTAGAGGGCGTCGATCAGCGGCGCGTACTTCTCGGCGACGAAGTTGCGGCGTACCTTGCGCGTTCGCGTCAGCTCGTCGTCGTCCGGATCGAGTTCCTTGTGCAGGATGAGGAAACGGTGAATCTGCGAATCGGCAAGTGGCCCTTCGCCCACCAGTTCGGCATTCACCTTCTCGATGCATTCCTGGACCAGTCCATACACCTCCGGCTTGCCCGCCAGGTCGGTGTAGCCCGAATAGGCGAGGCCGCGCCGCTCGGCCCAGTTGCCGACGGCGCCGATGTCGATGTTGATGAAGGCACAGACCATCTCGCGGCGGTCGCCGAAGACCACCGCTTCCTTGATGTGCGGGAAGAACTTGAGCTTGTTCTCGATGTAGTTCGGTGCATACATGGCGCCATTCGCCAGCTTGCCGACATCCTTCGCGCGATCGATGATCTTCAGGTGGCCATCTGCGTCGAACACACCTGCGTCGCCGGTCATGAAATAGCCATCGGCATTGAGCGCCTCGGCCGTCGCGTCGGGGCGCTTGTAGTACTCCTTGAGCAGCATCGGACCGCGTACCAGGATCTCGCCGTTGTCGGCGATCTTCACCTCGACTCCCGGCGCCGGCTTGCCGACGCTGTCGAACCTGATCTGTCCGTCGGGCTGCAGACAGACGTAGGCGCAGGTCTCGGTCTGTCCGTAGAGCTGCTTCAGGTTGATGCCGATCGAGCGGTAGAAGCGAAACAGGTCCGGGCCGATCGCCGCGCCGGCGGTATAGGCGATGCGGATCCGGCTCATGCCGAGAACGTTCTTCAGCGGACCATAGACGAGCACGTCGCCCAGCGCATACAGGATGCGGTCGGGCAGCGATACCGCCTGGCGGTCGAGAATCTCGGCACCACTGCGTCGCGCCACCGCCATGAAGAAGTGAAACATTTTCTGCTTGATGCGGCTGGCGTCTTCCATGCGGATCATCACCTGCGTCAGCAGATTCTCGAACACCCGCGGCGGGGCGAAATAATAGGTCGGACCGATCTCGCGCAGATCGTTCATCACCGTCTCGGCCGACTCCGGACAGTTGATCGTGAAACCGGTGAGCATGGCCTGCGCGAAGGAGAAGAGGTGGTCGCCGACCCACGCCATCGGCAGGTAGGACAGGATGTCGTCGTCAGCACTCAGACGGTCGAAAGCGGCGCCGCCACGGGCGGCACTGATGAAGGCGGCGTGCGTCAGGCGAACTCCCTTCGGCTGGCCGGTGGTGCCCGAGGTGTAGAGCATGACGCTGACGTCGTCGGCGACACCGGCGGCGATCTCGCTCGCCAGCAGGTCGGGATGGTTGCGGTTATGGATGCGCCCCATGGCCATCAGTTCGCGGATGTCGTGGATGTCCGGCTGCGTATAGTGGCGCATGCCGCGCGCATCGTCGTAGAAGAGGTGCTCGAGCAACGGCAACTGCTCCCGGATCTCGAGCAGCTTGTCGACCTGCTCCTGGTCCTCGACGAAGATGAAGCGCACCTCGGCGTCAAGCAGGGCGAACAGCATCTCGCTCGCCACCGCATCCTGGTAGAGCGGTACCGGCACGCCGCCGAGACACTGGACGGCGGTCATCATCATGTACATGCGCGGCCGGTTGTCGCCGACGATCGCCAGATTGTCGCCACGCCGGAAACCCATCTCGGCGAGACCGCTGGCGAGCGCGCGCACCTCCTCGGCGACATCGGCCCAGGTCCAGCACTGCCAGATACCCAGGTCCTTCTCGCGCATCGCCGGCTTGCCGCCGCGTACTCGAGCATGCTCGACCAGCAGGCGCGGAAAGGTATCCAGCGCCTGCCCGGAAACCATCTCCGGC
>JAEUOM010000226.1 GCA_016788495.1 Accumulibacter sp. | reverse complement strand
GAGCACCAAGCTGAGCATCCTGACCGCCGCTGACGGCGTGCAACTCGAGCACGTACGCCAGTTCATCCGCAACTACGCTGCCTGGCTGGGCGTCGACCTTTCGTTCCAGGAATTCGACCAGGAGATGGCTGCGCTGCCGGGAGCGTACGTGCCGCCGGCGGGGCGGCTGTTCTACGCCGAACGCGATGGGGAGCCGGCTGGCTGCGTGGCGATTCGCCCGTTCTCGTCGGGGCTGTGCGAACTGAAGCGGCTGTACGTCGAACCACGCCACCGCAGCTACGGTGTCGGCCGCGACCTGACGCTGGCTGCCATCAAGGCGGCGAAGGAAATCGGTTACCGCAAGCTGTTGCTCGATACGCTGCCGGCGATGCGCGTCGCCGTCAAGCTCTACCGCGAACTCGGTTTCAAGGAGACGCCGGCCTACTACCAGACGCCTCTCGAAGGAACGATGTTTCTCGCCCTCGACCTGGAGAACTGGTCGGCCGAAGAGGTGGCGACCGAGAACCTGTTTCACCTCTTCGACTTCAATCGTGCCTGGGCGGATCGCATGCAGCAGATCGACCCGGAGTACTTTCTCAAATTGTCGCGCCTGCAGACGCCACAGTACCTCTGGATCGGCTGCTCCGATTCGCGCGTACCGGCGAACGAGATCTGCGGCCTGCTGCCGGGCGAGCTGTTCGTGCATCGCAACGTCGCCAACGTCGTCGTGCATACCGACCTCAATTGCCTGTCGGTCGTCCAGTTCGCGGTCGATGTGCTCAAGGTACGACACATCATGGTCGTTGGCCACTATGGCTGCGGCGGTGTCAAGGCGGCGCTGCAACGTGATCGTGCCGGCCTGGTCGACATCTGGCTGCGACATGTGCGCGACGTGCACGACAAGCACCTGGCGCTGGTGGACGAGCTGCCCGCGGAACGGCAGCACGACCGCCTGTGCGAGCTCAACGTGCTGGAACAGGTGGCCAACGTCTGCCACACCTTCGTCGTCCAGGATGCCTGGCAACGCGGCCAGCCGTTGACCGTGCACGGCTGGATCTATGGCCTGCACGACGGTCTGCTGCGCGATCTCGGGGTGACCGTGCATCGCCGCGAAGACGTGCTGACCAACTGCAGCCTGGCGCTCGAGGCGCTGCCCAAGTGAGCACGTCGTGAGCAGTCTGGCCGCGCGCGCGGCGGCACCGTCGGCGACCTATCTCAAGCTCGTCGCCACCGCCGTGCTCTGGGGCGCCACCTGGATCGCCGGCCGGGTTGCCGTCAGTGAGGCGGCACCGCTGGCCGTAGCGAGCTGGCGCTTCCTGCTCGCCGCACTGTTGCTCGGCACCCTCGTCGTCCAGCGTGAAGGCTGGCCGCGCTGGTCGCGCGGCGACTGGCTGACCCTGACGGCGCTTGGCGCCAGCGGCATCTTCCTCTACAACCTCTGTTTCCTTTACGGCCTGCAACTGATCGAGGCTGGCCGGGGCGCGCTGGTCGTCGCGTTGACGCCGGCCTTGGTCGCCGCCAGTGACTGGCTGTTCTTCGGCGCGCCGATGTCGCCGCTCAAGGCTGCGGGAATCATCGTCGCGATGTTCGGCTGCCTGCTGGTGGTCAGCAACGGCCATCTGGAGCTCTTCGTCAGCGGGCAGATCGGCGTCGGCGAATGGCTGATCATCGGCTGCAGCCTGCTGTGGGCGGTTTACACCTTCATTGGCCGCCACGCCACCCGCTCGCTGTCGCCGCTGGCGATGACCTTCGGCGCCAGCCTCACGGGCTGCGCGATGCTGACCACGGCCGCCCTCGTGCAGGGCACCCTCTTCAGCCTTGCGGACACGACCTGGCGCGCCTGGACCTCGATCGCCTTTCTCGGCATTTTCGGTGTCGCGCTGGCCTTCACCTGGTATGCCGCAGCCGTGCAGGAGATCGGCGCCACGCGCTCGGCCGCGTTCATCAATCTGGTCCCGGTCAGCGCCGTCCTGCTCGGCGCGCTGCTGCTGCACGAGCGGCTCGGGATCGCCGTTCTCGCGGGCGGTTCATTGGTGATCGCCGGTGTCCTGATGACCAATCACGCCGCCGCGCAGCTCGCGGCTGGCGCCCACAGCAAGGAGAAGACTGCATGATCTTGACCCAGGAACAGGAAATGATCCGCGATTCGCTGCGTGACTTCGCGCAGGAGCGGCTGGCGCCCTTCGCTGCCGAGTGGGACCGCCATCACACCTTCCCCGCCGAAGCGCTGCGCGAACTGGGCGAGCTCGGTGCGCTCGGCATGGTCGTCCCCGAGGAATGGGGTGGCGCCGGCATGGACTACATGTCACTGGTTCTCGTCCTCGAGGAGATCGCCGCCGGCGACGGCGCCACGTCGACGATCGTCAGCGTGCAGAATTCGCTGGCCTGCGGCATCACGATGAAGTACGGCAGCGACGAGCAGAAGGAGAACTGGCTGAAGCCGCTGGCGCGTGGCGAGATGCTCGGCTGCTTCTGTCTCACCGAGCCGCATACCGGCTCCGACGCGGCTGCCATCAGCACCCGCGCCGACCGCGACGGCGACGATTTCGTCCTCAACGGTGTCAAGCAGTTCATCACCACCGGCAAGTACGCCCAGGTGGCGATCGTCTTCGCGGTCACCGACCGGTCGGCTGGCAAGAAGGGCATCTCGTGCTTCCTGGTGCCGACCGAGACTCCGGGATACATCGTCGCCCGCATCGAGGAGAAGATGGGCCAGCGTGCCTCGGACACGGCGCAGATCCTGTTCGACAACTGCCGCATCCCGGCTTCGTGCCTGCTCGGCCAGGAAGGCGACGGCTACCGCATCGCGCTGTCGAACCTCGAGGCCGGTCGCATCGGCATCGCCGCCCAGTCGGTCGGCATGGCGCGCGCCGCCTTCGAAGCCGCGGTGCAGTACGCGCGCGAGCGCGAGACCTTCGGCAAGCCGATCATCGAGCACCAGGCAGTCAGCTTCCGCCTCGCCGACATGGCGACGCAGATCGATGCCGCCCGGCTGCTCGTCTGGCGTGCCGCGACCTACAAGGACGCCGGCAGGCCGTGCCTGAAGGAGGCGTCGATGGCCAAGATGTTCGCCTCCGAGATGGCCGAGCGCGCCTGCTCGGACGCCATCCAGATCCTCGGCGGCTATGGCTATGTCAGCGATTTTCCGGTCGAGCGGATCTATCGCGACGTGCGCGTCTGCCAAATCTACGAGGGGGCGAACGATATCCAGCGCCTGGTGATCGGGCGCGCCGTTGCCGGCGAATGAATGGCAGCATCCTCACCTGAAGGGAGAGTTCTGATGGGTAGACACCGAGCGTACTTGAGCACTTTCATTCTGGCAGCGCTGTTGCCTCTTGGGGCAGACGCAGGCACCGAGACTTCCGCCGTGGCCGAACTGCCG
>JAEUOM010000177.1 GCA_016788495.1 Accumulibacter sp. | reverse complement strand
CCCGTCGGTTCTGGCGGCGATCAACCCCTGGTATGCGTTGTCCTTCTGCCTCGGCCAGCCGGGAATGGCCTTCCTCGCGCTGGGCTCGGTCGTCCTCGCGATCACCGGTGGCGAGGCGCTGTACGCGGACATGGGACACTTTGGCCGGCGGGCGATAAAATGGGCGTGGTTTGCCCTCGTCTTCCCGCTGCTCTACCTGAACTACTTGGGCCAGGGCGCGCTGATCCTCGCCGAACCGCAGGCGATCGCCAGTCCCTTCTTCCGCCTCGTTCCCGACGAGCGACTGGTCCTGCCGCTGGTCGTCCTCGCCACAACGGCGACGGTGATCGCTTCGCAGGCGGTGATCTCGGGTGCCTTCTCGCTCACCAGCCAGGCCATGCAGCTCGGCTACTGCCCACGCATCCAGGTGCGCTTCACCTCGGAGCGCGAGAAGGGCCAGATCTACGTACCGAACATCAACTGGCTGCTCCTGCTGACGGTGATCGTCGTCGTCCTCGGCTTCCGCTCGTCGTCCAACCTGGCTTCGGCCTACGGCATCGCCGTCACCCTGACGATGATGATCGACACCCTGCTCGCCTTCGTCGTCGTGCGTGCCCTGTGGCAATGGAGCTGGCCGCGCGCGGCACTCTTTCTCGTCTTCTTCGTCGTCGTCGACTTCGCCTTCTTTTCCGCCAACGTGCTCAAGATCGTCGATGGCGGCTGGTTCCCGCTGGCCGTCGGTACGGCCGTCTTCGTTCTCCTGTCGACCTGGCGACGCGGCCGTCGGCTGCTCGCCGAAAGGCAGCGGCAGCAGTCGATTTCGCTCGCCGACTTCATCTCCAGCATTGCCATCGGTGGGCCGCAACGGGTGAGCGGCAGCGGCGTCTTTCTCACCGCCCATCCCGAGGGGGTGCCGCGTGCCCTGCTGCACAACCTGAACCACAATCAGGTGCTGCACGAGCGGGTGGTCGTCCTCAACGTGGCGGTTGCCGATGTGCCGCACGTCGCCGAGGCCGAGCGTGTCCGCGTCGAGGCGCTCGGTCAGGGCTTCCACCGCGTCCATGTCGCCTACGGCTTCAAGGACGAACCCGATCTGCCGCGTGCGCTCGCCCTCTGTGCGGCCGATGGACTTGCCTTTGACCTGATGTCCACCTCCTTCTTCCTCGGGCGCGACACGGTCGTCCGTTTGCCTCCCGGACAGCACGCGCGTATGGCAAACTGGCGGCAGACCCTGTTCAACTGGATGTTCCGCAATGCCGATACTGCAACCGAGTTCTTCAAGCTGCCACCCAACCGCGTCGTCGAACTCGGCGCGCAGGTCGAGTTGTGCTGACGACGCGTCGGCCGGGTTCGCTGCCGCCGCCGGTCGCGACGCGCGACCGGCTCGTGTGACCACCCGGCGACTCGCCGCCGGCGCCGCGCTGGCACTGGTTGTCCTCGGCAGCCCACTGGCGGCCGACAACCTGCCGCCGGCGCCGACCGAACTCGGCACGATTCGCCGCAACGAGCAGGGCCAACTGGAGGTCGTGCGACCGCCGTCGGCTCGCCCGGCAGCCGCTTCGTCGCCAGTCGAGACGCCTGCCGCGAGGAGCGCCGGCAGTCCGCGCCCGGCTGTCGACGGCCAGCCGGCGGTTGCCGGCGGCGGCCGGACGATCGTCGTCGGCGAGCGGGAAGCGGTGCGCAGCATCAGCGAGGCGGCGCGGCTGGCGCGCGACGGCGACACGATCGAGATTCGCCCGGGCGAATACCGGCGGCAGGCCGTCGTCTGGACGCAGGACCGGTTGACGATTCGCGGCGTCGGCAAGCGGCCGGTCCTCATCGCCGATGGGGACAGCGCCGAGGGCAAGGCGCTGTGGGTGGTGCGCAGCGCGCAGATGACGATCGACAACCTCGAATTCCGCGGTGCGCGCGTCGCCGCCGGCAACGGCGCCGGCATCCGTTTCGAGGCCGGGCACCTGAAGGTCGTCCGCTGCGCCTTCTTCGACAACGAAATGGGCATTCTGACGAGCAACGCCGCCGATGCCGTGCTCGAAGTCGAAGACAGCGAGTTCGGCGCAGCGCCCCGCCATGCCGGTGCGCTGCATCACCTGCTCTATGCCGGAACGATTGCCCGCCTGAAGGTCAGCGGCAGTCGCTTTCAGCAGGGCCATCTCGGGCACCTGCTCAAGTCGCGGGCGCGCGAGAGTTCGATCTTCTACAACCTGCTCGTCGACGGGGTCGGCGGCAGCGCCTCGTACGAACTCGAGTTCCCGAATGGCGGGGTTGCCTGGGTCATTGGCAACATCATCGGGCAGAGCGCCACGACCGACAACCCGGTCGTCGTTTCCTACGGCGCCGAAGGTGAGCGCTGGCCGGACAATGCGCTTTATCTGGCGCACAACACCCTCGTCGACGACACGCCCGGCGGGCGCTTCCTGCAGGTCTGGAGCGAGCGACTGCCGGCCGCGACCGAGGTCTGGGCGATCAACAACCTGCTCGTCGGGCGCGGCATCTTCGCGCCGCAGGGTCCGGGACGCCACGACGGCAACCACTTCGTCGCCACCGGAACCCTGGCTGTCGCCGATGATCTGCCCTTCGCCTTGCCGCAGGCCTCGCCGCTGCGCGGCAGGGCGCAGAACCCCGGCTTCGCCCGCGGCCAGAGCCTGACGCCGACGGCGGAATTTCGCTTGCCGGCGAAGACCCTGCCGTTGCTGCCGGGCAAGCCGCTGTCGCCGGGCGCGCTACAGTAGGGCGGTGCTGGCAGCTGGCGGACTTTCGGCTTGCTCGCTGCGGGAGATGTGATGATCATGGTCATCGACTTGTTGCCGGAATCGGGTAGCTGGCGATGCCGTTCGATTGCCCAGCCGTAAGACATCAGTGCATCGCCGATCCTCCCGGGCCGAAGGCGGCCAGGCGCGCGTCGCGTCGCGTCGTTGCTTCCGAGCAACCGAGGCGATCGCTGGTTCATCGATGGCTGGCTCGATCGCTGTGTCGCGATCTCGACGCGTGAAGCACTGCTGCGCGACGAGAAGGCCAGGAATCTGATCCTTGCGTCTGAACTTCCAGTTCTTCACCGCCGTCCTCCCGGCATTCGGTGGGGCCGACGCGTACGAGCCCCTGAACAACGCCCCTGCAGTTCTGACGCAGTTGTGTCCGCGAGCAGCCAGACGGCGAAGACCCTCTAATTTGGTCGGACCACCGGCGATTGCCTTGCTCGCGGGCGCCGCCGCCGCTCGCCCGCGGAGCGGCCGGCGTCGCGTTCATGGCTGCTGGTCGAGGCGCGCCAACAGGCCGAGAAACTCGTCGGCACTCTGGAAGCCGACGACGCGGATGCCGCTGACCTCCCGCCCGTGCCGGTCGAAGAAGATGATTCCCGGTGGGCCGTAGAGCTTGAAGCGTTGCAGCAGGGCCTGGTCGGCTGCCGAGTTGGCGGTGACGTCGGCCTGCAGCAGGGTCCAGCCTGCCAGCCTCGCCTGCACGCGTGGATCGCCGAAGGTGAAGCGCTCCATCTCCTTGCACGAGACGCACCAGTCGGCGTAGAAATCGAGCAGCACCGGCCGCCCGGCGCTGGCCAGCCGTATGTCGAGTTCCTCGACCGTGTGCACGCGGACGAAAGGCAGGTGCCGGGCATCGCTGCTGGCGGCGCTGCTGCGCAGCACCGAGAGCGGCTGCAGCGGGTCACGCGAACCGGCGAGCGTGCCGAGCAGCATCGCCGCGCCGAAGAGCAGCATGACGATGCCGATTCCCTTCCAGAAGCGCTGCCAGCCCTTCGCGTGTGGCGGCAGCGGGTCGAGCGCGTGCAGGTAGATCGCCGGGACGATCAACAGCAGTGCCCAAGCCAGCATCTGCAGCACTGGCGGGATCACCGGCGACACCAGCCAGACGGCGGTCGCCAGCAGGATGACGCCGAAGGCCTTCTTCACCGCCTCCATCCACGGTCCCGACTTCGGCAGCAGGGTGCCGGCGCTGGCGCCGACGACGAGCAGCGGCGCACCCATGCCGAGCGCCAGCGAGAACAGCGCGGCGCCGCCGAGAAGCGCGTCGCCGCTCTGGCCGATGTAGAGCAGTGCTCCGGCCAGCGGCGCGGCGACGCAGGGGCCGACGATCAGTGCCGACAGCGCACCCATCGCCGCGACGCCGGGCAGCGAGCCGCCACGGATGTGGCTCGCTTCCTCCGATACCCGGCTTTGCAGGAAGGTCGGCAACTGCAGTTCGTAGAAGCCGAACATCGACAACGAGAGGAGAACGAAGACGGCGGCGAAGGCGCCGAGGACCCAGGGGTTCTGCAGCGTCGTCGCGAGCAGGGTGCCGGTGAGGCCGGCGGCGACACCGGCGGCGGCGTAGGTCAGCGCCATGCCGAGCACGTAGGCCAGCGAGAGCAGGAAGCCGCGCGCATGCGAGACGCCATGACCGTCGCGCCCGGCGCCGACGATGATCCCCGAGAGGATCGGAATCATCGGAAAGATGCAGGGGGTCAGTGACAGCAGCAGACCGAAACCGAAGAAGCTGCCGATCAGCAACCAGAAGCCGGCATGCCGGAACAGTTGCGCAATGCGGCCGGACTCGTCGCCGGCTGTGCCGGCGGCTGCCGGTGCGGCGACCGCGCCCACCGCCGCCGGATCGGGCAGCTCGACGGCGAGCGTGTGCTGCTGCGGCGGATAGCAGATGCCGGCATCGGCGCAACCCTGCGAGGTCACGCGCAGCGTCAGCGGCAGCGGTCCGGAACTGACGCGCTCGACAGGCAGCCGGATGAGCACCTGGTCGTAGAACACCTCGACGCGACCGAAGGTCTCGTCGTGTTTTTCCTTGCCCGGCGGCAGCAGCGGCGTGCCGAGGTCGATCGTCGCCGGTTCGGCGGCGAAGCGGAACTTGTCGCGGTACAGGTAGTATCCCTTGGCGATGCTGAAGCGCACCTCGAGCGTCTGCCCGTCCAGCGCGCGCACGCTCGGCTTGAAGGCCACCGCTGGGTCGAGGAATTCTTCCGCCTGGGCCAGCGTGACGAGCAGCAGCAGGAGCGAGAGCAGCCAGCGGAGCATGGGCACTTCCGATTGCTCAGGTCGACGGCGCGGTTTCGGCCGCCACCCAGGCGAGATACTCGGGCAGGCCAGCGGCAATGTCGAGCGCGACCACTTCCGGCAACTCGTACGGATGGCTGGCGCGGATGGCCGCCGTCAGCTCGGCGAGGCGCGCCGCGCTGGTCTTGATCAGCAGTGGCACCTCGTCGGCTGTTTCGACCTTTCCCTGCCAGCGGTAAACAGAGCGGCAGGGGGCCAGGATGTTGACGCAGGCAGCGAGGCGCGCCTCGACGAGTCGTGCGGCCAGCGATTGCGCTGCCGTCTGGTCGGGCAGATTGGTGAGGACGAGGAGGGCGGTCACGCGGCGCATTCTACCGCATCGGCGGCGACCGCTGCAGGCCAGCCGCTGCTGCCCTGTGCACCCCTGATCTTCAGGCCGGCACGTTCGCTCCTGCCGTCTGCCGCGCTCTTTGGCGCCGCCTGCACTTCGTCTCAGGAATCATGGCCCGGATTGGTGCGCGCCAGGCGGCGCAGCAGCGCCGGCCACGCCAGGCCGCCGCCGGCACCGCGCGTCACCTGCTCCCACTGCGCCTGCGCGCCGTCGATGATCGGTTGCGCGATGTACCGCAGCGGCTGTCCACCGCTCATCGCGCCGACCTGCATGCGGCAAGTCGTCTCGAAGAAGTACATGGCGACGAAGGCTTCGGCGACCGATCGGCCGACGGTCAGCAGACCATGGTTGCGCAGCATCAGGAAACGCCGGTCGCCAAGGTCGCGCAGCAGGCGAGGCTTCTCGTCGTCGACCAGCGCCACCCCCTCGTAGTCGTGGTAGGCGAGCGACGAGAGAACGAAGATCGAGTGCTGTGACAGCGGCAGCACACCCGCTTCCTGCGCCGAGACCGCGACGCCGTTGGCGCTGTGCAGGTGGAGGACGCAGATGGCATCGTCACGCGCCGCATGCACCGCGCTGTGGATGGTGAAGCCGGCCGGATTGATCTCGTGCGGCGTGTCGTCGAGCTTGTTGCCGTGCACGTCGACCTTGACCAGGCTCGACGCGGTGATTTCGTCGAACATGAAACCGTAGGGATTGATCAGGAAATGGTGCTCGGGGCCGGGGACACGGGCCGAGATATGGGTGAAGATCAGGTCGTCCCAACCGAACAGCGCCACCAGGCGATAGCAGGCGGCGAGATCGACGCGCTGCTGCCATTCGGCATCGCCGACGCGAGAGCGGAGCGTGCTTGCGGAAAGGTTCATCGTATTCTCCTGCACGGGTTGACACGCTAGAATATATAGACCGGTCTAGCGTGCAAGTCAAGGAGAGACAATCGATGACGAAGAAGGACGGGGTGCAACCCGGCAGCCGCGAACGCATGCTCGAGGCCGCGATCGGGCTGATGCGCCGTTCCGGGCTCGGCGGCGCCGGCATCAACGAGATCGTCCGCGCCAGCGGTGCGCCGAAGGGATCGGTCTACCACTTCTTCCCGCAGGGAAAGCTGCAGATCATCGCCGAAGCGCTCGCCGTTCATTCGGGGCGAGTGATGGCGTTCATCGACCGGGCTCTGGCTGGCGAGTCGCAGCCCGGGGACAAGGTGCGCGCGCTCTTCGCCGCCTTCGCCCGGCGGGTCGAGGAGGGCGGCTTCGCGCGCAGCTGCGCCGTCGGCACCGTCAGCCTCGATCTCGACGATGAGGTGCAGGCGCTGCAGCCGCTGCTGGCTGCCCGCTTCGCCGACTGGATGACGCTGATCGCCGGCCACTTCGATTTCGCCGACGCCGCGCGCCGGCAATCATTCGCCGGCCTGTTGCTGACTGCCATCGAGGGCGCCTACGTGCGCTCGCGTGCCGAGCGCTCGCCGCTCGCTTTCGTCCAGGCCGGTGCGTGGCTCGCCGAGCTTGCCGAGCAGGCGGGCAGCGCAGCCGCCGCCGGCTGATGCCGGCGGCCGCGCCAGCCCGTCGAGGATTGAAGAAGACCGGATCGAAAGATGTGCCGTGGCCTTTGCCCGGACGCCTCCGGCTGATCAATGGCTCCGTCTGTGTCCAGCATCCGCGGTGGGAGACCGACCACCGTGCGGGCGCAGTTCGCCTTGACCCGATGAATGTCGGCGCCGAGGGCACGGAGGTCGAAATCGAGCTGCCGCGCATGTTCAGCGCGATGCTTCCGAAGCTCGTCAACAATCGGGTCGGTCACTGCGGATTCAGCGCAAGGACTCGCCGGATTCCCGTTCCCCGCCAGTCTCGCGCCGCGCCGTGGCTTCGGGTGCCGCGCGCACGGCCAGCGTGAACTGGCGAATCTCGTCGAGCCAGCGCAGCCGGTCGATGATGGGCAACGCGCTGTAGGCAAGCAGGCGCTCGTCCGAGATCTCGTAGGCAAAATCCGCCGCAGCATTCTTCGCCGGCTCCTTCACGCGCGCCCCAATGCCTGCAAGCGAAGCAGCGCCTCGGCATCGGCGGCGTCGCGCTGGCGGCCTGTCGTTTGCTTCAGGCGGATCATGTCGTCGATGCTCGCGAGCGATATCGCCGTACGGCCGACCTGCCTGACGACGCGGCCGGCAAAGACCTCCGCGAACGGGATCGGCGGGGCGATCAGCACATCGACCGTCGGTACCGCTGGCTGGTCCGCGTGCAGCGCGAAAGCAATCATGTGCCGCTTCTCGACCCAGTCCCGCCGCTTCTCGGGCTGCAGCAGTTCGTCGATCGGCAGCGGCAGCATTGGCTTGAGTCCGAGGCCCCTGGCGGCCGCGACAAAGCGCTCGAGATTGTCCTCATCGAGGGCGAGCATCAGGTCGACATCCATCGTGGCACGCTCGACGCCATGGATGTTCAATGCCAGGCCGCCGACCAGGACGTAGTCAACGCCATGGGCCTGCAGGGCTGCGAACAGGTCGAGATAGAACATGCGACCAGTGTACCCCGACTGTCCTTGGCAGGAGAAGGCCGATCCCGCCTGCGGAAATCGTTGGCTGCTGAGCGTCGGCGCCGTGCTGGTGACGAATGATCAGGCGTTCGGCCCCGTTGCCGGTCTGCTCCTCGAATCGAATCGGCCGAGCATACAGCGACGCACTGCGGGCCGTCGGAAGCCGCGCGACCTGCTTGCTGCCGATCTTCAACGGCGGGGAGGGCAGGGGCGGGGAGGGCAGGGGCCGGTAGCCATCGGCGCGAGCGGCGGCGTTGGCCGCTGGGGTGCGCTGCCGCCGCCGGCACGCGCGGTCGGAGGTTACCGATCATCGCTCAGCGCCGGTGGCCAGCGACCTGTCGTCCGCCGCTACCTGCCGGCGCAGCGTGCGTCGATCTCCTGCCGGCGTTGCTGGATCAGCGCCGCCCGTTGCCTGTCGTCGAGATAGACGCGCTCGCCGCGGTCGTCGTAGCGGGCGACGGCGTTGGCATTCTGCAGGTTCTCGAGAGATTTTCGGGCGAGCAGGCAGTCGCGCTGCAGTCGCTTCGCGGCCGCGTCCTGTTCCTCCTGCTTGCGGGCAGCGGCATCCCGTTCGATCTGCCGCTGGCGAAACTCCGTTTCCTTCTCCT
>JAEUOM010000142.1 GCA_016788495.1 Accumulibacter sp. | reverse complement strand
GCACCGCCGGGAGATACTCAACGAGCCCTTCCTGCGCCAGTTGCACCGCCAGATCTTCGGCAAGACCTGGCGCTGGGCCGGCGAGTTCCGCAAGTCAGACAAGAACATCGGCGTCGACTGGCTCCGAATCGGCATCGAACTACGCCAACTGCTCGACGACGTGCGCTATCAGGCCGAACACGCCAGCCTGCTGCCGGACGAGATCGCCGTCCGCCTGCATCACCGCCTGGTCGCCATTCACCCGTTCGCCAACGGCAATGGGCGGCATGCGCGCCTCCTCGCCGATCTGCTCGTCGTGCGGCTGGGTCAGCCCCGTTTCACCTGGGGCAGCCGCAATCTGGTCGATGCCGGTGCGACGCGGCAGGCCTACATCGCCGCCCTGCAAGCCGCCGACACCCGCGACTACGCGCCCCTGCTCGCCTTTGCCCGAAGCTGAAACCCGCATGAAACTGGCACTCTCCCGTGAACATCGCCGCGTCCTCGAAACCACCGTCGCTCAGGCGCGAACCGCCGCCGAAGCCGGTGCCGGCAAGGCGCTGCAAGCCCTGGCCGTCGCTGCCAAGGATGCCCCCGCCCACGCCACCGATGCCCAGAAAAAGCTGCGCGTGCGCCTGCGCGCCCATGGCCGGGCACTGGGCGATCTGCTGCGTCCCGACGACACGCAAGCCATCGACCACCTCGTCACCGAGATCGCCTACGAGCACTGGCACCGCATGCTCTTCGCCCGTTTCCTGGCGGAGAGCGATCTGCTCATGCACCCGGACGGCTACCCCGTCAGCCTCAACGACTGCAAGGAAGACGCCGAGCGCCTTGATCCCCCCGCCCGCAGCGAATGGGAAGTCGCTGGCCACTACGCCTCGGCAATGCTGCCCAACATCTTCCGCCCCGACAGTCCGGCCCTGGCGCTCCAGATGCCGCTGGAAACCGAGCAGGCGCTCGAAGCCTTGCTCGCCAAGCTGCCCGCCACCGTCTTCCAGGCCGACGACAGCCTGGGCTGGAGCTACCAGTTCTGGCAGGCGCCGAAGAAGGAAGAAGTGCAGCGGCAGATGAAGCAGGCCGGCACCAAGGTGGGAGCCGACGAGCTGCCCGCGGTAACGCAACTGTTCACCGAGCAGTACATGGTCGCGTTTTTGCTCGAAAACGCCCTCGGCGGCTGGTGGATGAGCCGCCACCCGCGCATGAAGCTGCCGGTCGAGATGCCCTACCTCCGCTTTTCTCCCTCTCCCCTCGCGGGAGAGGACCGGGGAGAGGGGGAGCCTGCCGCCGGAACCTTCCCGGCCTGGCCCGATACGCTGGCCCAGTTCAAGCTGCTCGACCCCTGCGCCGGTTCCGGACACTTCCTTGTCTCGGCTTTCCACTACCTGGTGCCGATGCGCCGCGCCACCGAAAAGATCTCGGTGGGCGACGCCATCGACAACGTGCTCACCGACAACCTGCACGGCCTCGAACTCGATGCCCGTTGCGTCGAAATCGCCGCCTTCGCGCTGGCCCTGGCGGCCTGGCGTTACCCGGATGAAAAGGGCGAGGCCATCGGCTACCGCCCCCTGCCGCGCCTCAACATCGCCTGCGTCGGCGTGGCGCCGCGCAGCAAGAAGGCCGACTGGCTCAAGCTCGCCGGGGGCGACGAACGCCTCGAAGGCGGCATGGCCGCGCTCTACGCCCTGTTCCAGAAAGCCCCGGAACTCGGCAGCCTGATCGACCCAATGGCCGCCACCCGTGGCGACCTGCTCGATGCGCATTGGGAGGAACTCGAATCACGGCTGGATCAGGCGCTGGCGCAGAAGGGTGACGATCAGGACATCGAAGCGAGAGTGGCGGCGCAGGGCATGGTGCACGCCTCGCGCATCCTGACGCGCAAGTATCACCTGGTCATCACCAATCCGCCCTACCTCGGCGCGGGGCAGCACGGCACGGTGCTCAAGGACTTCTGCGAGGAGCACTACAAGGCCGCAAAGAGCGATCTCGCCAACGTGTTCCTGGAGCGCAGCCTCAAGCTTTGCAAGCCCGGCGGCGCGGTGTCCTTCGTGATGCCGCAGAACTGGCTGTTCCTCAAGAGCTACCAGAAACAGCGCGAGCATCTGCTCAGGTATGCAACCTGGAACCTGCTGGCGCGGCTGGGCGCGGGAGCGTTCGAGACCATCACCGGCGAGGTGGTCAACGCCATCCTGCTGACCCTGACGCACGCCAGGCCTTCCGAGGATCAGATGCTGCGCGGGCTGGATGCAAGTGCGGAGAAGATGCCGACGGGAAAGGCGACGGTTCTGTGTCAAGCAGACTTCATAACAATTCCACAGGAGTCCCAGTTACGAAACCCTGACGCCAGAATTACTTTCGAAGCGGCCTCGGAAATAGCTCTGCTTTCTCAGATCGCTGAAGGAGTTCACGGATTCGGGAGCAAAGATTCTCCTCGCTTCTTCCGGCAATTTTGGGAATTGCATTGCTTCAAACAAGACTGGCAGTTAATGCAAACCACGGTGGAGTCAACTACCCTCTGGGGCGGATACGAGCAGGCAGTTTATTGGCAGAAAGGTGCCGGAATCCTTGCGGAATTGGGTAGAACGGGACTTGCAATCCCAGCAGGAAAAAGCGCTTGGGGAAAATGGGGTGTGGCTATTAGCCAAATGCGAACGCTGCCATCCGCGCTTCATGTCGGTGAAATATTCGACAAGAATGTCGCTGTAGTACTGCCAAATAATCCGATACATCTCGCGGCCATTTGGTGTTACTGCTCGTCTCCGCAGTACAACGAAGCGGTCCGTAAGATTGATCAGAAGGTCAACGTAACAAATACGACTTTGGTCAAGGTCCCCTTCGACCTCGCCCACTGGCAAAAAGTCGCCGCTGAACGCTATCCCAACGGTCTGCCCAAACCCTATTCCGACGAACCGACGCAGTGGATTTTCCACGGCCACCCGAAACCGGCCACCGACCCGCTGCAAGTCGCCGTCGCCCGTCTGCTCGGCTACCGCTGGCCTGCGGAGTCCGATGCCGAGATGGAACTCTCCGATGAGGCGCGTGCCTGGATCGCTCGTTTAGCAAACCTCGACGGCCTGATCGACGACGACGGCATCGTCTGCCTGCCTGCGGTGCGCGGCGAGCAATCGGCGGAGACGCGCCTGCGTGCGCTGCTCGCCAAAGCCTTCGGCAGCGACTGGTCGGCGGCACGCGAAAGTCAGTTGCTGCGCGACGCCGGTTGCGACGGCTTGCCGCTGGCGCAATGGCTGCGCGACAAGTTCTTCGAGCAGCACGTCACCCGCTTCCAGAAGCGCCCCTTCATCTGGCACGTCTGGGACGGCCACAAGGAAGGCTTCTCGGCGCTGGTCAATTACCACCTGCTGACGCGCGAGAAGCTCAACACCCTGATCAACCTCTACCTCGGCGACTGGATCACCCAGCAGAAACGCGCCATCGCGGCCGCAGACAAGGAAAAGGCGAGCGACGCCACGCTCAAGCTCGCCAAGGCCGAGGCGCTGAAAGCGCAACTCGAAGCCATCCTCGAAGGCGAACCGCCCCACGACATCTTCGTGCGCTGGAAGCCGCTGCACCAGCAACCGCTCGGCTGGGACCCGGACATCAACGACGGCGTGCGCATGAACATCCGCCCCTTCGTCGAGGCCGGCGTGCTGCGCATTCCCCGCAATAAGCTCGGCATCAAATGGGAAGCCGATCGCGGCAAGGATGTCGCCTCAGCGCCCTGGTACAAGCTCGGCCCGACCTACGACGAACCCGAAGGTACGCGCATCAACGACCACCACACGACGCTGGCCCAAAAGAGGGTTGCGCGTGCTGAATATCAAGGAGAGACGCCATGCTGACCGTGCACGCCACACTGGAACCCGATGGCCATGTCACCTTGCCCCAATCGATGCGCCCGCAGGGTCCGGTGCCGGTGCTGGTGACTTTTCTCGATGCGCCGGCCCCGGCGGATTCCTCCGAGCAGGGCAGCGCCAGCGCCACCCTGGCCCTGCTGCAATCACCCGCCTTTCGCGCCTTGCCGAAAGCAGATCCGGCAGAAGTCGAGCAGCGCATTGCGCAACTGCGTGCCGACTGGGGTGACGACCGGGGTGACAACTAATGCGCCGCGCTTATGTTGATAGCTGCCTGTTGATCTATTGGGTGGAACAGGCAACGCCTCAAGCGGACGCCGCCCTGCGCTGGCTTGAACACAACAAGGACGCGACCCTGTGTGTTTCGCCGCTGGTACGATTGGAAACCCTGGTCAGACCGATGCGGCTCAATCAGCCGGACTTGGTCAATGCCTATGAAACCCTGCTGGCCCGCCAGGCATGGCTGTCCATCAACGACACCATCTTCGCCCGCGCACTCGACCTGCGCAGCCGCTTCGGATTGAAGACGCCCGATGCGCTGCATTTGGCAACCGCGCAACATCATGGTTGCAGCGAATTCTGGACCAACGACGACCGTTTGAAGGTGGCGGCGGGGGGAATGGCGGTCAATGCTCTGGGGAAGTCTCTGTCCTCAGAGGCCAATCCGGAACAGGACCGTAGATGACTTTCGATCCGCTCCGCGCACTCGAATTCTTGCGGATCGGGTCTGGACGCCCGGATGCGGCCTTTCGCGAAGGGCAGAAGGAAGCGATCGAACATGTCGTTGAAGGCCGAGGCCGTCTGTTGGTCGTTCAGAAGACGGGTTGGGGAAAGAGCTTCGTCTATTTCATCGCGACCAAGCTGCTACGTGAGCAAGGCGGTGGTCCCGCCCTACTGATCTCGCCCCTCCTGGCACTCATGCGCAACCAGATTGCCGCCGCCAAGCGCATGGGCGTTTGCGCCGCGACGATCAATTCGGACAACGAAACCGAATGGGATGCCGTCATTGCCGCCATCGCGCGGAACGAGGTCGACATCCTGCTGATTGCGCCCGAACGGTTGGCCAACGAGAAGTTTCGCGATGAGGTTCTCGCACGAATCGCTGACCGCGTGACGATGCTGGTCATCGACGAGGCGCACTGCATTTCGGACTGGGGTCACGACTTCCGTCCGCACTATCGCTTGCTTGAACGTATCGTGCGCACCTTGCCGAGAAATCTGCGGCTACTGGCGACAACGGCGACGGCGAACAATCGCGTCATGGACGATCTGAAGCAGGTGCTCGGCCCAGGTCTCAACGTTTCCCAAGGCGACCTGAATCGGCCTTCGCTGGCCCTGCAAACGATTCGCTTACCGAGCCAGGCCGAACGACTGGCCTGGCTGGCCGAGCACGTGGCGGCGCTTCCTGGGCACGGCATCATCTATACGCTGACGATACGCGACGCCCACCAAGTTGCTGATTGGCTCAAGTCGCGCGGCTTGGCGGTTGAAGCCTATACGGGACAGTCCGGTGATCAACGTCCGGCGCTTGAGCAGGCGCTGCTTGATAACAAAGTGAAGGCGCTGGTGGCGACGACCGCTCTTGGCATGGGATTCGACAAGCCCGACCTTGCCTTCGTTATTCACTATCAGATGCCGGGATCGGTCGTCGCTTATTACCAGCAGGTCGGCCGTGCCGGGCGCGCGCTCGATGCGGCCCACGGGATATTGCTCAGTGGGGCGGAAGAGATCGAAATCACGGACTACTTCATCGACAATGCATTCCCGAGCGAGGCAGAGGTTGCGGCGGTGCTCGATGCCTTGGAGGCGGCACCCAGAGGACTTTCGGTTCCTGAACTGCTCGGCCGCTTGAATATCAGCAATGCGCGGGTCAAGAAGACGATTGCGCTGCTTTCGCTGGAATCCCCGGCGCCGATTGCAAAACAAGGGACCAAGTGGCAATTGACCGCGGCGACGCTCAATTCCGGATTCTGGGAACGTGCCGAGCGTCTCACTGACCTTCGCCGCCAGGAACAGGGGCAGATGCAGGAATACGTCCATCTGACTCGTGATCACATGGCATTCTTGATTCGGGCGCTTGACGGCGATCCGACCGGTATTCAGGGGCCCGTTCTGGCCCCGCTGAGCAGCACGCCCAACCCGGCGCTGGTGCGCGAGGCGATCAGATTCCTGCGACGCACCAGTCTGCCGATCGAACCCAGGAAGATGTGGCCGTCTGGCGGGATGCCTCGGTATAACGTTAGAGGAAAGATTCCTGAATCATGCCAAGCGCAACCGGGCAGGGCGCTTTGCGTTTGGGGCGATGCCGGCTGGGGTGGCCTGGTCCGCAAAGGCAAGTATCACGATGGTGCGTTCGCATCGGAACTGCTCGACGCGTGCGTGACATTGATCCGGGAATGGAATCCGCGCCCGTTCCCCACATGGGTCACTGCGCTGCCATCGCTGCGTCATCCGACCCTGGTGCCTGACTTTGCACACCGATTGGCCGATGCGCTCGGGCTGCCCTTTGCGATGGTGCTGGCCAAGACCGACGCCCGGCCAGAGCAGAAGACCATGGCGAACAGTATTCAGCAGGCCCGAAATATCGATGGGTCGCTGGCATTGGTTGCCGCTCGCATTCCCGATGGCTCTGTCTTGCTTGTTGACGACATGGTCGATTCCCGCTGGACAATGACCGTGGCGGCATGGCTGCTCGGCACGCACGGTTGTACAACCGTCTGGCCACTTGCCCTGGCGCAAACCGGACACGACGACGATGCATCCTGACTTTTCCCCGAATTTTTCACCGAATACCCAGGCCATTCTGTTGCTGACGGCACCGTTGATTGCCGGGCGCAGCGAGCCTTCTCCAGACTTACTGACGCCTGGTGAATACAAGCGATTGGCGCGACATCTGCATCAGTTGTCCAGAGAGCCGGGCGACTTGCTCTCGGTGGATGCCGAAGCAATTCTGCGCGATTCACAGCCCTTGGTCGACGTGGCGCGCCTGAAGCGATTGCTGACGCGCGGCTTCGCCTTGAGCCAGGCGATCGAGCGCTGGCAGACGAGGGGGATTTGGGTGGTCAGTCGTGCCGACCCGGATTATCCGCAACGGTTGAGGCAGCGCTTGAAGGACGACCGGCCTGCCGTTTTCTATGGGTGCGGCGATCGTGCCATTCTGGACAGGGGTGGTCTTGCCGTGGTCGGGTCGCGCGACGTGGATGACGCACTGGTCGAATACACCGAGTCCATTGGACGGCTGACCGCGAAGGCACGCAAGACGCTGGTGTCTGGCGGCGCGCGCGGCATCGACCAGGCGGCGATGCGGGGTGCTCTGGAAGCGGGTGGAACGGTTTCCGGCGTCCTGGCCGATGGTCTCGAGAAGTCAGCGATGAACCGCGACCACCGCAAGCTGCTGATGGATGGCCAACTCGTCCTGGTTTCGCCCTATGACCCGGGCGCCGGATTCAATGTCGGCAATGCGATGCAGAGAAACAAGCTCATCTATGCACTCGCCGACGCCGCGCTGGTGGTCAATTCCGACTTCGAGAAGGGAGGTACCTGGGCTGGCGCCGTCGAACAACTCGGCAAGCTCAAGTTCGTGCCGGTGTTTGTTCGATCGACGGGGAGCGCAAGCACGGCACTCACCGCTCTGCTCAACAAAGGCGCTTTCCCTTGGCCAAACCCCGAAGATGCGGAAGGCCTGGTCGAGGCGTTGGCAGTCGCACCATCGACGACACAGGGATTGGCGCTGCCATCCCAACTGACGCTCGCGGCTGACCATGACCCATTGACGGAAGCGCCAGTATCGCCCGTCGTCCCGCCTGCACCGTTGGTCCTATCGAAAGCACCGATGCCCGAGTCGCCGGAGGTCGAGATGGCCCTCGCAACCCCCGCAGCTTCGCCGCTGCCGGCCGAGAAAGATCCTGCCGATGTTTTGTATGACGCTGCGAAGGATGCGATTCTGTCTGTACTGGAGGCGCCCAAGACGATCAGCGAACTGGTCGACGCGCTTCGCATCACGGAAGGCCAGCTCAGGTTATGGCTTGGCTCTCTGGTTGAAGAAGGGACGATCCGAAAGACCCGGAAGAAAGGCGTTCTTTACGAACTGCCGACTGCCGATCTGATCGACTTCTGCTCTTCCCCCGACGCGACCAATCGATCCGGCACCAAGACATGAAGACTGCCTCAGGAACCGTCATGGACGGGCTGGTTCTTCGCTTGCGGGAGCAGGCCAGGCGCTTCAACCCGTCGCTTGAAATGGCGCCCGTGGTGGTCCTGTGGACGGACGAAAAGCGCGAATGGGAGGGCATCGTGCCCAGGGTAAAGGAGGCGCTTCCCGAACTGTACTCGCTCGGGCCTTATATGCCCGATGGTCGCAGCGGCCCCGGCGTCTGGCTGCGCATGGTGGCCGATCGGCAAGCGGGAAGTATCGGGGCGAGCGAGACGCCGATTCTCTATCTGCCCGGCGT
>JAEUOM010000125.1 GCA_016788495.1 Accumulibacter sp. | reverse complement strand
AAGTGCGCATCGCCGACATCGGCGGCATCGAGCGCTCGCTCGGCAAGGCGCGGCGGGTGATCGACCGTCGCCCACGCGAGTGACCCACGCCAGCGCGTCGTTTCGCCCTGCGCCGCAACGGTGCGACGGGTTGCCGAGGCGCACGCTGAGCTACCGGACCACGGTCAGCGAAGGCTTCGACGTTCCCGTGAACTTCGCTGGCCACATGCGGGGCGCCGGGCAGGTGGATGACCTGCGGGCGGCGCTGGCGATGCCCGCGCGGCAGACCTGCCTGCGAGCCGCCGCCGCTGAAACCTTGCCCGACGGTTCGCGGCGCATCGTCCGCCACGGCGTGACGCTGCTCTTCGCCCGCGCCGCTGGCGATGCGTGGGGGCTGCGCGAGCTGCACCAGGGGTCCTGATCCGTTTGCAGGCAGTCGCCGGCAGCGGGCCGCGGTGCCCGCGGGCGCGAGCGGGCGGACGACGGCGCAGATCGCTGCGCAATCTCGGAGGACATTCCGGAAAGGGATTTTTCGACGATGAACAAGCTGGCTCCCCGACTGCTCGCGACGGTCTTCGCCCTGTTCCTCCTGCCGGCAGGCATGACCGGCGCCGCTGGACAGGCCGGTGCCTTGCAGGGCGAATACGAGTTCCATGGCCGGACGCGTGTCGACCCGCCTGCCGACGAGGCAAGGGACACGCATCTCGGCCTGGTGCTCGAAGGCGCGGTGGCGCGCGAGCTCTATCGGCGCCTGCGCGTGCGCACCGTGCGCGATCCCTGTCTCGATGACGGTTCGCGCAGCAAGACGCAGGGACCGCTGCGCTGTACCGAGATGGCGAACGGCCGCAGCTGGCGCTGCGAGTTCGCGATCCAGCTGGACAGATCGATCCTCGTCGCCGATGGCGTCTGCTAGCCGGGCCGGCTGGCGTCGACGACCGGCGGCCATGCCACCGGCGCTGGCGGGCCCCTATGGTGCCGCGCCGTCGTCGTCCTGCACCAGGCCGCCGACGTGCGTCGCCGACTGGCGCAGCTTGTCAAGGTCGCCCTCGGCGCAGTCGATGTAGCTGTGGATGCCGATGATCGGCGGCAGATCGCGTTCGGAGTACAGGCGCAGCGTCCGGATCAGCGATGTCCGGGTGTTGTACTCCTTGAGCTTGGCGCACTGGAACTCGTCCCAGCAGACCGGTGAAGCGGTGTAGTCGGGCGACAGGACGGCGATGAAATGGCGCGTCCGGTTGACCGCGTCGGAGATCAGGCTGAGCCACTGCCCGCCGACCGGGATCGAGTCGCGATCGTAGAAGATGCGTGCCGACGGTGCGCTCTGCTGCAGGGCGCGAACGAACTCGGCGACCTCGTTCTCCTGGCGGTGCGCATAGCTGATGAAGAAATCGTAGGCGCCCCGGTTGTCGCTGACGGTGGTTTCCGGAACCGTCCGACCGGCGGCGGCTGCCGCCGCGGGACGGCGATCGATGCGCGCGAAGAGACGCTGCAACAGTGGCTTCTCGTCGTCGTCGGCGGCGCTCAGCAGTTCGTCGCGCAGGTGTCGCGCGCAGCTGTTGATCAGGTTTTCGGCGAGTTGCCGCCGCGGCGGTTCCTCGCCGCCCGCGCGCCGACCGGCGATCCGCTGCTCGTGGCGCTGCCGCGATGCGGCGAACAGGGTGGCGGCGGCGGATGCCGTGTCGGCCGAGAAGGCGACGATCTTCAACTGCCTGATCGGCAGCCCCTGCTCGAGCCAGAAGATCGCGGCGTCGAGCAGCCGCGGCAGCAATTCGTCGAGCGCGACCCGCTGGTTGCCGGTCGCCAGCAGCGGCATGGCGACGCTGGCGATGGCGAAGCGTCGCTCGGCGTTGCGCTCGGGGATGATGAAGTTGTTCAGGCACCGGAAGACGAAGCCGACGCGATCCTCGACGTTCGGCCGCTCGCCGCCGGTGTGCGCGACGAATCCCGGATGCGAAGGCTCGAAGCAGATGATGCGGCGAAAGTTGAAGCGGCTGGCGAGCTCCGGCGACAGCGGTCGCGACAGCCAGCAGCCGAGGCGGACGCGCTCGTCCTCCGCCTTCCGGCGGGCGATCTCACGCATGTCGAGACCGCTTTCGAAGAGGCTCCTGAACAATGTTCCGGGATTTGGCGTGTAGCTGTCGGGAAAGGCCGAGACGACCAGCGCGTCGACCGCGTGCCCCGGCGGAATCGCCGCCAAGTCGCCGGCCAGCAGCTGGATGCAGGCATCGGGCTCACCGCCGCGCCGGCGCAGTACCGGAAATTCGTCAATGATCCGCATCTCAGATCTCCCATCCAATGTCGGCTGCTGCGCCGACCCCGCTGCGCTCGACGCCTGGCACGGCAGCGACCGGGCGCACGGCGCGATGTCGCTCGCCGACCGGTTGGCCGTGCTCGGGCAGGCAGCCTCTCAATGTGAAAGTCGCGTCAGCGACGCGCGAATCTCCCTTCTTCCGCGCGCGGGAGAAGGGCCAGGGATGAGCATACAAGGGAAACGGTCATGACTTTCATCATCCGGGGTATCTCTACAGTCATGACCGTTCGCTGGGCAGCGCGCGCGTCGCGTCGCTGCAGCCGTCATCGTGCTGCAGCGGCGCGAGCTGCGGGCACCGTCTGCGACGGGCATCGATGATACGCGCAGCGCCATTCGCACATCGCCGGACGCGCGCCGGCTAGAATGGCGACAGCCGCACGCGGCGTGGTTCGCGCCGGGGTTCGCCTGATGCAACCGCAAGCGGAATCTCTGGAGCCCTTCTTCATGCGCAAACTGATCATCGGTCCGCTGCTCGCCTACCTGGCAGGCCTGCGTTTTCCGGTCCTGTTCGGCGTCGCCGCCGTACTCTTCGTCATCGACCTGTTCGTACCCGATTTCATCCCCTTCGCCGACGAGATCCTGCTCGGCCTCGGCGCTGCGCTGCTTGGCGCGTGGAAGAAGAAGCGGCAGGAAGGTGGCTCCGGGTCGGTGTCGTCGTAGGGATTGACGTCGGTTGGGCGTACGGGAAACACGGGCGCGCCGCCGCGCCGCCCCGGTGGCGGCGCGGGCAAGCGCGGATGGAGCGTGCGGCATCTGCCGGCCGCTGCACACGGTTTGCCGGCGATCGCGCCTTGCCGCGCCGTAGCCGGCGAGCCGCTCGTCCGCAGCCTGCTCCGGATGGGTTTTCCATGGGCGGCGAGCGGGCTTGCAGATGGCCAAGCCAGGGGCTATGCTGCGATCGGGGCTGGCCTGATCGCCCGCTTGCCGTGCGCAGCGGCGCCTGCGTTGCTGCTGGTCTTGCCCGTGAGTCCCTTTTCGTGCCCGAGGATGCCTGATGAAATCGATCTGTTCCCGACCTGGCGCGCTGCTGACGGCGCTCGTTTTCGCCCTTTCGCCAGCGCTGGCGCAACAGCCGCCGGCAGGATCGCCGGCGGCGGCGGCCAAGCCGGCGGCGAAGACCTTCTCGCAGCAGGACCTGGATCGGCTGCTGGCGCCGATCGCCCTCTATCCCGATGCGCTGCTGGCGCAGATCCTGATGGCCTCGACCTATCCACTGGAAGTCGTCGAGGCGGCGCGCTGGTCGAAAGCCAATCCCAAGGTGAGCGGCAAGGCGCTCGAGGACGCCATGGCGAAGCAATCGTGGGACCCGGCCGTGCGGGCGCTGACCGCCGTGCCGCAGGTGTTGCAGCAGATGAACGACAATCTCGACTGGATGCAGAAACTGGGCGATGCCTTTCTCGCGCAACAGCAGGACGTGATGGATACGGTGCAGGGTCTGCGGGCGCGGGCCGACGCCACCGGCAACCTGAAGACGACCGAGCAGCAGGTGGTGCGGACGGAGGTGCAGGGTAGCCAGAAGATCTACGTCGTCGAGTCACCGAAGCCGGAGGTGGTCTATGTGCCAACCTACAACCCGACCGTGGTGTACGGGAGCTGGTGGTATCCGACGCCACCGTACTACGTCTATCCCCCCGCCTATGTCTATCCGCCGGGAGTCGGTTTCGCCACCGGCCTCGTCGTCGGCGCGGCGATCTGGGGTGCCGCCAATTGGGGTTGGGGCCGCGGCAACGTCGATATCGACGTCAATCGCTACAACTCGTTCAACCGGACCAACATCAGCAACCGCAACTGGAGTCACAACGTGGCGCACCGCGGCGGCGTCGCCTATCGGGATCAGAACGTGGCCCGTCAGTACAACCGCGGTGGCAACGCACAGGCTGCCGAGGCGCGCGAGCAGTTTCGCGGCCGCGCCGAAAGCGGACGTTCCGAACTGAAAGGAATGGATCGCGCCGAGCTGAACGATCGCGTGCGCTCGGCCGACGATCGCTCGCGGGAGAACCTCGGCGGTCGCGCCGAGGGCGGTCGTGGTGAGCGGGGCCGCGGCGACGGTGGCCGCGGCGGCGATCGTGCCGCCGTGAGCGATCGCATGCAGGGCGGCGATCGTGGTGGCGCCGCAGCGGGACGCGACCGTTTCGACGGCGGTGGCGCGCGCGCCGATGCCGGCGATCGTTTCGGCGGTGGCGACCGGCACGGCGGCTCCGCTTTCGGCGACCGTTCGGGCGGCGGCTTTTCCGGCGTCGGCAACGGCGCCTCGACGCGTGAGGCGAGCCAGCGTGGCCACGCCAGCCGCGCCGACATGGGCGGCGGCCGGAGCGGCGGCGACGCGAGCTTCGGCGGTGGCGGCCGCGCGGGCGGCGGCGCCAGCTTCGGCGGCGGTGGTCGCGGCGGCGGTGGCGGCGGTGGCGGCGGTGGCGGCTTCGGCGGTGGTGGCGGCCGCGGTGGCGGCGGCCGTGGGCGCTAGGCAACGCCGGTCCCAATTTTCAGCGGAGAAGAAAACGATGAAGTTCAAGTGGATCATGCATTCACTCGCCGTTGCCGCGGCGGTCGCTGCCACGCCTGCGCTGGCAGTGGCACCGGCGCCGCCGGCGAAGCCGGCCGCGACGCAGCAGCAGAGCCATGCGACTGCCGAGGACGCTGCCCGCGCACTCGCCGACGCCGTTCGCGCGCAGGACAAGGAGGCGCTGCTGGCGGTGGTGGGACCGACGGCACGGAGCTGGCTGGCGAGCGGCGATGCGGTGGCCGATCGCGCCGACTGGCAGCGATTCCTGGCCGCATACGATCGCCAGCATCGCGTCGCGCCATTGAGCGACGGCCGTGCCCTGCTGCTCGTGGGCGATGATGACTGGCCCTTTCCGGCGCCGCTGGTGCGCCAGGGTGGGCGCTGGTTGTTCGATGCCGAAGCCGGCCGCGAGGAGGTTCTCAGCCGAAGGATCGGGCGCAACGAGCTGGATGCGATCCAGACCCTGCTGGCGATCGTCGATGCCCAGCGCGAGTACGCTGCCGGCGACCTCGACGGCAACGGTTCGCACGACTATGCACGCCGTTTCGTCTCCAGCGAGGGGACGCGCGACGGCCTGTTCTGGCCGGTTGCCGCCGATCAGCCGCCGAGCCCGCTCGGGCCGCTGGTTGCCGAGGCGACGCGCGAAGGTTATGGCGCGAGTGCGGCGGGCAGTCAGCCACGCGCCTACCACGGCTATCGTTACCGGATTCTCGGCGCCCAGGGCCCGGCCGCGCCGGGCGGCGCCCGCAGCTATGTGGTCGACGGGCGGATGATCGGTGGCTTCGCGGTGCTCGCCTATCCGGTCAATCCGGGCGTTTCCGGGGTGATGAGCTTTATCGTCAATCACGAGGGCATCGTCTACCAAAAGAATCTCGGTCGCAACGGCGAGGCGGTGGCGGCGAAGATGCAACGCTTCAATCCCGCTGCCGGCTGGACGAGGGTGTCGATCGAGTAGCCGGGTCGCCACGACGTGCCGCTACACAAACAGTACACGGCGGCGTCAGCCGAACGTGGACAGCGGCCGGCCAAATCGGCCATAATCCGCCGAACTTTCGACGCAGCCCGCCATGAAGTTCCTCTTCGACCTCTTTCCCGTCATCCTTTTCTTCATCGCCTACAAGGTCTACGACATCTATGTCGCGACCGCGGTCGCCATCGCCGCCACTTTCGCGCAGATCGGCTGGCTTTGGTTCCGGGGCCGCAAGATCGACACGATGCTCTGGGTGAGCCTGGTGATCATCAGCGTTTTTGGTGGCATGACCCTCGTGCTGCACGACGAGGAGTTCATCAAGTGGAAGCCGACGGTGCTCTACTGGGCCTTTGCTGCCGCTTTGCTCGGTGGCTCGCTGTTCCTGAAGAAAAACCTGATCCGCCTGCTGATGGCAGAGCAGTTGCAGTTGCCGGAGGTTGCCTGGGCGAAGCTGAACTGGTCGTGGATTGCCTTCTTCGCCTTCATGGGCGTGGCCAACCTCTTCGTCGCGTTCAATTTTTCGACTGACGACTGGGTCAACTTCAAGCTCTTCGGTGGCATCGGGCTGATGCTGGTCTTCGTGCTCGCGCAGGGGCTGCTGCTGTCGAAGTACATCGAGGAGAAGTGACGATGTTCTACATGATCGTTGGTGAGGACCGTCCCGGCTCGCTGGCCGACCGGCTGGCGGCGCGGCCGGCACATGTCGAGCGGCTGCAGGCGCTGCAGGCCGAGGGTCGTCTGCTGCTGGCCGGCCCATGCCCGGCGATCGACTCGCCGGACCCGGGGCCGGCCGGCTTCACCGGCAGTCTGATCGTTGCCGAGTTCGCCTCACTGGAAGCGGCGCGCGCCTGGGCCGACACCGATCCCTATGTCGCCGCTGGCGTGTACGCAGAGGTCACCGTCAAGCCGTTCAGGAAGGTGCTGCCGGCGTGAGCGACTCGGCAAGGGTCGTCGGCGATTCCGCCGGTGTCGTCCGGCTCATCCGCCAGCGACTGGCGGCACTGGCGCCGACCCGCCTCGAGCTCATCGACGATTCCGCCCGGCATGCCGGTCACGCCGGCGCCAGGAGCGGCGGCGGGCACTACCACCTGCTGATCGTCGCCGAAGCCTTTGCCGGACAGCCGCGGTTGCGACGGCACCGCCTCGTGCATGAGGCGCTCGGTGAGCTGCTGCACGGCAGGATTCACGCCCTGAGCGTGCAAGCGCTGAGTCCGCAAGAGGCTTCGTCGGCGGCCAAACTGACCGTCTGAATCGATCCACACTTTACCCCAACCCTCCGACAACAAGGAAACCACAAATGCACAAGCTTTCAACACTGGCCGGCGCGTTGCTGCTCGGCGCTCTCGTTTCGCTGCCGGCGGTTGCCCAGAAAGCTCCCGCCGCTGGGGCGGTGGCGACGGTCAATGGCGTTGCCATTCCTCAGAGCATTGCCAATGCCTTCGTCGCCGAGCAGGAGGCGCAGGGGGCACCGGATACGCCTGAACTCAAGAACGCCGTCCGCGAAGAACTGATCCGTCGCGAGCTGCTGGTCCAGGAAGCGAAGAAGCTGGGCCTCGACAAGAAGCCCGACGTCGCCGCACAGGCCGATCTCGCACGCCAGGCGATCTTCATTCGCGCCTTTGTCCAGGACTATGTCAAGAAGCATCCGATCAGCGACGAGCAGCTCAAGGCCGCTTACGACCGGGTGAAGGGCCAGATGGGCAATACCGAGTACAAGGTGCGCCACATCCTTGTGGAGAAGGAAGACGATGCCAAGCTGATCATCGGTAACCTGAAGAAGGGCGCGAAGTTCGACGAACTGGCGAAGCAGTCGAAAGATCCGGGGTCACGTGACAAGGGTGGCGACCTCGGCTGGAGCAGCACCGCGAGCTACGTGAAGCCCTTTGCCGATGCGGTCGTCGGCCTCGCCAAGGGCAAGTACACCGAGGTGCCGGTGAAGACCGATTTCGGTTACCACGTCATTCTCGTCGAGGACAGCCGTCCGCTGACGCCACCGACCTTTGACCAGATCAAGCCGCAGCTGGCGCAGCGGATGCAGCAGGAGCAGTTGCAGAAGCTGATCGTCGAACTGCGTGGCAAGGCCAAGATCCAGTAAGCGCCAGCCAGGCGGGCAACGACAGGCGCCGGCGGTCGAGGCGCCTTTTCTTCTGCGCCGCCGAGTTCTAGCCCAGCCAGCGCCGGGCATTGCGGAACATCCGCAACCACGGCGAGTCGTGGCGGCCGCGCGCCTCCCAGTCGGCCGGATGCCATGACATCTGTACGCCGCGGAAGACGCGCTCCGGGTGCGGCATCATGATCGAGAAGCGGCCATCGGCGGTGGTGAAGCCGGTCGCGCCGCCGGGCGATCCGTTCGGGTTGTACGGATAGACTTCGCTCGGCCGACCGTGGTGGTCGACGTAGCGCATCGCCACGATCGCCCGCGCCTCGTGTTCGTGCGCGGCGAAAACGGCGCGTCCTTCTCCGTGCGAAACCACCACCGGCAGCCGGCTTCCGGCCATGCCGGCAAAGAAGATCGATGGCGAGGCCGGCAGCTCGACGAGCGAAAAGCGCGCCTCGAACTGCTCGACGCGGTTGCGCTCGAAGCGTGGCCAGGCCTCAGCGCCGGGAATCATTTCCCGCAGCGCGCTCATCATCTGGCAGCCGTTGCAGACGCCGAGGGCGAAGGTTGCGGGACGGGCGAAGAAGGCGGCGAAGTTGTCGCGCGCGCGCGCGTTGAAGAGGATCGTCTTCGCCCAGCCCTGGCCGGCGCCGAGCACGTCGCCGTAGGAGAAGCCGCCGCAAGCGACAACGCAGTTGAAGTCGGCGAGCTGCGCGCGGCCGGCGAGGATGTCGCTCATGTGCACGTCGACGGCGGCGAAGCCGGCGCGGTCGAAAGCGGCCGCCATCTCGACGTGTCCATTGACTCCCTGTTCGCGCAGGATGGCGACGCGTGGGCGGGCGCCACTGTTGATGAACGGCGCCGCGACATCTTCGGCCGGATCGAAGCTCAGGCTGAACGAGAGTCCCGGGTCGTCGCCGTCGAGCAGGCGGTCATATTCCTCCTGCGCGCATTCGGGATGGTCGCGCAGGCGCTGCAGGTGGTAACTCGTCTCCGACCAGGCGCGCCGCAGGTCGACCCGCTTCTCGTCGAGCACCGCGCGTGCATTGCGGATGATGCGGATGCGGTCCCAGGGGTTCGGGGCACCGATGAACTGGCTGCAGGCGCCGAGCCCGGCGGCGCGCAGGATGTCCATGACGCGGCCACGATCGGTGCGGCGGATCTGGACGACGGCACCGAGCTCCTCGCAGAACAGCGCCCGCAGCAGCAGTTCGAAGGAGCGGCCGCGGAGCAGATCGGGGCGCTTTTCGTTGCCGTCCACGTCGTTGCTCAGCGGGTCGTAGCAGAGGCCGTCGGTGTCGAGCGAGACGCCGCAGCGGGCAGCGAAAGCCATCTCGCAGACGGTGGCGAAGAGGCCGCCGTCGGAGCGGTCGTGGTAGGCGAGCAGCAGGCGCTCGCCGGCGAGACGACGCACGGCGGCAAAGAAGGCTGGCAGCAGGGCGGCATCGTCGACGTCGGGAGTCTCGTTGCCCGTCGCCGAATGGACCTGCGCCAGCGCCGAACAGCCGACGCGGTTGCGGCCGCGACCGAGGTCGATCAGCAGCAGGTCGGTCTCGCCGGCGTCGAGGACGAGTTGCGGGGTGAGCGTTCGCCGCGCATCGGTGACCGGTGCGAAAGCGGTGACGATCAGCGACAGCGGCGAGACGACCTGGCGCTCGCGGCCGTTGTCGGGGTCGCGCCAGGAGGTGCGCATCGACAGCGAGTCCTTGCCGACCGGGATGGCGATGCCGATGCCCTGGCAGAGGTCGGAAACCGCACGCACGGTGTCGAAGAGGCGGGCGTCCTCGCCCGGAAAACCGGCGGCCGCCATCCAGTTGGCCGACAGCTTGACATCGCCGAGGCTTTCGACGTCGGCGGCGGCGATGTTGGTCAACGCCTCGCCGACTGCCATGCGGCCCGAGGCGACGGCATCGATCGTCGCCACCGGCGTCCGCTCGCCGATGGCGAAGGCTTCGCCCAGGTAGCCGTCAAAGGACATCAGGGTCACCGCCACGTCGGCACAGGCGACCTGCCAAGGCCCGACCAGCTGGTCGCGCGCGCTGAGGCCGCCGACGCTGCGGTCACCGATGGTGATCAGGAAGCTCTTGTCGGCCACCGCCGGCAGACGCAATACCCGGTAGGCCGCTTCCCGGAGTTCCACTTCGTCGATCGCCAGTGGCACCGGCATTGGCGGCAGGCGGCTGGCACTGCGCGCCATG
>JAEUOM010000109.1 GCA_016788495.1 Accumulibacter sp. | reverse complement strand
CCAGGCGGACGGTGAACGGATCACCGTCAGGATCACCCATACGGGGCCTCAGGGCGCCAAGCTGCGCGCCGAGAAGGGAATCAACTTCCCTGACACGGCGCTCAGGATGTCGGCGCTGACCGACAAGGACCGCAATGATCTACCCGAAGTCGTCAGACTGGCAGACATGGTCGCCCTCTCCTTCGTGCGCGGGCCTGCGGACGTCGAGTGCCTGCATGACGAACTCTATCGGCTGGGAGCGAGCCACCTTGGCATCGTGCTCAAGATCGAGAACCGGCAGGCCTTCGAAAATCTGCCACACATCCTCCTGGCGAGCCTCCATTCACCTCCGGTCGGCGTCATGATCGCACGCGGCGACTTGGCGGTCGAGGTCGGTTTCGAGCGGCTGTCGGAAGTCCAGCAGGAGATCCTCTGGTTGTGCGAGGCCGCGCACGTGCCGGTCATCTGGGCCACGCAGATCCTCGAAGGCATGGCCAAGAAGGGCTCGCCATCGCGCGCCGAAGTCTCGGATGCCGCGATGAGCATCCTCGCCGAGTGCGCCATGCTCAACAAGGGTCCGAACATCGTTGAAACCGTCCGCTTCCTGAACGGGATCATCGGGCGCATGGACGAGCACTTCGCCAAGCAACAGCCGACGCTGCGCAAGCTCGCGGTTGCCCAACTCAAGGACGCTTGATTCCGTTCTCGCAGCTTGGCCGCGAACCGGTTGCTGCTGAACCGCCGAGGAGCGCCCATGGCGTGCGCCGCGCCGTCGGCGCGGTACCCTGGCGTTCCAGCGTTTCCCGCTGTGCCGCGGCGGACGGAACAGCCACCGGCTCCGGTCGTGGGCGCGTTTGCGCCGCTGCGCCAGGGACAGTCAGCGGCACCGGCTGCCAGGCGCGGATCAATTCGAGACGGCCGTCGAAGTGTTCGACGATGGCGCTGCAACTATCGACCCAGTCACCGCAGTTGGCATAGGTCAGCCCGTCCCTGGCCTGAATCGTAGCGCTGTGAATATGGCCGCAGATCACGCCATCGAGACCGCGCGCCCTGACGGCGCGGATCACCGAGTCCTCGAAACAGAAGATGAAGGAAACGGCACGCTTGACACGGTTCTTCGCATAGCCGGCCAGCGACCAGTAGCCTGGCCGCCGCAGGAGTCGGCGCAAGCGCGCGAGCAGCGCGTTGGCGCGCACGAGCGCGTCGTAGCCGACATCGCCGAGAATCGCCAGCCAGCGGTGATGGCGTGTCACCTGATCGAACTCGTCGCCGTGCAGGAGCAGGAAGTGACGGCCGTCGGCGGTGACGTGGACGTGCTCCTGGCGCACGAGAATCTGGCCGAAGGAAACCCCGTCGTACTCGCGCAGCGCTTCGTCGTGGTTCCCCGGAATCAGCATGACATGCTCACCGTGTCGCGCGCGACGCAGAATCTTCTGCACGACCGTATTCTGCGCCGGCGTCCAGTGGATGCCGCGACGCATCGCCCAGAAGTCGACGATGTCACCGACGAGGTACAGATACTGCGCCTCGTGCTCGCGGAGGAACTCCAGCAAACGCTCGGCCTGACAGCCGCGGGTACCAAGATGGACGTCCGAGACGAAGATCGAGCGGACTTTCATCGGCGCAGTCCCTGTCGCAGTCCCTGCCGCATTCCCTGCATATCCGAGGACCGCGCGCACGCACGGCGTACGGCCGCGCTGTCGCATGATCCCCCGGCGCTCGGCGTCGCAGCGTCGCCAGGGCTTCCACTTCGTGGTGCGATCCGCGTGGCGACGGCGGCTCGCAGTCCACGGAGCACGAAGCCGGTCACGTTGCCGGTCATGTCGTGCCCTCCACCGTCATCGACCCAGCTTCCACGCTCGGGGTCAGCTCTCTCTGCCGTGGGCCGCGAGACGCCCGATGAGCGATCAAGCTCCGATACAGGCCGGCCAACTGCCGCGCCGGCCGATCGGCAGCCCACTCGCGAGCGAAGCTCGGGCCAGCGGCCGCGAGTTCGGCAAGTCGCTGCCGGTTGCCGAGCAGGTCGGTCAGTTGCTCCGCGAACGCGTCCGGCGTCGTCGCTGCCGCGACCGCACCGCGTCCGGGATCAACGATCGAGCGCGTGCCGAGGGCCGCGATCGCCAGTACCGGCAGACCACTGGCCAGCGCTTCGAGCAGGACGAGACCCTGCGTCTCGGTCAGTGAACCGAAGACGAAGACCTCGGCGGCGGCGTAGCAGTCGCGCAGCTCCGTATTTCGGTCGAGGTAGCCGACAAACAGCACATGCGCTTCCAGACCAAGCGCTGTCGCCTGCGAACGCAAGTCACGAAGCGCCGGTCCATCGGCCGCGACGACCAGCAGCAACTCGGGTTCCGCCACGCGCGCCCGCGCCAGCATGTTCAGCAAGAAGCCGATATTCTTCTCATGGGCGGCGCGCCCGACGAACAGGACGACGCGGCGGCGAGACGAAATACCGTGGCGCACACAGAAGCGCATCCCGTCGCCGCGGGCGAACTGGGACGCGGGCAGTCCGGTGGGAATCACCTGCAACGGTACGCGGACACCATACTCGCGCAGCGTGTCGCGCATCGGCTCCGACGGCACGACCACGGCATCGAGCGCGTTGCACTGCCGGCGCGCCAGGGTGCGCGCCGCGGCTCGCAGCCAAGAGGGCGGCAACAGCGGGACATAGTGGGCGAGATACTCCTCGAAATGCGTGTGGTAGGTGGCCAGACACGGCAGCTGGCGCTTGCGCGCCAACCGCAAGGACGCATAGTGGGCGGCAAACGGCGTCTGCACATGCACCAGATCGAAGCTCGTGCCAGCGAGGACTCGATCGAGGTGATGGAGCGCACGCAGGGACATCAGGCGATCTTCCGGATCGCCCGGCACCGCTCGTGACGCTACCCGCATGACGCGCCGTTCGTCGTTGCCTTTCTCGCTGTTGGGGTAGTCCGGGGCAACCAGCGTGACCTGAATGCCGAGGTTGGCCAAGGCGGCTCGAAACGTCTGGATCGACGTCGAGACGCCGTTGACGCGCGGGAAATAGACATCGCTGAGCATCAGCACGCGCAGCCCCGGAGCGATCGGCAAGCCGCTCGCGCGCGATGTGGAGCGGACTCCCGTCATCGCGCCCCCCCGGCGAAACGGCACCTACCGACTTTCGGCGCCGGGTGGAGCGACCACGCTGGACGGCCGCGGTGACCGGGATGAATCGGCGAACGGCCGGAACCAGCCAGGCGGCAGCCCGGCTTGTCGTGTGCCTGCGCGTTGCCCCACGCAGGGTGCAGCGCGGAGTCCGGCATGCTGCAAGGAGTGAGCTGCAGTTCCATGCGGTCTTTCATCGTGTCTTCAGGGCTCTTCATTCTCGAAGCTCTTCGTGACAGACGAATGACCTTGCGGTTACGAAACGACGGCGGCTGCTCACGAAACGGTTGCGCAGTCGTACGGATGGTGGCCCGCCGGGCTGCGAGGCGCTGGAGCGGAAGTTGCGCGTGGTCTGTAGTCCACCAGGGAGAGTTGCGATTCCTCTCCTGCCGAGTAGCTCGACACAGGGACCATGGCCGTGGCCTTGGGTCATCGATCGGCGAAGTGGACGCCGCGCGGGTCGTCATGCTGCAGGCGGGCGAAGTGCCCATCCCCGAGCCGGGGCTGGACGAGCTGATCGGCCGCAATGCCGCGGCCGACCGGCTGCAGTCCACGCTGGATGCCGAGCATGGCGTCAATCACCGCACGATTCAGTGACCAGCGATCTCCAGCCGCAGCGCGCGCACGCGCTGCACGCCATCGCGGTCGCCGATCGTCGCGAAGGCCTCCTCGGCAAGCGCGAGTACCTGCAGTTCCTGCTCGCAATCGCCGGCCATCGCCAGCACCTGCGCCAGCAGTTCACCGACGGCGCCGATGGCGTCCGGCCGGCCGAACTGGCGGCTGATCGCGAAGGCCTCGGCCAGATCGTCATGAATCTGCTGCAGCCCACCACTCCGGTGTTCGCCGCGCTGCATACGAAGCCGTGCGATCGCTTATCGGATGTGCGCGATGCTGTCGATGTCGCCCATCCGCTCACCCCAGTTCCATCTCGATCCCGCTCGCCTCAAGGAGCAACCCGGCATCCGGCCCGGCGGCTTGCGTGACGCACTGCAGATGGGCATTGATCTCGGCGAGCCGGCGTTCGTGCGCGTCGCGCTCGGCACCGCCGATGAACAGCGGCTGCTCGTGTATGCCCACCCGCGGCGGCTGCAGGTGTGAGAAGTCGAGCACCGCCGCCCCCCAGGACCAGAGGTCGGGCGCGTCGTGGGCAAAGCGGGCGACCGTGCCGGGCTCGAGCCAGACGACGATGGCTCCGCGTCGCGCGGCGGCGAGCGATTCGCGGCGGTAGTTGAGGCGATGCAACGCCGCCGCGCCCGTCCGCCGCAGCCAGTCCTCGACGCCCACGAGATGGACCGGCTGCTGCCCGGCTGGCCGCTGCCGCAGCGCGTCGAACAGCGCCGACGGGTCGCTCGCCTGCTGCAGGTCGATGATCGCCGCCGCCGGACGGTACGGCCCGACGTGGTCGATGATCAGCTGCCGGCAGGTGGTCGAGACGCAGAGCGCGAACACCAGTTGAAAGCCGTCGCCGTGCTCGAGCAGTCGCTGCAGGCGCAGGAGGTCGCCGCTGTGCCGGCCGTCGAGCTGGCTGGCAGGGGATTCGCCCGCAGCCGTGGCGGCCCCGGCGGCGAGCACCGGTTCAGCCGGTGCGACGGTCATCGGCAGCGGCGTCTTCGACTCGCGCCGCGCTGCGGTAGCCGTCCAGCGCCTGCACCGCCGGATGCGTCTGCCACCAGTAGCTGTTGTATTCGAGGAGGACCAAGTCGCTGAGCAGGCGCCGCGTCTGTTCGGTGGCCGGTGTATGCGCCGGTGGCGCGCGGTCGATGTCGGCGAGCAGCCGTTGCCGCCACCGCTTGCGTGATCGGCCCTTCGTCGATCTCCTGGAAGCAGAGGTTGAGCAGCCGCAGCAGGTCGCGCGGGTGGCCGCCGGAGTGGGCGATGAGATCATCCAGCGTGGTCTCGTGGTCGAAATCCTCCACCGGCAATCGCTTGTGGACGAACTCGCGCAGCCGCTGCCAGGCGATTTCGTTGCGCTTCGCGCTGCCCTTGTCCGCCGGCTTGAGCATCGGCAGGCGCTCGACGGCATCGAAATTCTGGCCGCCCGCTCCCTGTTCGTCGAGGACGGTGATCGGTGCGCAGTAGATGCTGTTGGCACGGAGTCGCCGGAGCTGCTGGATGTCCCGGATGAAGAAGGCTTGGGCCTCGTCGCCGCACAGGCAGTCGGTGCCGTCGACGACGAAGATCCGTGCCCTCGCCCTGCCCTGCCTGCGCAGCTCGTCCTCAACGAAGGACAGGAGCTGGTTGAAGCTGCGCGCGAGGTCGGTGAACGAGTTGCGCACCTGCTCGCGGATCTCGGTCTTCCAAGTGCTGTTGCTGCGGATGGCTGTGGTCAGGCGGGCCAACAGCGAGCCAACGAGTGGCAGCCCGGTCTTCACCTCGGCGCCGGTCGCGAGCGCTCCATCGACGCTGCTGCTGCGGCTGATCTGGTGGTTAACCTGGAGAAACCATTCCTCCAGCGGAGTCCGGTACACCTGCGGCACCGCGATCCCAGCCGCCACGACGCTCTCCGCGAGTGCTTCGGCGAGCGCCAGCGCGACGTCGGCGCAGCTCAGGTTGTTTTGATGTCGAGCGTCTGCAGGGCATCGATCTGGACGACATGGAAACGCTCACTGCCCCGCAGTTCGGCGGCGAGCGCGCGCAGCTCGGTGCTCTTGCCGCAACCGCGGTCGCCGCCTAAGAGGATGCACGCGCCTGCCGGCGCGTGGCGCAGCGTGCGCTGGACGACGCCGATCCCAAGCTGCCGCAGCAAGAGCGCTCGCCGCTGTAGTCGCCACGGGCTTCGTTCAGCGCGACGAGCCATTCGTCGCCTGGATCGAGCGGCTCGTCGTAGGCGAAGTTGCGGCTGCGGTCCCAGATGCTCATGGTTCTTCCTCGCGGCCGCCGGCCGGAGCCACCGCCGCTGCCCGCACCCGCCTAGCGCGTTCCCAAGCGGCCGGCGTTGTCCTCGACCTGGCGCAGGATCGGCCGCATGCCCTGTTCGACGACTTCGGCGGCGCGGCCCCAGAGCTGGTACCAGCACAGCGCGCTGGCCAGCAGGGCTTCGCCGAAGGCCGCCTGGCGGGCGCTGAAGTCTTCGCCGCTGCGGCTGCCGGCGAGCGCAGCGACGCTGCCGGCGAGAGCGATCGCCCTTTCGCCGGCTTCGGCGACGAAGGACTGCGTCTCGCTCTGCATCGCCGACGCCATCGCCACCGCCGCTTCGAGCGGCACGGCCACCTTCTCGCGCGTCATGGCGCCCATCTCACTCCAGTCGTGCCTCTGCCGCAGCGTCGCGCCGCGCAGCAGTTGCTGACTGCGCTCGCCGACGACTTCCATCGAGCCGACCAGCAGCCGGCTGCTCTGGCGCCCGACGCGGATCCACTGCAGGACCGGCGCCAGCAACTCGTCACGTACTTCTTCCCGATTCATCGCTGCTCTCTCCTTGGTTGGTGGTGCTGCGGTGTTGCGCCCCCGGCTGGCGGCCGGGCAAGCGCCGATGCCTCACAGGTAGCGGGCGGCATCGGCCAGGTTCATCGTCGGCGCCGGCGCCATCTGCTCACGGCCGACGCGCGCGACGACGACGGCGCGGCGGACCGGCGTCGCGCCGCTGAGGTCGGCTAGATGGAGGTCGAGGTCGACGACCGGTTCGCCGTTCTCGCGTTCGACGATGATGTTCATCGGGTTCAGCCGCAGGTGGCGACGGTCGACACGCAGGTAACGCTGCGGATTCTCCAGTACCTCGCGCAGGCTGTCCAGCTCCATTTCGAGAACCGACTCGCTGCCGCCAATCGCCGCCAGCTGTCGCTCGTTCTCGAGCAATTCGGCCTCGAGCCGCGCCTGCTCGCTGCTCGGCGCTGGCGACGAGCCGCCGAACATCGACCCGAGCCCCGGACCCTGCTGCCGCAGCAGGCGCAGACGGGAACGCAGCAGCGAGCGGTTGGCCTCGAGTTCCTGGCGCTCGACGCGCTCCTCGCCAATCTCGGCGAGCGCCTGCGCCAGCAGGTATTCGAAGGCCTGCGTGCCGACGGCCCGGCGCAGGCGCGACTCGTCGCGGCCACAGAGGTGGGCGCGGTGGTCGGAGAAGCTGACGCTGGTCTGTGCGACGTCGCGCTGCACCAGGTCGCCCTGCAGCGCCATGCCGAAGACGCGCTGTTCGTTGAAGCTCATGCCGAGAACGACCAAGGCTTCATCGAGATCGAGGTACTTGTCGAACAGCGTGCGCAGATTGTCCGAGCGTGCCAGTACCGCCGCGATGTCGGTCGGCGCGACGAAGAAGGCGCGCAGTTGCGGATCGGCCGACCAGCTGTCGGCGGACAGCGGTCGCGATGCGGGCATCTCCTGGACCAGCGCGCGCAGGAACTCGATCGCCTTTTCCGCCGCCGGCGCCAGCCGCTTGTGGCAGCCGGGAAGGACGGCGAGGCGGGGGTTGGTGAGGGTGATCGCCTTGTCGACGGCGCTGCGGATCAGTTCCTCGGAAACGCGATCGGCGTCGAACTGCGCCGGGCGGTTCTTGAACCAGTCGAGAATTCCCATTTCCCTTCTCCTCCGTCAACGGCAGGCGGCGGCGCTTGCTGAGCGCGAGCCGGCGTGCGGCCGGGCCGCCGGCGGCAGCGAACCTCTCAGCCCAGCGGGTGGCGGCGGACAATGGTCTCGCTGCGCTCGGGACCGGTCGAGACAATGTCGATCGGCACGCCGCAGAGTTCCTCGATCCGCTCGAGATAGGCGCGCGCGGCCACCGGCAGGGCATCCATCGTCGCCACGCCGACTGTCGACGCGGTCCAGCCGGGCATGCTCTCGAGGATCGGCTGGCAGTTGGCGACTTCGTCGGCGCCCATCGGCAGCAGCTCGACCCGCTTGCCGCCGAGCGCATAGGCGGTACAGATGCGCAGTTCCTTGAGGCCGTCGAGGACGTCGAGCTTGGTGATGCACAGGCCGCTGACGCCGTTGATCTGGATCGAGCGCCGCAGCGCCGCCAAGTCGAGCCAGCCGCAACGCCGCTTGCGCCCGGTGACGGTGCCAACCTCACGGCCCTTCTGCGACATCTGGTGACCGGGCTGTCCCGCGCTTTCGATGTCGAGTTCGCTCGGGAAGGGGCCGCTGCCGACGCGTGTGCAGTAGGCTTTGGTGATGCCGAGGACGTAGTGCAGCATTCCCGGGCCGATTCCCGAGCCGGCCGCCGCCTGCCCGGCGACGCAGTTGGACGAGGTGACGAAGGGGTAGGTGCCGTGGTCGATGTCGAGCAACGCCCCCTGCGCGCCCTCGAACAGCAGGTTGCTGCCGGCCTCGTTGAGCGCGTGCAGCGCAGCCGAAACGTCGGTGACCAGCGGCCGGATCTCTTCGGCGTCAGCCAGCACCTGCGCCAGGACGCTGTCGAAGTCGACGGCGGTGGCGTTGAGATAGCGGGTGAGGACGAAGTTGTGATAGGCGAGGTTCTCGCGCAGCTTGTCGGCCAGGCGGTCGGGAAAGAAGAGGTCATAGACGCGCAGCGCCCGCCGCGCCACCTTGTCCTCGTAGGCCGGGCCGATTCCCTTGCCGGTGGTGCCGATGCGCAGCTCGGCGCAGCGGGCGGCTTCGCGCGCGTTGTCGAGCGCCGCGTGGTAGCTGAGGATGAGCGGGCAGCCGGGGCTGATCCGCAGGCGCGCACGGACGTCGATGCCGCCCGCTTCGAGCAGCCGGATCTCGCGCAGCAGGTGATGGATGTCGAGCACTACGCCATTGCCGATGAAGCACTCGACCCCCTGCCGAACGATCCCCGACGGCACCAGGTTGAGCTTGTAGACCTCGTCGCCGACGACCAGCGTGTGACCGGCGTTGTGGCCACCCTGAAAACGGACGACGCCGCCGGCGTGATCCGTCAGCCAGTCGACAATCTTGCCCTTGCCTTCGTCGCCCCATTGCGTTCCGACCACCACCACATTCCTGGCCATCAGCCTGATCCGTCCCTGTCGATGTTCGCGAGCAACCATTGCCCGTCATGCTCCACCAGCCGCCGATCGCACGGCGGGCCCTCACTGTCGCTCTCGCCCGGCAGCAGTTCGACGACCACCGCGCCCTCGGCGCGCAGCGCGGCGATCGTCTGCGCCAGGCTGCTGCCTGCCGCGGCGCACGGGGCGAGGATGCCGCCCGGCTGCGGTGCGCCCGCCGTCAGCCGCGCCAGCTCGCGCAGGTCGAGCGAGAAGCCGGTCGCCGGCCGCGCCCGGCCGAAGGCGCCGCCGACGCCATCATAACGGCCGCCGCGGGCGATCGCCGTCGCGTAGCCCGGGCAATAGGCGGCGAAGACGACACCGTTGTGATAGTGGTAGCCGCGCAGGTCGGCGAGGTCGTAGGACAGCGGCAGGTCCGGCAGCGAGGCCTGCAGTTCCTGCAACGTCGCCAGCGCCGTGACGATCGCGGGCAGGGCCGGCAGTTCGCTCCCCGCCCGCGCCAGGATGTCGGCGCTGCCGTAGAGTTCGGGCAGCGCCAGCAGGGCGCTGCGCCAGGGCTCGTCGAGGCGGCGGCAGGCATCGGCGAGACCGGGCAGGTCCTTGCCCTGCAGCAGCAGCAGCAGCGTCGCCTCGAGCTCGCCGTCGACACCGGCGGCGGCGGCCAGCGCGCGAAAGACGGCGACGTGACCGAGGTCGATGCGCGCCGCACTGACCTCGGCCGCGGCGAGGGTGGCGGCCATCAGGCGGATCACCTCGCGGTCGGCGGCGACACCGGCATGACCGTAGAGTTCGGCGCCGAGCTGGATCGGCTCGCGGCTGGCACCGAGCGCGGCGGGCAGCGTGTGCAGGACGCTGTCGCAGTAGCACAGGCGGGTGACACCCTGCCGGTTGAGCAGATGGGCATCGATCCGCGCCACCTGCGGCGTCATGTCGGCGCGCACGCCGAGCGTGCGTCCGGAGAGCTGATCGACGAGCTTGAAGGTGCGCAGCCGCAGGTCCTGGCCGGAGCCGGTGAGCAGCGAATCGAGGTGCTCGAGCAGAGGCGGCAGCACGAGTTCGTAGCCCTGCACGCGAAACAGGTCGAGCAGCCGGCGGCGCAGGCTTTCGATGCGCGCCGCCTCGGCCGGCAGGGCATCGGCAATGTGCTCGGGCAGCAGCCAGTTCATCGGAAGATCATCAACAACACCAGCCCGACAAGCATTGAGGTCAGGCCGACGAAGCGGATCTGCCCGTCGCTGAAGCGGATCAGGCGGCGGAAGGTCTCGCGCCAGGTGGCCGGGGCGACGAAGGGCAACAGGCCCTCGATCACCAGCATCAGCGCCAGCGCCAGCAACAGGTTGTCGATCATTTGCCGGCTTTGTCGCCGCCGCGGCCCATGCTCTTCATGTACTTGAAGAAATCCGAATTCGGCTCGACGACGATCACGTCGTTCTTGCCCTTGAAGCTGTTGCGGTAGGCTTCGAGACTGCGATAGAAAGCGTAAAAGTCGGGGTGGTTCTCGAAGGCCTGGGCGTAGATCGCGGTCGCCCGCGCATCGCCCTCACCCTTCATCTTCTGCGCATCGCGATAGGCTTCGGCGACGATCACCTCGCGCTGCTTGTCGGCATCGGCACGAATCTTCTCCGCTTCGGCAAAACCCTGCGAACGGAGTTCGTTGGCCACCCGCTTGCGCTCGGCGTCCATCCGGCGGTAGACCGAATCGCTGACGTCGCTCGGCAGTTCGACCCGCTTGACGCGTACGTCGACGATCTGCACGCCAATCTTGCGCGCATCGAGGTCGGCCTTCTCGCGCATCTGCTCCATGACCTTGTTGCGCTCGCCGGAAACGACATCATGCACGGTGCGCTTGCCGAACTCCTCGCGCAGGCCGGCATTGACGGTCTGCGACAGACGCGTCTTGGCACGCCCCTCGTCGCCGGCGACCGAGATGTAGTAGAGCTTGGGATCGACGATGCGCCACTTGGTGAACGAGTCGACGAGGACGTTCTTCTTCTCCGAGGTGATGAAACGCTCCGGCTCGGGGTTGTCGAGGGTGAGGATGCGCTTGTCGAAATAGCGCACGTTCTGGATCAGCGGCCACTTGAAATACAGGCCGGGCTCCTCGATCACCTCGCGAATCTCGCCGAGCTGGAAGACGATTGCGCTCTGCCGCTGGTCGACGGTGAAGATCGTCGCGCCGAGCAGAACCAGAACGCCGACGAAGGTGGCGGCGACGAAATTCATTCCGGCTTTCATCAGCGGGCCTCCCGATCACGCTGGCGCAGCGTCTCGCGCGAACGCGTGTCGCCCTTTTCGACAACCTGCGGCGGCACCTCGTTGGACACCGCCGGCGCCGGCCGCGGCGCCGGCGGAGCTTCCGGACCGCCGGCGGCGGGCACCGCCGCCACCGCTCCGGCCGCCTGCAGCAGCTTGTCCAGCGGCAGGTAGAGCAGATTGGACTGCCCCTTGGTATCCACCAGAACCTTGCTGGTGTTCGAGTAGACCTGCTGCATGGTCTCGAGATACATCCGGCTGCGCGTCACCTCCGGTGCCTTGGCATACTCGCTGACGATCTGGCGGAAGCGGCTGGCGTCACCCTCGGCGCTGACGGTGACGCGTTTCTGGTAGCCCTCGGCTTCCTCGAGCAGCCTCGCTGCCGTACCGCGTGCCTTCGGAATCACGTCATTGGCGTACGCCTGGCCCTCGTTCTTCTGCCGCTCGCGGTCCTGCGAGGCCTTGACCGCGTCGTCGAATGCCGCCTGCACCTGCTCCGGCGGCTGCGCGTTCTGCATCGTCACCTTGGAAATCAGGATGCCCGTCTGGTAGCGATCGAGGATCTCCTGCATCAGCTTCGCCGCCACCGCGGCAATCTGCTCGCGCCCCTCGTAGAGCACGAAATCCATCCTGTTCTTGCCGACGATCTCGCGGATGGCGGTCTCCGCCACCTGCATCACGGCTTCGTCGGGATGACGGTTGTTGAAGACGTACTCCACCGGATCGTTGAGGAACCACTGCACGGCAAACTGGATGTTGATGATGTTCTCGTCGTCGGTGAGCATCAGCGCTTCCTTGAGCACCTTGTTCTTCTCGCTGCCGCGATAGCCGATCTCGATCGTGCGCACACCGGAGACGTTGACCAGTTCGTGCGACTGGATCGGGTACGGCAGCCGCCAACGCAGGCCGGGGTCGGTGCTCTCCTTGTAGCGACCGAACTGCAGCACCAGCCCACGCTGCGAGGCGTCGACGATGTAGAAGCCACTCGCCAGCCAGACGACGACGACGAGCGCCAGCAGCAGGCCGATGCCGCCGCCAAGAAAGCGCGGATTGAACTGCATCGGCGGCCGGTCGCCGCCGCGGTCACCGCCGCGATCGCCACCACCGCCGCCGCGCTTGCGGTCGAAAATCCCCGACAGGCGACGATTCAGGTCGCGCCACAACTGCTCGAGGTCCGGCGGCCCCTGGTTGGGACGACGACCGCCGCCATCATCACTGCCGCGGCCCCATTGCGGGTCATTCAGCGACATCAGCATACCAAGGCTAGAAATCATGGGGAACCATCCGAATCAAGATGCCGATCTACGGCCTGCAGGACCGCGGCACCCGAGTGGCCCCGGCGTGTCCCGCCCGTCTTCAACAGAGCGATCTCGGCCAGCGCTGCGCGCAGCAGGGGCAGACCCTGACCGCCGATGGCGCTTACGCGAACGCGCGAGATTTTACCATACTCGTCGCGCTCGACCGCCGGCGGCAGGCCAGTGAGATCGAGCTTGTTGAGCACCACCAGTTGCGGCACGCCATCTGCACCGATCTCGGCCAGCACCTGGTTGACGTCGGCCACCTGATCGTCGCGCGCCGGGCTGGCCGAATCGACCACATGCAGCAGCAGGTCCGCCTCCGCCGTCGCTTCGAGGGTGGCATGGAAGGCCGCCACCAGCGAATGCGGCAGCTTGCGGATGAAACCGACCGTATCCGAAACGACAATATGCCCTGCCTCCGGTAGCCAGAGCTTGCGCGTCGTCGTGTCGAGGGTGGCAAACAACTGGTCGGCGGCAAAGACGCCGGCGTGCGTCAAGGCGTTGAACAGGGTCGACTTGCCGGCGTTGGTATAACCGACCAGCGAGACGCTGAGCACTTCGCCGCGCGCCCGCGCCTTGCGCTGCACCCCGCGCTGGCGCTCGACCCGGGCCAGTCGCCCCTTGAGCGTGCGCACGCGGATGCCCAGCAGGCGACGATCGGTCTCGAGCTGCGTCTCGCCCGGACCGCGCAGGCCGATCCCGCCCGTCTGTCGCTCGAGGTGGGTCCAGCCACGTACCAGCCGGGTTGCCAGGTGCTCGAGCTGCGCCAGCTCGACCTGCAGCTTGCCCTCCGAACTCTTCGCGCGCTGCGCGAAGATGTCGAGGATCAGGCTGGTCCGGTCGATGACGCGGCACTGCAGCGCCCGTTCCAGATTGCGTTCCTGGCCGGCACTCAGTTCATGATTGAAGATCACCAGCTCAGCGGCGTGTGCCGCCAACTCGGCCGCGATCTCCTCCACCTTGCCCTTGCCGGCGTAGGTCGCGGCATCGGGGGCATGCCGGCGCCCCTGCACGACGGTGCACACTTCAGCACCGGCCGAGCGCGCCAGCAGGCGGATCTCGTCGATCTGCTCGGCGAGATCGTCGCTGCCGAAGTCGAGCTGAACGATGACCGCACGCTCGGCGGGGGCATGCCGCTCAGTGCCAGCCATCATCCCGGGCATTCGTCAACAGGCAGCCACCGTGAAGCATTGCCCGCCTGCGCGCACACGCCCGGCGACGGGCGGCCGGCCGGCCGCGCGCCAGCACAACGGCAGACGGCTCACCCCTCGCTGTCGTTCTCGTGCTGCAGGGTGATCGGCCGCGACGGCACGACGGTCGAGATTGCGTGCTTGTACACCATCTGGGTGACCGAGTTCTTCAGCAGGACGACATACTGGTCGAAGGAGTCGATCTGTCCCTGCAATTTGATCCCGTTCACCAGGTAAATCGAAACCGGCACGCGCTCTCGCCGAAGCGTATTGAGAAACGGGTCTTGTAAGAGTTGCCCTTTGTTCGTCATCCTTGAAGCTCCATCCTGGTGGGGTTTGCGTTGTTGAGGCTCGAGAATAATTGATTTTCCGTTCGCATGCCAGCACGGACGAGACAATCGCGGCCGCGCCCCATTGCGGGCGGGCAGCCGCGCGCTGCCGTCGGCCCCGCCAACACGCTGGCGGGCAACGCCGCCAGCCCGCCCCGACGCCACTTCCGTCGCCAGGGCGTCGCTGGTGGCATACTCTCATCTCCATCAGCAGCCGGACAATGATCATGGACTCTGCAACAATCGACTGGGGCGCCATTGCGCTGGGCATCTGTGTCATCGCCGGACTCTTCTGGGGCCTGGTCTTCTTCCTGCGACAGAACCGGCAGGATCTAGAAAGTCTCGAGCAAACGCTGCGCGCCGACAGCGACGACTCCGCGGACGGCCCGCCAGGCCCGACCTGAGTCGCGCGGGCGCTTGGCATCGCACTCGAACGGCTCGCCACCTGAAGTTCCGGAACGTCTCGTGCCCGCTGCGTGGCGGCGCCAGGCGGATTCGGCGGCGACGCCGGCTCAGTGGCGATCGAGGAAGGCCTCGAATGCGGCCAGCGGCAGCGGTCGGCTGAACAGGTAGCCCTGGTAGGCGTGGCAGCCGTGCCCCGCCAGGACATCGCGCTGGGCGACTGTCTCGACCCCCTCGGCAATCACTTCCAGACCGAGGCTGTGCGCCAGCGCGACGATCGTGCGTGCGATCGCCTCGTCGTTGGCGTCGTTGAGCAGGTCGCGGACGAACGACTGGTCGATCTTCAACTGGTCGAGTGGCAGCCGCTTGAGGTACGACAGCGACGAATAGCCGGTGCCGAAGTCGTCGAGCGAGAAGCCGACACCCCGGGCCTTCAGTGCCGTCATCTTGGCGATGATCTCCTGCACGTTGTCGAGCAGCATGCTCTCGGTGAGTTCGAGCTTGAGGTTGCGCGGGCTGGCACCGGCGGCGTCAAGCGCTGCCAGCACCTGGTCGACGAAATTCGTCTGCCGCAACTGACGCGCGCTGACGTTGACCGAAAGCGAAAAGTCCGCCTGCCCCGACCTTGCCGACCAGACCGCGACCTGCGCACAGGCAGTCTGCAGGACCCACTGGCCAAGGGGAAGAATGAGCCCGGTCTCCTCGGCGAGCGGGATGAACTCGCCCGGCGAGACCAGCCCCCGTTGCGCGTGTTGCCAGCGCAGCAGCGCTTCGGCGCCGAGCAGCCGGCCATCCCGATCGACCTGCGGCTGATAACAGAGGAAGAACTCGCCCGCCTGCAGCGCCTGCCGCAGATCGCGCTCGAGCGCGGCGCGTGCGCTGACCACCGCCTGCATGCGGGGATCGAAGAAGCGCAGGGTATTGCGTCCCGTCGCCTTGGCCTCGTACATCGCCAGATCGGCCCGCTTCATCAGTTCGTCGATGTCGTCCTGCTGCCCCTCGAAGATGGTGATGCCGACACTCGGTGTATTGTGGTACTCGTTGCCGCCGAGATCGTAGGGCCGGTTGAGGACACCGAGGATCTTTTCGCCGACGATCCGGCTCTGGCTTGCCGCCTCCTCCTTCTGCGCCCCGAGATCCTCGAGCATGACGACGAACTCGTCGCCCCCCAGGCGGGCGACGGTGTCGCGCTCGCGAACACAGTCGCTGAGCCGCCTGGCCACCTGCTGCAGCAGGAGGTCCCCCTTCTCATGGCCGAGCGTGTCGTTGAGCGTCTTGAAGTTGTCGAGGTCGATGAACAGCAGGGCGCCCTGCCGCTCGCGACGGGCGCTTGCCGCCATGGCGATGCGCAGGCGGTCGTGCAACAGCCGCCGGTTCGGCAAGCCGGTCAGCACATCGTAGAACGCCAGTTGCTTGATCTCCTCCTGCGTCGCCTTGCGCAGCGTGATGTCGGTGAGCATCGAGACGTAGTGGGTGACCCTGCCCTGGTTGTCGCTCACCGCCGAGATCGTCAGCCACTCGGGATAGATCTCGTCGTTCTTCCGCCGGTTCCAGATCTCGCCCTGCCAGGCGCCGGTGCGCGCCAGGCTCTCGCGCATCGCGGCGTAGAAGAGTGCATCGTGGCGACCCGAACGCAGCAGCCTGGGCGTCTGCCCGACTGCCTCCGCGGCGCTGTAGCCGGTGATGGCGGTGAACGCCTGATTGACGCGCAGGATGATTCCGTCGGCGTCGGTGATGAACATTCCCTGCTCCGACTCGAATGCGGTGGCGGCGATCCGTTCCCACTGCTCAGCCTGGCGGCGGTCGGTGAGGTCATGTGACACGACGACAATGCGTTGCGGCTGCCCCTGCTGGTCGCGGATCACCCGACCCACCGAATGCATGTGTCTGACGCCGCCGTCCCGCCGACGCAGCCGATACTCGATCTCCTGTCCGACGCCGCTGCGCACGGTCTGGCGGAACACCTCCTGGACCCTCTCCCGGTCGTCCGGATGGATGTCGGCGAACGAGTCGGTACCCGGCAGCTCGCTGGTGTCGCCAAAGAACTGCCGGTACGATGGGCTGTTGTAGAGCCGGCGTCCCTGCAGATCGAGGACGGCGATGTGCTCGCCGATGCTTTCGGAAATCAGCCGGAAGAACTCCTTCTGCTCGCGCAGCGAGGCTTCGAGTTCCTTCCTGTCGGTGATGTCCTGGCTCGTTCCCAGGCTGCGCAGTGCCCGGCCATCCGCGGTGAACTCGACTTCGGCCCGTTGCGCCACCCAGCGCACGCCGCCGTCGGTGATGATGCGCAGCTCGCTGTCGAACGGGTCACCGCGCAGTGCGGCCTCGATGTCCTGCTGCAGAATGCGCTGATCATCCGGGTGTACCCGCTTCATGAACCCGGCCAGGGTACCCATCGAGCCCTCCGGCACGCCGAAGATGCGGCAGGCTTCGGGCGACGGACGAATCGTGTCGCTGGCCAGGTCGTAGACCCAGCTGCCGACATGCGCGACCTGCTGCGCCCGCCGCAGCTCGGCTTCATTCGCCAACAGCTCGGCGCTGCGTTGCTCGAGATCCTGACCGAGACGTCGCACCTCGGCGATGCGCCGCTGGTAAGAGCGGGAGAGGAAGCTGATCAGCAGCAGCGCGACGATCACCGCCGACAGCTGGATCAGACCATACATCAGGGGCGGCGTCGCCGGCGGCGCTGGCAACCAGTGCCGCCAATCGGCAAGCAGAAGGGCGCTGATCAGGGCGCCAGTCAGGACGGCCAGAGCGAGCGCTGCCCGCGCACCGAGCAGCCAGCCGCCGGTCATGATCAGCAGCGGATAGAGGATCACCAGCGATCCGCGCAAGCCACCGTAGAACAGGGTGATGCCGACGACGGCAAGCCAGGTGCCCCAGACGAGAACGGCGAGCGACGCCCGCAACCGCCCGACCGCCAGGAGCCGCAGCGTCGCGGCCGCGACGACGATCATCGCCGCTGGACCGAGAGCCCGCAGAGGCTGCTCCGGAATCAGCAGCAGGATCGTCGGCAGGACGCCGCAGGCGGTGAGCAGGATCGCCCAGCCGGCATACTTCAGGAAGGCGAGCGACGGTGCCCAGTACAGCGGCTGATCGTCGTCGGCAGCACCAGTGCTCGCCGACACGCGCGCGCGATCGACTTTTTCAGGCCTCACCAAGCCACTCCCGGCCCCACGCTACGCGCCGGCGGCTTCGGTGACCGCGCGGAAGAACCGGTAGCAGTTGCGGCCGGCCTTCTTCGCGTAGTACATCGCCGTGTCGGCGTTCTTGAGCAACTGGCCGACATCCTCGCCATGCTGCGGGTACACCGCGATACCGATGCTGACCGAGATGTCGAGCGCGTGTGGACCGATCAGGAAGGGCCGCTTGAGCGCCGCCAGCACCTTGCCGGCGACGAGAACGGCATCCATCGCCCGTTCGATCTGTGCCAGCAGGATCACGAACTCGTCGCCGCCGAGACGCGCCACGGTATCCGTCTCGCGCGGCACACAGGCTTTCAGGCGCAGCGCCACCTCCTTCAGCAACAGGTCACCGACATCGTGCCCCAGCGTATCGTTGACCGGCTTGAACTGATCGAGATCGAGGAACATCAGGGCGAGCGTCGCCCGGTCCCGGCGCACCTGCGCCAGCGCCTGCGACAGGCGATCGCTGAGCAGTGCACGATTCGGCAGATCGGTGAGCTGATCATGGTGGGCGAGGTGCTGGACGCGTTCCTCCGTCGCCTTGCGCTCCGAGATGTCCTGCTTGATGGCGACGAAGTGCTGGATGCGGCCGTTGATGTCGGTCACCGGCGAGATGGTCAGCGCTTCGTCATAGAGGCTGCCGTCCTTGCGTCGGTTGACGACTTCGCCGCTCCAGACCCGCCCGTCGAGGATCGTCTCCCACATGCGGTGATAGAACTCCGCGTCCTGCTGGCCCGTGTTGAGCATCTCGCTCGGCTTGTTGCCCACCGCCTCGGCCAGGCTGATGCCGGTCATCCGGGTGAACGCCGGGTTGGCCCACACCACCGTGGCATGCACGTCGGTGATGACGATGCCGTTGGCAGCGGAGTTCAGCGCCGCCTCGAACAGGCGCAGGCGCGACTCGAGCTTCTGGCGCACGACCGCATGCCGGATCGCCCGCCCGAGCGCGTCATGCTCGAACTGTCCCTTGACCAGGTAATCCTGCGCGCCGGCCTCCAGCGCCGCCGCCGCCAACTGATGGTCGTCGGCCCCTGTGAGGACGATGATCGGCACGTCGGGCACCACCGAACGCATCATCTGCACCGTCGCGATCCCCGTCGAATCGGGCAGCGACAGGTCGAGCAGGACGACATCCGGTTTGGCTGCCGTCGCCGTCCGCACGCCATCGACCAGGGTCGACGCCCATCTCAGGGGCTCCCCGCCACCCAGGCGACGCAAACCGGCGCGGCGGATGTTCGCCTGGATCAGGCCAAAGTCGCCTGCGTCATCCTCGATCACCAGGATCGAGATCTGCTGCGTCGACTCGCTCATTTCCTCGTCTCCCCACCATCGACCGCCTCGGCGGTCCGCTCGCCATTGTGCGCCAGGAATGCCACCCGCGACCAGTACTCGCCGAGCCGGCGGATCTCTTCGATGAATACGCCGACATCGGCCGTCTTGACGACATAACCGGCGGCGCCGAGACGACGGGCGGCAAGAACGTCGCGGTCGACTGCCGAGGTACTCAGGACGACCACCGGAATGCTGCACAGCGCCTGATCGCCCCTGAGCTCGGCGAGGAACTCCCGGCCATCCATGCGCGGCATGTTGAGGTCGAGCAGGATCAGATCGGGACGCCTCGCCAGCAGGAAACGTCCGCCCTGGCGGCGCAGGTACTCGAGCGCTTCGCGTCCGTCGACGACGTGCTCGACCTCTGCCTCGACCTGGCTTTCACTCAACGCCACGCGCAGCAGATGGGCGTCGGCCGGTTCGTCCTCGACGAGCAGGATCAGCAGGCGACCAGCGCTGCCGCCACTCTCGCCCGGCGCGGCGACCACCGTCGTCAAGGCGCCGCTCCTGCCGCTCGGCCGACGCCTGCCGGCGGCTCGGCCGCCGGCAGCTGCAGCGCCAGTCGGCAGCCGCCGCCCGGCGCCTCCTCGATCCAGGCCTGCCCGCCGCAGCTCTCGGCAACGCGACGGACGATCGCCAGACCCACTCCCGTACCCTCGCCACTCGACGACAGTCGCTCGAAGACGCGGAACACTCGCCCACGATACTCCTCCTCGACGCCCGGGCCATTGTCGCTGACGTGATAGATGACCCACTCGCCACTGCGCTCGCCGGACACGTCGATGCGCAGCGCCTGCGTACCGCGGCCATGCTGCAGAGCGTTCTCGATGGCCACGCGAAAAAGGTCACCGAGCCGCGGCAGGTCGATCAGCGCCGGCGGCAAGTGGCCGATACTGAGCCGCGCGCCGGCCTCGGCAATCGGCCCGGCGAGCTTCGTCAGCACCGACTGCAGGACCGCTTCGACGGAACAGCACTCGATCTGTCCACGCGGCTGGTCAGCCGACAGGTAGAGTTCGGCGTCCCGCAGCAGTTCCTGCAATCGCCCCGCCTGCTGGCCAATGAAGTCGAGCGACAACTGCGCCTCGGGGTCGTTGACGCGCCCGGCGAGCTGGCTGCGCAGGCGACCGGCATAGGTGGCGACGCGGCGGGCCGGTTCCTGCAGGTGATGCGCCGTGACCTCGGCAAAACGCTGCAGATCCGCGGTCCGTTGCGCGACCCGCAACTCCAGGGTCCGTTCGTGTGCCCGCGAAGCCGCCACCAGCCTCGCCTGCCACGCCGCCTGCCACGCCAGCACGAGGCAGAAGAGCAGGCCCGCAGCCACCTGCAGCAACAGTCCGCGCGCATCCGCCCAGCCAGCGACCGGCGCCACGCTCAGGCTCCACGTAGCATTGGCCACCACCAGCTCCTTCTCCACCGGGTCGACCAGGTCCGCCCGCGGGGAAGCCGCCAGCAGCGCCTTCTCGCGCGTCTCCGGATCGCGACGGAACAGCTGATAGGCGTACCCCTGCTCTTCCAGATCGTCCAGGCGGCTCTGTCGCAGCACCTCCCGCAACGGCATCCGGGCAACGGCAAAACCCCAGAAGGTGCGGCCATGGGTCAGGTCGTCGGCGAAGGTCGGCAACAGCCCGACAACCTCGAGCCCACCACCCGCCAGCCTGAAGGGTCCGGTGAGCAGCGGCATGCCACTGTTGCGGCTGTATCGCGCCGACCAGCCGAGATCCGGGTCGTGCAGCAGATCGACGCCGATCAGGCTCTCGTTGCCGGCCAGCGGAACGACCTGCCGGACCACCCCACCCGGCGCCAGTTGCAGCGCCGACACGCTGGGAAAATGGCGCAGCAACCGGTCGCACGCCGCGGCGAAAGCCGGGATGCCTTGCCTTCCCGGCTGCAGCATGGCTGCCAGGGCATAGGTTGGCGCAAGCGCACCTTCGACGCTGGTACGGATATCGTGCGCGCGCTCGGCAGCGACGCTGGCCGCCTGGCTTCGCGCTTCGCGCAGCCGCTGCTGCTCCTGGCGCCAGATCAGCCCGCCAATCAGGGCACCCGCGAGCAGGAAGGCCAGCAGTCCGACGAGCCGCGGCGGACAACCCCCCAGACGGCTGCCGGCATGGTCAGTCCTGAGCACGCGCTCGCCCGCCGACGACGCAGTCCCCGACATCACGCAGCCTCCCCTGGCATCGGCACCGCGACACAGAATCGGCTGCCGCGGCCGTCACCACCAGACTCCACCCAGATGCGTCCACCGTGGTGCTCGGCAATCTTGCGACAGAGAGCCAGACCGACGCCACTGCCTTCGAAAGCGGCATGGCTCTGCAGCCGCTGAAAGACTTGAAACAGGCGGACCAGCTGTGCCGGAGCGATGCCAACGCCGTTGTCGGCAACCACCAGACACCACTCCGCACTGACGATCCGGCTGATCACCGTGACCTCCGGCCGCCGTCCCGGGACGCGAAACTTGACCGCGTTCGCGATCAGGTTCTGCAACAGCCGCAGCATCTCGTCCGGGCGCACGAAGACGCGCGGCCACTCGCCGCAGATGTTGATCGTCGCCGCCGCCTCGGCAATCGCCGGTTGCAGGAACAGCAGTGCCTCATCGAGTATGGCGCGGCTCTCGATCCACGCCGGTGGTTCGCCAAGGCGACCGACCCGCGAGTATTCGAGCAGCGCCACCAGCATCCGGTCCAGGCGCTTGGCACCATCGATGGCGAAACCGAAGTAGGCGCTCTGTTCCTTGTTTAACTGGTCGGCGAGACTGGTGCCGAGCAGTTGCAGATAGCTGGCAATCATTCGCAGAGGCTGCCGCAGGTCATGCGAGATGGCGTAGCTGAACTGTTCGAGTTCGGCGTTCGAACGTCTGAGTTCCGCCTCGGCCTGCTTGCGCTCGGTGATGTCCTGGGTCGTTCCGAGGCTGCGCACGGGCTTGCCATCAGCGCCAAAGGTCAGATCGGCGCGCTGGCGGACGTAGCGGACCGCGTTGCCGATCAAGATGCGATGTTCGTGTTCGAACGAGCCGCCGAGCTGCAGGAAACGCTGCCACGCTGCCTCAAGCGCGGTACGATCTTCGCTGCAGACGCGCGCCAGGTACGCTTGGTAGCTGCCGACGGCGCCTTCCGGCAGGCCGAAGATGCGACAGGTTTCCGCCGACAGGTGCATTTCGTCGCTGGCCAGCTCGTAGTTCCAGCTGCCGACGTGGGCCACCGACTGTGCCCTGATGAAGTTGGCCTGACTCTCGCGCAACGCGGACACGGCCGCGTCGAGCTGCCGGACCTTCAGCTCGAGGTCGTGTTGCAGTTGCTCCTGTTCCCGCATCAGGCGATAGGTGCGCAGCGCGGCATGAACCTGGGCAAAGATCTGGTTGCCGTGCAGTTCCGACTTCAGTCGATAGCCGTCGATCTCGTACTGGCTGATGACCTCGCGCTGTGGTGCATAGCCCGGCTGGCCGGTGATCAGGACGATCTGCACGGTACGATTGGCCAGTTGCTCGCGGATATGGCGGACGAGGTCGAGGCCCGCGCGCTCCGACTCCATCACCACGTCGAGCAGGATCAGGGCGATGTCCGGGTTGGCCGCGAGCAGCGCCTTCGCCTGCTCCGCCGAGAAGGCATTAAGCAACTGTAGCCCGCAACCTTCTATGACCACCTCCTGCAAGGCGAGGCGGAGCACGGCGTGTACGTCCGCTTCGTCGTCCGCTACCAGGACCTTCCAGGAGCGGCCGGCAGCAGGCGCCGGGTCGCCGGCATCGGCCTGCAGCAGAGAGGAAAAGAGGTCCGGATCCTCGCTCACCGGGCTGCGCATTCGTTCATCTCCACGGGCAGTGCTGCCACGCACGCCGCCTGACGCCGCTCGAGCGAGCGGTCGCCGACAAGCTATCGCGGCAACCAGCGTTCTCCATTCAGGCAACGGCCTCGAGGACTCATTTCACGGCGACGATCCGGCAGGCGGTCTTCGCCGGCTGCCGATCCATGTCCTCGGTAACGACACGGCAGCCCTGCAACTTTAGGCTCGTCGGCAGCAGCCATGCCGGCGCCGTGCAGGCACCGGCACCGGAACTCAGTTCTGTTCGATCGGTGGCGCCACCTTGAAGACTTCGGCCAGCGTCGTCACCCCAGCAGCCACCTTCATCGCCCCCGAGATGCGCAAGGGCTTCATCCCTTCACGAAACGCCAGGTCGCGAATCCTGGCGATATCCTTGTTCTCGCTGATCGCCTGCTTGACCTCGGGCGACAGCATGAGGATCTCGTACAGACCGACGCGGCCGAGGTAGCCCGTCATCCGGCAGTCGAGGCAACCCACGGGCCGGTAGAAGCGCGCCGGACGGTTCGACTTCCACGGCGCCACCAGTTGATCCCACATCGCCTCCTCGACCGGACTGGCCGGATGCACCTGCTTGCAATGCGGACAGAGGATGCGCACCAGACGCTGCGCCATCACTCCGAGCACCGTCGCGCCGAGCAGGTAGGACGGTACACCGAGGTCGAGAAGGCGCGTGATCGCCGACGGAGCATCGTTGGTATGCAGCGTCGACAGCACCAGGTGACCAGTCAGGGCAGCCTGAATCGCCACCTCGGCGGTCTCCAGGTCACGGATTTCGCCGATCATGATGATGTCCGGATCCTGCCGCATCAGTGCGCGCACACCCTGCGCGAAACCGAGGTCAATGACGTTCTGCACCTGCATCTGGTTGAAAGCCGGCTCGACCATCTCGATCGGATCCTCGATGGTGCACACGTTCACTGCCGGCGTCGCCAACTGCTTCAGCGTCGAATAGAGCGTCGTCGTCTTTCCCGACCCGGTCGGCCCGGTGACCAGGATGATGCCATTCGGCCGCTCGGCCATTGCCTTCCAGCGTCCTTGGTCGTCGTCGGAGAAGCCCAGTTCGGGAAAACCACGCACCAGCACTTCGGGATCGAAGATGCGCATCACCAGCTTCTCGCCAAAGGCCGTCGGCAGAGTGGACAGGCGCAGTTCGGCCTCCTGGCCGTCGGCGGTGCGCGTCTTGATTCGACCGTCCTGCGGGCGACGCTTCTCGACGACATCCATGCGACCGAGGATCTTGACGCGATTGATCATCGCCGCCAGGACGCTCATCGGGATCTGGTACACCTGGTGCAGCACACCGTCGATGCGGAAGCGAACGATGCCGACTTCCCGCCGGGGCTCGATGTGAATGTCGCTGGCACGCTGCTCGAAAGCGTATTGCCACAGCCAGTCGACGATGTTGACGATGTGCTGGTCGTTCGCGTCGAACTGTCGATTGGTGCGGCCCAACTCGACCAGTTGTTCGAATGAAGACAGGTTGCCCGTCGGGCCACCCAACTGTGCGGCCTTCTTGACCGACCGGGCCAGATTGTAGAACTCGACCAGATAGCGCGCGACATCGACCGG
>JAEUOM010000068.1 GCA_016788495.1 Accumulibacter sp. | reverse complement strand
GCTACGCTCCACAGGGGTTTCTCCCGCCGCAAAAGCCACATCAAAAGCAACAGCACAAACCAAAACAGAGGCAAAACCGGGGCAGCGCCGTCCAGCTGCTAATGAAGTCACGTGCCCAGCTTAAACACACCCGGTTTTTGTCTTGACCTTGGGGTCCACTTCACTCGCCCGATCGCTGTCCCGGAAGGGCTTTCTCGTCGAGACAGCATCCGCGCCGGAGAGCGGGCTCGTCGCTTGCGAAGAGTTCGATCCGGAATACGTCGTCCTCGACCTCAATCTCGCCGGTCTCTCCGGGCTGAACGTGATTCAACCGATGCTCGCGCTTTCACCGAACGCCCGGATTCTCGTCCTTACCGGCTACGCCAGCATTCAGACGACGGTATCCGCGATGAAGCTTGGCGCGTGTCATTACCTGCCGAAGCCCGCGAGTGTCGCCGATATCGTCAACGCACTCATCAACGACGAGTCGGACCAGGTCGAAGCGTTCGAGGATAACGCACTGACCGTCCGCCACTTGGAATGGGAATATATCCAGAGGAAACTGGCGCAGCACGGCGGCAACATCGCGGCGACCGCGCGTGCCCTGAGAATGCATCGCCGAACCCTGCAGCGCAAACTGAGCAAGCGTCGTCCGTCGGACGCGATCGGGGACATCGGCTAGATCGTCCGGTGGTGCCGAAACCACCGACCGGCCACGCAGAACTCGATCATCGCTGACGGCTTCGCTCCGCATGCCCAACGCTTGGCGGCTGGGGGCGCCCGCGCCGGCCGGCAGCAAGGGCGTCATTTCCCGTGTCGAGGCCGGTCCGCATGCTGGCCTTGGCCGGGGCCAAGCAGCGAGTTGACAACCTGCAGGACCTGCTGGCTGAAGCCGCTCAACTCATCTTCGGTCAATAGGGCACGGTCGCGGAGGGAAACGATCCGCAACAGTGCCGTTGAACGGCGAAGATCGCTGAAGGTCACGGACAGCTCCAGGTTTCCCCGTTCGATGATCCGGCAGATGTCAAGGTAGCGTTGATGCGAGCCCGTTTCGGCAGCGTTGGCCGCCTCGATTTCGTTCAGCAGCCGGGCGTAGAAGCGTTCAAGGGCAACGGCATGCAGCTTGCGAAACAGCCGCCAGTCGGACTCGGCGATTTCTCGCGCCATGATGTTCGGCAGTGCCTACCGAGCACCCGGGAACCACGCCAGCAGCGTGGCTCGCAAGGGCGAGCTGAGGGCGATGAACGCGACAACGTTGGCGATCACCGTCAGCCGGAAGCTGGCGCGGAAAGAGGCCTTGTTGGATTTGTGGCGCAAGACCTGTTGCGTGACGGTCGCACCAGGCCACCCACCGACCAGTCCCAAGAGCAGCAGCGTGGCTTCGCTGACACGCCGACGTTCGGCAGCCGCGGCGGACTTGTCGATCGCGTAAACGACAAAGCACACCACACTGGCAACGAAGTAGACGCCGGCGACCCAGCCCGGAACCCGCCACAGCAATGCCGTCACGGCAAAGACGATCACGAATGCCGGAATGGCGAAATAGCTGGCGGTGCCCCAGCGCGCCGGATTGTCGTTGCGCAGTCGGTTCGCTGGGCGCCTCGACCGGATGACTTCGACCCGCTTTGCGCGCTTTCTGCCATCCGGCGTCATCTCGACCTCGAACGTCACACGCTGGCCCACTTCAGGCCGCCCGGAGCGTGCGACACAGGCCTTGATATGCAGGAAAATCTCCTGTCCGCCGTGCAGAGGCTCGATGAAGCCGAAGCCTCGATCATCGTTCCATGTCTTGATCGTGCCTTCGATTGTCATGGTGTCTGATGGAGTTGTCTGGTTTGAGCCCCGGCCACGGGCCGTCATCGCCGTCGCGCTTGCAGTGGATGCCACCAATGCCGCGCTCGGCCCCGGGCAGGGCGCCTGCAGCACGGCCTGAGCTTGAGCAGGATCTTCGCCATGTCTGCGGGAGGCTGCATTTTATGTCGTTTCGTGTGGAACCGGACGCCGGCATGCCACCGGTCCCGGTGTGCGCCAACTCCGACCAATCTTGCGTCTTCCCACCAGCTCAGTCTTGGTTCAGAAACCGTGGTCTGTCGCCTGTTTGCTCCGCTGCAGTGCCGAGTTGCGCGCAGGCGTTTGAGATGGCGAGGAGACAAAAGGATGACCGGCAGCAATACGCTCTGCTTGCGAGGTCTTCAGGTCTGCACAAGTCGCCCGAAGATCATCAGCAAACCTGGTGACATGCGCATCACGAGCCAGGCCCCGATCTCGACGATCGCTGCTTCTCGCCCGCAAGCCAGTGCCTGTCGCCTGCCGCGAGCGAGGCCGTGGGCAGGCAGCAAACGGCCCGACCACGCTGTCGCTCGCTCGCCCCGCTCAGCGTCGATCGAAGGCCATCCAGCGATACTGTCGCGCCTGGCGAACACCACGGACGACCTCCTGGAAGTCACCTGCGAAGCTCAGGCCGTCGGTACGGCGGCCCGTCCATTCCTGCGCGTAGTCCGGATCGGCGGAGCGGCGCGTCAGGTGCAGTCGCTGCGCAACGTGGTCCCAGCGTCCGGTGACCGCGTCACCGTACATCTCGCCAGCAACAATGCCATCGCCGTCAAGGCGGTGCAGGCGCAGCTCCGTCTGCCAGCCGTTGCCGTCGACCAGCAGGCGTGGTGCGGCGCGCCAGTCATAGGATGCCTCCCCGGTCACGCCGCCGTGAATCTCCTGGAACGACCCCGAAAAGCGGCCCGTCAGGTTGCGTGTCTCCGGGTCGAGCTCGAGAACTCCCGTATAGAGCTGCTCGTAGCCGGTGCCGAGAAAACGGGTGAAGCGAATGGCGCGCGTACCCGCATTCCACTCGCCTTCCATCCGCTGGCCATAGATCGTGCCGTTGAAGCGGTTGCCGAACACCCGCTCGATGCGCAGCAGACCCAACCAGCCGTTGGCGACGATGATGTCGTTCGTTCCTTCGGCCAGCGGGTTGGGAAACGGAAAGTCGACCCAGGGCGGAATCTGGTCCGCCGACGGCGGCTGCCGCTGTTGATAGCGGTGGCAAAAGAAGCTGTAGATGCGGCCATCGCCGCCGGGAGGCACGCTGTAGGAGAAGACCGGCGGTGTCACGCTGGTGTCGAAGTCCAGCGTGATGTCATCGCGGCTGGGATGATTCGGGTCGTAGATCCGCAAACGCACGCGGCGTCCGTTCCGCTCGAAGCCGTAGACCAGCACCTGGTGATTGTTGCCCACTTTGAAAGGATCGTCGGTATTCACCTGCACGAGGCCGATCGGCGACGGCGCGCCGTTCCGGATATCGCTTTCGATGCGGGGCAGCGCGGTGAAATACGCCGTTCGTGCGCGTTCGCCGGCGCTGCAGCCCGGGCTCATCAGACGCAGGTACTCGGTCCATCCGAGGCCGTCGAAACTGTCGTACAGGCGACCGACGAGGTACTCATACAACACACCCGAGACGGGCCCCGCCTTGTGCGCCGGAATCGGCATGCCGGCGTGGAAATGGTCACGCACCGCGTACACCATGCCGCCGCAGAGCCCGTTCGCTGCGTCGCCGATCGCCATGTCGATGCTGCCGACGCGAACGCTGACGTGCGCGGTATTGGCCGGGAAGCTGTTGGCAAAGCGAAAGCCGTGCGTGCTCGGCAGAAAGCCCGGCACATCGACGCGCTCCTGGGTCGTCAGGCGCAACTCGGAGCCACCGAGGTACTCGAGCAGGTCGCTCGAGCGATAGATCTCGCCGACGATTCCCGGCGGCCCAGCGGGAACGAGAACGCGGCTGGGCGGGATCACCGAGAGTGGCGGCCGATCACGAATCTCAAGCTGAAAGCGGGAACCGCTGTAGCCGATTCCGGCCTGACCGCCAACGGCGATCGTTCCTTCGTAGGCCGGGGCGATGCCGAACGCGCGCGTGCGGTCATCGGGCGCGAAGATCCGCCAGTAGATCGGCATCGAACTGCGATTGATCAGGGGCATGCGTGGTCTCCGTGATGGTTGTTGTCATCTGGCAGGGTCGTCGAGCGCGTCAACTCGCAGAACCTGCCCACTGCGGATCGGTACGGTGGGCGGTGGTCTGGGGGCCAGGGCTGAAAAACTCCGGCTGCCCGATTCGTTGTGCCGCACGGGTGGAGCCGGAGCTTCCGTTCAAGACGGAAATCTCTCGAACCCAGGCAGCTCATGAATGTGCTGCATCCAGCCGAGCCGTTCGGCGGTCTGAACTTGCACGGTTGGCGGCAGGGCTTCGGGATCATCCAGTGTTGCCGACTGTACGTCTACGATTCCAGGAAGAGCCGCCGCATTCCGGTAGAACAACCCGGTCCCACAGTCGGCGCAGAAACTGCGCATCGCTGTGCCGGATGAATTGATCGTCTTCGGTTGCCCTTGGGTCACGCTCAGGGCAGCCTCGGGAAACATCGCCCAAGCCACCACCGGCGCTCCCGCGCTTCGCCGGCAGTCGCGACAATGACACAAGGCAACGACCTTTGGCGTACCCGACAGTTGATAGCGAATGGCGCCACACAGGCACTGCCCAGAAAGGGTCATGGAAGAGTCTCCTCTGAATGGGCCCCTTGGTTACGCGGCGTCCGCCAAGGTGCACAGGTCAATGAACCCGGATCGACTGCGAATGGAATCTGCGCTGTGACGCCGAGAGTGTGGGGCTGGCCTGCGGAGGCCGACTCACCGCGTTGGACACCAGCGCCGCAAGGGTGACATTGGGCGCATTGTAAGCCTCCCGGGCCTTGCGTCAATCGGCAGACAGGAACCGGCCGGGTTGCCCTGCGCTGTACCGAAGCCTTCAATCGGGCAGAGGATCGGCATCCTGGAGGCGGATCAGAGGAGTGCTCCAACCCGGCGC
>JAEUOM010000034.1 GCA_016788495.1 Accumulibacter sp. | reverse complement strand
CTGATGCCCGGACAGGAGATACCCGAAGTCAGGGAACTACAGGAGATCGACACCATGCTTGCCGAAACCGTCGAGGAATGGACCAGACAGTGGAAAGAGGAAGGCCTCCGCCAAGGACTGGAGGAAGGCCGACAGAAGGGGTTGCAACAGGGGCTGCAGCAGGGGCTGCAGCAGGGGCTGCAGCAGGGGCTGCACGAAGGCGAGGCCGCGCTGCTGCGCAAACTCCTCGAACGTCGCTTCGGCGCCTTGCCGACCTGGGTACGCGACAAGCTGGCGCAGGCCGCTCCTGAACAACTGGAGGCCTGGGCCGTAGAGATCCTCGATGCCCCCAGCCTCGAAGACGTCTTCCGCGACACGAACTAGCGAAAGCGGGCGGGCGCTGCCTGCCTGGACTTCGCGCTTCGCGCGCTCAGCCCAACGTGCGGGTGTGTGAGGCCGGCGGTGCCCGCACACCTCGCTGCCGGACGACGCTTCCGCGCGGCTGCTGCGGCAAGCAGCGATTGCCGATGGACCACCTGCCGCGGCATCCTGGCACACCCGACACCGGTGCGCCGGGATTCCCGCTGGCGACACCGATGAGCGTCATCGACGAGGGTCACCGGGACATCGCGTTCATCGGCCTGCACGCTGCGCTCCTCGGCCTGGAAAATCGTCTCCAGAGGGCGGAACACTTTCTTCAGGTCGTCGTCGTCTCAGATCGGCCCAAGACAGCATGGCCGTTCCCGTGGGAGTAGCCGTTTGCGGACAGAGTTTCCGCCAGGCGACGGGCGCCACTGCGACGCATGCCGCAACGCCGCCGCTCCCGAAGCGGTACGCCACAGGCACCGGCATCATTGCAGAGCATGGAGCATGACTCCACAATGGCAACCATGATCGGGCGCATTCTCTCCTCGGCACTTCGCGATACTCCTGCGTACACTCCCGCCGTGGCGCTGGTCGGACTGCGCGACGCAGGCAAGACGATGCGCGAGCTGACGCGCTTCGACGTGCTGGAAGTTGGCGATCGCTCCACCCACCAAGAAAGCGACCGGGTCACCGCGCAGGTGCAGGCGATTCCGCTGGCCGCGCTGGCCCGGGAACTGCGGCTGACGGGCGCGGCGACGCGAGCGCTCGCCGCAACGGGTTCATCGACCGGCGCCTCGCGCCGCCGGCAATGATGCAGACTGCCGGCCGCGTCTGCCCGCTCGCCTACCGCTACGGCGCCGCCGCGCTGGCGGGTGCGCCGGAGCGGGTGGTCGACACCCTTTACGTCGTCGGTGGCCTCTACGGCAACCTGCCGGCGCTGGCGCGCGTCAGCGCCCTGTTCGCCGCCGAGGGCGGCAGCGCGGCGCTCTGTTTCAACGGCGATTTCAACTGGTTCAACGTCGACGACGCCAGCTTCGTCGCGATCAATGCGGCGGTGCTCGCCAGCGACGCAATCGTCGGCAACGTCGAGGCCGAACTCGGCGCACCGGAGGCCGGCGCCGGCTGTGGCTGCGCCTATCCGGAATCGGTCGACGACGCCGTCGTCGAGCGCTCGAACCGCATCCACGCGCTTCTGCAGGCGACCGCCACACGCCATCCGGCGATCGTCGGGCGCCTGGCGAAGCTGCCGATGTTCGCCCGCTACCGGGTCGGTGAGACGGCGGTTGGCGTCGTGCACGGCGACGCCGATTCGCTGGCCGGCTGGCGCTTCGCTGCCGCCGCGCTCGACGACGCCGGCAATCGGCAGTGGATCGACGAGGCGTTCGCCACCGCCGCGGTCGATGTCTTCGCCAGCACGCACACCTGCCTGCCGGCGCTGCGCTCGTTCGGCGGCGGCCGCCGGCCGCGCATCGTCATCAACAACGGCGCGGCGGGAATGCCCAACTTCGCCGGCGAGCCGGATGGGCTGCTGACCCGCATCGCGCTCTCGCCGTCGCCACACCCGACGCTCTACGGCCTGCGTGCGGCCGGACTGCATGTCGACGCGCTGCCGATCGCCTTCGACAGCGGGCGCTGGCAGGAGCAGTTTCTCTCCAACTGGCCACCTGGCTCGGCCGCCTGGTTGTCGTACTTCGAGCGCATCCGCAACGGGCCGCCGTTTCGCCGGCAGCAGGCGATGCCGCCTGGCAGCGAGCCGCTGGCGTAACCGGGACGAGCCGCAACGGCCTCAGCCGCCGCTAACGAGAATGCGGGCGATCTGGTCGAAGAACAGGCAATAGACGGCGATCGGCAATGGCAGGCCGAGCAGCGTGCCGCTGAGGTAGGCGCGGAAAGGGATTCCCGACAGGCCGAGGGCGACGTTGAGCGCCGGCATCGTCTGGAACATCAGACGCAGACCCGCGACCGCCAGCTCAGGCGAGGAATCGAGCTGCGCGAAGAGCCGCCGCGCCCATGGCTGGTGGAATTCGCGCAGCGCGTTGCCGCCGATCTGGCGGACGACGAGGAAGGTCGCAGCGCAGGCGGTGGCGGCGGCGAGATAGGTGAGCACGCCGCCGTGCGCCGGTCCGAGGGCCACCACCGCCGCCGCCAGGAAGAGCCAGCCGGGAACCTGCAGCAGGTTGCCGAGGGCGAACAGGCCGACGTAGATCAGGAAGCCCCACACCGGGTGCAGCAGCAGGCGCTGCCGGATCGCCTCGACGCTGAAATGCTCGCCGACCCCGAGCAGCGCGAAGCCGGCGACGAGCAGCGTCAGGAAGCCGGCGACGGCCAGCAGGCGGCCGTGCCGCACGAGCAAGGCGCGGCCGCGCTGGCCGGCAGTCACCGCGGCCGCACCGGCAGACACGCCCGGCAGCGGCGATCAACGGCGGCAGCGGTCGACCACAGCGCAGAACTGGCCGCGCAACCACCGCCGGCCGCGCGGCATGCATCCCGCCACCGGCGAATGCTCGGGCTCAGGTGCGCAGCGCCGGCAACGGCGTGCCCTTCGGCACGAAGGCGAGCGCGACGCCATTGTTGCAGTAGCGCTTGCCGGTCGGTGGCGGGCCGTCGTTGAAGACGTGGCCCTGGTGGCCACCGCAACGCGCACAGTGATACTCGGTGCGCGGGTAGATCAGCTTGTAGTCGGTCGAGGTGCCGAGCGCACCCGGCAGCGACTGCCAGAAGCTCGGCCAGCCGGTACCGCTGTCGTACTTGCTGGCGCTGTCGAACAGCGGGTTGGAACAGGCGGCGCAGACGTAGGTGCCGGCACGCTTCTCTTCGTTCAGCGGACTGCTGCCGGCGCGCTCGGTGCCCTCCTCGAACAGCACCTGGTACGCCGCCGGTGTCACGAGCTGCTTCCATTCGGCGCGGGTCTTCTGCAGCGGGAAGCTGCGCCCGGCGCCGCCGGCAACGGTGAAGGGCAGCAGGCCGAGGCCAAACAGGGCGCCGGCGCCGGTGATCAGTTGTCTGCGGTTCATCGTTTCTCTTCTCCATTTGGGCAAGACAGGCTCTGCAGCCCACGGTCGTTCGACCCCGCTGCAGCGCAAATGGTGCCACTGGGCGCCATTCCGGTGCCGTTTGCTGCCGCTTCGTCGCCGGCGCCGGCTCTTTCCTTACAGCGCGCCGCGCACACGGCCACGCTTTCGCTACACTCGTCGACCTCGCGCCCGGAAACTGCCCAGCCTGCAAGCCATGCCCTCCTCCGAATCCGGCCGCCCAGGCGAGATCCTGCTCGTCGGCGGCGGCCACAGCCACGTCATCGTTCTGCGCGAACTCGGGTTGCAGCCGCTTGCCGGCGCCCGCCTGACGATCGTCTCGAGCGCCGCGCGCACCCCCTACTCCGGCATGCTGCCCGGCTACGTCGCCGGACATTACGACTTCGACCAGGTGCATATCGACCTGCCGCGGCTGGCGGCCTTCGCCGGTGCCCGCTTCGTCGCCGACGAGGTGATCGGCATCGACCGCGGCGCCCGCGTGGCGCACTGCCGCAGCGGCCACAGCCTGTCATGGGACCTGCTGTCGATCAACGTCGGCTCGACGCCGCGCATCGACCTCGGCGCCGAAGGCAGAGCGCACGTCGTTCCGGTGAAGCCGATCAGCGGCTTCAACCTGCGCTGGCTGGCGCTGCTGCAACGTGCGCGGCTGCTCGCCGCTGCCGGCAATGCGGCGGCACAACCGCTGACGATCGCCGTCGTCGGCGGCGGTGCCGCCGGCGTCGAGCTGCTGCTCGCCATGCAGTACCGCCTGCGGCAGGAGTTCGCGCAGCTGCGCGCCGACCCCGAACGGCTGCACTGGCACCTGCTGACGCGCGACGCGGACATCCTGGCGACGCACTCGCGGGCCGTACGGCAACACTTTCGCCGCGTGCTCACGGCGCGTGGCGTGCGACTGCACCTCGCCGCCGCCGTCGATGACGCCGGTGCCGGCTGGCTGCAGTGGCAGGGGACGAACGGCGCCGAGCGGCTCGCTGCGGACGAGGTCGTCTGGGTGACGCGCGCCGGCGGCGCCGCGTGGCTGCGCGACAGCGGCCTGGCGGTCGATGACGACGGCTTCCTGCGCGTCGGCGATACGCTGCAGGTGGCCGGCGAGACGCGCATCTTCGCCGCCGGTGACTGCGCCTCGATGATCGACCACCCGCGCGAGAAGGCGGGCGTCTTCGCCGTCCGCATGGGCCGACCGCTGGCCGGCAACCTGCGGCGCGCCGTCGCCGGCCGCGCACTCGTCGACCATCACCCGCAGCGCCGCTGGCTGGCGCTGATCAGCACCGGCGACCGCTACGCCGTCGCCTCGCGCGGCACCTTCTTTGCCGCCGGACGCTGGGTCTGGCACTGGAAGGACTGGATCGACCGCCGCTTCATGCGCCTTTTTGCCGATCTGCCCGGAGGAAGCGCGTGAAGCCGCTGCCCGAGGCAGCCGGACAACGCCGGTGCGCGCGATGAAGACGATCGGCCTCATCGGCGGCATGAGCTGGGAATCGACGCTGCCCTACTACCGGCAGATCAACGAAGAAGTCCGCGCCCGTCTCGGCGGCCTGCACTCGGCGAAGCTGATCCTCTACAGCGTCGACTTCCACGAGGTCGAGCGGCTGCAGCAGGCCGCCGACTGGGATGCGGCCGGCGCCCTGCTGGCGCGGAGCGCAGTCGCGCTGCAGGCGGCCGGAGCCGACTTCCTGCTGCTGTGCACCAACACCATGCACCGTGTCGCCGGCGAGATCGAAGCGGCGGTGACGATTCCCCTGCTGCACATCGCCGACGCGACGGCAGCGGCGGTCGCCGATGCGGGCTACGCCACCGTCGGTCTGCTCGGCACCCGCTTCACGATGGAGGAAGCCTTCTACCGCGACCGCCTGCAACAGGTCCACGGCCTGCAAGTGGTCGTTCCCGACGCCGCGGCGCGTGCCACCGTCCATCGCATCATCTACGACGAACTCTGCCGTGGAATCATCCGCCGCGCGTCGCGCGAACTCTACCGGCAAGCGATCGACGAACTGGCAGCACAGGGGGCGCAGGCGATCATCCTCGGCTGCACCGAAATCGCGCTGCTCGTCGGCGCCGACGATTCTCCGCTGCCGCTGTTCGACACCGCCGCGATCCACGCGCGGGCGGCGGTCGACCGGGCCCTGGGCTGAAGCGGCGGCAGTCGCTGCCGCAGCGGCGCGGCGTCGTCGGGGGGTCAGCGGCGGATGTCGACCTTCCAGCCCTCGCTGGTCCTGGCGAGGAACTGGACGGTGAGGACGTTGGGACCGTCCCGCGCCTCGAGCATCGCATGCTCACCCTGCAGCTCGACCTTCTCGATCTGTTTGCGTCGCGCGGCTCCCTGTGCGCCGCCGCGCATGCGATCGAGAAACTGCCGGAAGCCGTCCTCGCCGAAGCTCTTTCGCATGCCCTCGAGCTCGTCGAACTTGGCGGGCGTCATGTACGGCCGCGCGCCGTCGAGTCCGCCGGCAAGCAGCGCCTTCTCGTAGGCGAGGAAAGCGTCGGCCGGCGGCGACTTCTGCGCCTGCGCGCCGCTGAGGGTCTGTGCCTGGCCAAGAGGACTGGTCAGGACGAAGACGACCAGAACTGCGAACATCCGTAGCATCTGTTTCATCACGGTCTCCGGCAATGGATGGGGAACCCGGCGGTGCAGGCCGAGTATAGGTGTGCGCGTCAGGCAGGGTCAATCGCGGGTATTCTTGCCGCACGTGCTCGGGAACCGCCGCCGCAGCGTCCCAGGTCCGGCTGAACCCGCGCGGTGAAGCGCGTAAGTTTTCACCGGCGACGGCGACGACGCTGTGCCATCAGCAACCGCAACCCCCCTGCGAGGCGGCACATCGAGACAGGCCCAACGCCCCGAAACCCAGCCCAGGAATGAGCATGAACAGCAAGAAGATCGTCATCCTCGCCGTGATCGTCGTCGCCGTCGTCGCCTACTTCCAGCTCGGACTGGGCCAGTACCTCAACCTCGATGCGCTGAAGGCGCAGCAGGTGGCGCTCGGCGATTACCATCGGCAGCACCCGTGGCAGGTTGCCGGCCTCTATCTCCTCGCCTACGTCGCGGTCACCGCACTGTCGCTGCCCGGCGCCGCGCTGATGACCCTCGCCGGTGGCGCCATCTTCGGCCTGCTCTGGGGCACCGTCATCGTCTCCTTTGCCTCGTCGATCGGTGCCACGCTGGCCTTTCTCGCCGCGCGCTTCCTGCTCCGCGACTGGGTCGGCGGGCGCTTCGGCCAACGCCTCAAGGCGGTGGACGAAGGCATCCGGCGCGACGGTGCGTTCTACCTGTTCACCCTGCGCCTGATCCCGGTCTTCCCCTTCTTCCTGGTCAATCTGCTGCTCGGACTGACCGCCATGAAGGCGCGCACCTTCTACTGGGTCAGCCAGGTCGGCATGCTCGCCGGCACCGTCGTCTACGTCAACGCGGGGACGCAACTGGCGCGCGTCGACTCGCTCGCGGGCATCGTCTCGCCCGGCCTGCTCGCATCGTTCGCGCTGCTCGGGCTGTTTCCCCTGCTGGCGCGCAAGATCGTCGACGCGGTGCAGGCACGCCAGGTCTACGCCGGCTGGCAGAAGCCGCAGCGCTTCGACCGCAACCTGGTGGTCATCGGCGCCGGCAGCGCCGGCCTCGTCACGTCCTACATCGCCGCCGCCGTGAAAGCCCGGGTGACGCTGGTCGAGAAGCACCGCATGGGCGGCGACTGCCTGAACACCGGCTGCGTGCCGTCGAAGGCGCTGATCCGTTCGGCCAAGCTGCTGTCGCACATCGCCCGCGCGCGCGAATTCGGCATCGCCGAAGCCGAGGCACGCTTCGACTTCGCCGAGGTGATGGAACGTGTGCAGCGGATCATCCGTACCGTCGAGCCGCACGACTCGGTCGAGCGCTACCGCCAGCTCGGCGTCGATGTGGTCGAGGGGTCGGCGCGAATCGTCTCGCCGTGGCAGGTCGAGATCAGCCGCCACGACGGCACGACGCAGACGCTCAGCACGCGCAGCATCGTCATCGCCACCGGGGCACGGCCCTTCGTGCCACCGCTGCCGGGGATCGACGAGGTCGGCTACCTGACTTCGGATACCGTCTGGAACCTGCGCCAGTTGCCGCGCCGCCTGCTCGTTCTCGGCGGCGGGCCGATCGGCTGCGAGCTGACGCAGACCTTTGCCCGCCTCGGCGCGCAGGTGACGCAGGTCGAGCGGGGTCCGCGCATCATGCCGCGCGAGGATGCCGAGGTGTCGGCGATGGTCGCCGAGCGCTTTCGCACCGAGGGTGTGCGGCTGCTGCTCGAGCACCAGGCGAAGGAGTTCGTCATCGAGCAGGGCGAGAAAATCCTGGTCGCCGAACATGCCGGCAGCGTGGTCCGCATCCCCTTCGACGGTTTGCTGGTGGCGCTCGGCCGCATCGGCAACCTCAGCGGCTACGGACTCGAGGAACTCGGCATCGCCGGTGAGCGCACGGTGGCGATCAACGAGTTCCTGCAGACCCGTTACCCGAACATCTGTGCCGCCGGCGATGTCGCCGGGCCGTTCCAGTTCACCCACACCGCCGCGCACCAGGCGTGGTACGCCTCGGTCAACGCCCTCTTCGCGCCGTTCCGCAAGTTCCGTGCCGACTATTCGGTGATCCCGTGGTCCACCTTCGTCGAGCCCGAGGTCGCCCGCGTCGGCCTCAACGAACAGGAGGCGAGAGAGCGCGGCATCGCCTGCGAGGTCGCCCGCTACGACCTCGACGACCTCGACCGCGCGATCGCCGACGGCGAGGCGCATGGCTACATCAAGGTGCTGACCGTTCCCGGCAAGGACCGCATCCTCGGCGTGACGATCGTCGGCGAGCACGCCGGCGACCTCATCGCCGAATACGTCCTGGCGATGAAACAGGGCATCGGGCTGAACCGCATCCTGGGTACGATCCACATCTACCCGACGCTCGCGGAGGCGAACAAGTACGTCGCCGGCGTCTGGAAGAAGGCGCACGCGCCGGCAGAGCTGCTGCGCTGGGTCGAACGCTGGCACACTTGGCGGCGGGGCGGCGGCTGAGCGCCCGGGAAGGAATGGTCAGGCGCAGGCCGAGAGGCAAGGCGCGGTGGAGCGAACGACGAGACCGATCGATGTGACGGTCGCCAACAGGCATCCGAATTTGCCAGCGGAATGGCGAGTCGGTGGTGGGTGCCGGACTATCATCGCGCGCGATGCCGCAGTAACATGGGCCTTCCCGCAGTCACCCCCGTTTCAGCCGCTCTTCCGTGCCGAACAAGAAAAGCCTCTCCGAGCGCGACATCTGCACCCAGTACATCACCCCTGCCCTGCAGCGGGCGGGCTGGGACTTCGCCACGCAGGTGCGCGAAGAAGCAAGCTTCACCAAGGGCCGCGTCATCGTGCGCGGCAAGCTGCACACGCGGGGCAAGCAGAAGCGGGCCGACTACATCCTCTACTACGCCCCCAACCTGCCCATCGCCGTCATCGAGGCCAAGGACAACAACCATAGCGTCGGCGACGGCATGCAGCAGGGGCTGGGTTACGCTGAGACGCTCGATCTCCCCTTCGCCATCAGCAGCAACGGCGACGCGTTCCTGGTGCACGACCGCACCGGCCAGCACGCCCCCATCGAACAGCACATGGCGCTCGACGCTTTCCCGACGCCAGGCGAGCTCTGGCAACGCTACTGCGCGTGGAAGGGCATCGCCGGCCCGGAAAAGCGGATCACGGTCGAGACGCCCTACTACGACGACGGCAGCGGCAAGACCGCGCGCTATTACCAGATCAACGCCATCAACCGGACGATCGAAGCCATCGCCCGCGGACAGCAGCGCATCCTGCTGGTCATGGCGACCGGCACCGGCAAGACCTACACCGCCTTCCAGATCATCTGGCGGCTGTGGAAGTCGAAGGCCAGAAAACGCATCCTTTTCCTCGTCGACCGCAACATCCTCGCCGACCAGGCGCGCAGCAACGACTTCAAGCCCTTTGGTCAGGCGATGACCAAAATCGTCAACCGGCAGGCCAACAAGGCCTTCGAAATCTATCTCTCGCTCTATCAGGCGGTGACCGGCAACGAAGAAGAAAGGAACATCTACAAGCAGTTCTCGCGCGATTTCTTCGACCTGATCGTCATCGACGAATGCCATCGCGGCAGCGCCGCCGAAGACTCGGCGTGGCGCGAAATCCTCGATTACTTCTCCGGCGCCACCCATATCGGCCTGACCGCCACGCCCAAGGAAACGAAGGACGTCTCCAACATCCACTACTTCGGCGAGCCGGTTTACACCTACTCGTTGCGCCAGGGCATCGACGACGGCTTCCTCGCCCCCTACAAGGTCGTGCGCATCGACATCGACAAGGATCTGCAGGGCTGGCGGCCCAGCCGGGGGCAGACCGACAGGCACGGCAAGCTGATCGAAGACCGCATCTACAACCAGAAAGACTTCGACCGCAGCCTCGTGCTCGAGAAGCGCACCGAACTCGTCGCCGGCAAGATCACCGAATTCCTCGAGGCCACCGACCCCTTCGCCAAGACCATCGTCTTCTGCGAGGACATCGACCACGCCGAACGCATGCGCCAGGCGCTGACCAACCTCAACCCCGAGCGCATCGCCGAGAACCGCAAGTACGTCATGCGCATCACCGGCGACGAACAGGAAGGCAAGGCCGAACTCGACAACTTCATCGACCCGGAGAGCCGCTACCCGGTC
>JAEUOM010000025.1 GCA_016788495.1 Accumulibacter sp. | reverse complement strand
GCTGAGCGTGCGCTCGCAGGCAAAGCGATAGAGGTAGTGCGGGCCGCCGGCCTTCGGCCCGGTTCCCGACAGGCCCTCGCCGCCGAAGGGTTGCACGCCGACGACGGCACCGATGATGTTGCGGTTGACGTAGGTGTTGCCGACGTGCAGCCGGCTGGTGACGCGCTGGATGGTCTCGTCGATGCGGCTGTGGATGCCCAGCGTCAGGCCGTAACCGGTGTTGGCGATGGCGGCGCAGACCGCATCGAGATCGTCGGCGCGCCAGCGGATGACGTGCAGGATCGGCCCGAAGACCTCGCGCTCGAGGCGGCCGAGGCTGTCGATCTCGTAGGCGCGCGGGGCGAAGAAGCTGCCGTGTCGCGTCGCTTCCTCGTCGATGGCGCAGGTGTGGATCGGCAGCGCGAAGCTGTCGAGCCAGCGGGCATGCGCCTGCAGCACCTGTCGCGCCGCTTCGTCGATCACCGGGCCGACGTCGGTTTCGAGTTCGGCCGGGTTGCCGATGCGCAGTTCCTGCATGGCGCCGGCGAGCAGTTCGCAGACGCGGTCGGCGATGTCGGCCTGGATGAACAGCACGCGCAGCGCCGAGCAGCGCTGGCCGGCGGAGTTGAACGCGGAGGCGACGACGTCGCGGACGACCTGCTCGGGCAGCGCCGAGGAATCGGCGATCAGCGCGTTCTGGCCGCCGGTTTCGGCGATCAACGGCAGCAGCGGGCCATCCTTCGCGGCGAGCGTGCGGGCGATCAGCCGCGCCACCTCGGTCGAGCCGGTGAAGGCGACGCCGGCGCACTCGCGGCCGCCGACCAGCGCCGCGCCGATGCGCCCGTCACCCGGCAGGAAGGCGAGTGCCGCCGCCGGAATGCCGGCACTGTGCAGCAGTTCGACCGCCAGTGCCGCGACCAGCGGCGTCTGCTCCGCCGGCTTGGCGACGACGCAGTTGCCGGCGGCGAGCGCTGCCGCGACCTGGCCGACGAAGATGGCGAGCGGGAAGTTCCACGGGCTGATGCAGACGAAGACGCCACGGCCGTGCAGCGACAGGCTGTTGCGTTCGCCGGTCGGTCCCGGCAGCATGATGGGAGCGGCGAACTTTTCCTTCGCCTGCGCGGCGTAATAGCGGCAGAAGTCGATCGCCTCGCGCACCTCGGAGACGGCGTCGGCCTGCGTGCGGCCGCCTTCGCGGACGAGCAGCGCGACGAGTTCGGGCAGGCGTCCCTGCATCAGGTCGGCGGCACGCACCAGCGCCGCCGCCCGCTCGCCGGCCGGCGTCGCTTCCCAGGCCGGGAACGCCGCCTGCGCTGCCGACAGCGCCTGGCTGGCGTCGTCCACGCTGGCCTCGATGACCAGCCCGACGACGTCGCGCTGGTCGGCCGGTGAGTGCACCGCTCGGCTGGCGCCGGCACGCGCGCGGCCGCCGATCAGCGGCGCCGCCACATAGCTGACGCGCGTGCTGTGTTCGATCGCGTGCCGCAGGTCTTCGAGGGTCGTTTTGTCGTTCATGTCCAGTCCTTCGCTGTTGGCGCGCTCGGCGCCGAAGAGGTCGCGCGGCAGGGGAATTCGCGTCTGGCGCTTGCTCGCCAGCGCGGCGGCCTTGTCGATCGGGTCGGCGATCAGCGTGTCGATCGGCAGATCGGCATCGGCGATGCGATTGACGAACGACGAGTTGGCGCCGTTCTCGAGCAGGCGGCGAACGAGGTACGCCAGCAGGTCCTCATGACTGCCGACCGGCGCGTAGACGCGGCAGGCGCGTCCCCATTTCGCTTCGCCGACGATCTGGTCGTAGAGTTCCTCGCCCATCCCGTGCAGACGCTGGTACTCCCATTCGTCGCTGCCGCCGGCGCTGATCGCCAGTTCGGCGACGGCCGCCAGGGTGTGCGCGTTGTGCGTCGCAAACGCCGGGTAGAAGGCCTGTTGATCGGCGAACAGGCGGCGCGCACAGGCGAGGTACGAGAGGTCGCTCGACACCTTGCGGGTGAACACCGGGTAGTCGCTCAACCCGCGCTCCTGTGCCAGCTTGATCTCGGCGTCCCAGTAGGCGCCCTTGCACAGGCGCACCATCAGCCGCCGGCTGCCGCGGTGGGCGAGGTCGGCGAGCCAGTCGAGCACGGGCATGGCGCGCTTCTGGTAGGCCTGGACGGCGAGCCCGAGACCGTTCCAGCCGGCGAGTTCGGAGTCGAGCGCCAGCGCCTCGATGAGGTCGAGCGAGATCTCGAGTCGATCGGCTTCCTCGGCGTCGATGGTGAAGCCGATGTTGCGCGCCTTCGCGCGCACCGCGAGTTCCTTGACTGCCGGCAGCAGTTCGTGCCGTACCCGCTGCTCGTTGGCGACCTCGTAACGCGGGTGCAGCGCCGACAGCTTGATCGAGATCGATGGCGCCTCGAAAGCCGGGCGGCCGGCGGCGGCGTCGCCGATCGCGGCGATCGCGTCGCTGTACGATTCGAAGTAGCGCAGGGCGTCGGCGGTACTGCGCGCCGCCTCGCCAAGCATGTCGTAGGAATGGCGGTAACCGGCCTTCTCGGCGCTGCGCGCGCGCTCGATCGCTTCGTGGATGTTGCGCCCCATGACGAACTGGCGGCCGAGGATGCGCATGGCGGTGATCACCGCCTGCCGGATGACCGGTTCGCCGGCGCGCGCGACCATCCGCTTCAGCGTGCCGCCGAGATTGCGGTCCTGGTTGTCGAGATTGACGATGCGGCCGGTGAGCATCAGCGCCCACGTGCCGGCGTTGACGAAGGTGCTGTGCGAGGCGCCGAGCCGCTTCTCCCATTCGGTGTTGCCGATCTTGTCGCGGATCAGCCGATCGACGGTCGCCGCGTCGGGAATCCGCAAGAGCGCTTCGGCGAGACACATCAGGACGACGCCCTCGCGCGATGAGAGGTCGTAAGTGGCGAGAAAGGCATCGATGCCGCCGGTCTTGAGGCGGCTGTCACGCACCGTTTGTACCAGCGGCACCGCGCGATCGTGGATACCCTGTTGCTCGGAGCGGGTGCAGCGGGCGAGCGCGACCAGCTCGTCGACGACCCTTGCTTCGTCGATACGGTGGTATTCGCGCAGCCGCCGGCGCAGGAGTTGGGTGTGGGCTTCGCTCATGCTGCTGTCCAGTCGGGTCGGCGACGCCAGGCGGCGTCGCGCGGGGTTGGCCATGGCGCCGCCGGCGACCGGCGGCCGATCTCGACCGCCCGCAAGAACACCTGCCCGCCAGCCTCGCGCAGACGAGGCCGGCACGGCGGGCCGGCGGTGCGGGCGCTGCCGTGTCGTGCCCGGTGGGGCGTGACACGGCAGTCGCGGCTCACTTCTTCACGTAGTCGTATTGGCCACCCTTCCACTGGTAGACCATGAAGCCGGGCAGCTTGTTGTCGCCCTTGGCGTCGAAGCCGAGCTTGCCGATGACGGTGTCGAAGCTGCCTTCGCGCAGTGCCTTCTCCATGTCAGCGTACTTGGTGCTCTTGGCCTTGGTGGCCGCTTCGGCAAACAGTTGCATGGCGGCGTAGGCGTACATCACGTAGCCTTCGGGTTCGACCTTGGCGTCGCGGAATTTCTTCACCACGCCGGCGGCGGCGGGGTTCTTGCGCGGATCGGGAGCGAAGGTGAAGAGGACGTTGTCGGCAGCCGGGCCGGCGGCGGTGACGAGTTCCGAGTTGGTCATCGTGTCGCCACCCATGACCGTCAGCTTCAGTCCGGCCTGCTGCGCCTGGCGCAGGATCAGCGCCACTTCGGTGTGGTAGCCACCGAATGCCATGACGCTGACGCCGGCCGCCTTGAGCTTGCTGACCAGGCCGGAGTAGTCCTTCTCGCCGGCGGTGATCGACTCGCGCAGTGCCGGCTTGACGCCCTTGGCTTCCATCGCCTTGGCGATCTCGTCGGCGAGCCCCTTGCCGTAGGCGCTCTTGTCGTCGACGACGGCGATCTTCTGCCCCTTGAAGTGCTCGGCGAGGAAGGTGCCGGCGACCAGTCCCTGCTGGTCATCGCGGCCCATGATGCGGAAGATGTTCTTCAGTCCGCGCTCGGTTACCTGCGGGTTGGTCGATACCGTCGCCATCGGGATCTGCGCCTCGTTGTAGACGTCGGAAGCGGGGATCGTCGAGCTTGAACACCAGTGGCCATGCATGAAGCTGATCTTCTTGTTGACCATCGTGTTGGCCACCGAGACCGCCTGTTTCGGATCGCAGGCATCGTCGCCGACCTCGAGCTTGAGCTTCTGGCCGAGGACGCCGCCCTTGGCGTTGATGTCGGCGATCGCCATTTCCGCGCCCTTGCGGATCTGGTCGCCGGCCGAGGCATACTGGCCGGTCATCGGGCCGGCGATGGCGACGACGATGTCGGCGTAGACGCTGGTGGCGGCGAGCGAAAGCAGCCCGAAGCTGGCTGCCAGGATGTGTTTCTTCATCTGTGTCCTCCTTGGTTACGGTGGTCGTTGAGATAAGTGACGAGTGAAGCACCCGCATCGAGCACATGTGCCCGAGTGAGTTCTGCCGCCGCGTCGGCGTCCCGGCGGACGAACGCGTCGAGGATCCCGGAGTGTTCCTGCCCGGCTTTCGGCATTTCGGTGGTCACCGACAGCAGGGCGCGCACGTAGCGCTCGACCCGGTTGTACAGCGAGCGGATCTCGCCGAGCAGGATCGGGCGTGCAGCGGCCGCGTACAGCGTCGAGTGGAACAGCCAGTTGAGCTCGCCCCAGCGGCGGCTGTCGTTGGTGCGCGAGAATTCGTCGAGATGCTCTCGTGCCTCGTCGATCGCCGGCTGGCTGATCAGTGGCGCCGCCAGGCGCGCCGCACGCGCCTCGAGCAGCGCGCGGATCTCCATGTATTCGCTGATCTCGGCAGCCGAGAGCGAGGCCACGACGACGCCGCGGTTGCGCAGGAAGGTGACCAGACCCTTGGCCTCGAGGTGTTTCAGCGCTTCGCGAACGGGAATCTTGCTGACGTGGAAGTGGGCGGCAATCTCGTCCTGCCGCAGCAGTTCGCCGGCCGGCAGCAGGCCATCGACGATCGCCTTCTTGAGCGTCTGCGCGACGTGATCGGACGCGCTCAGGCGCGGGACTTTCTGGGCAGTGACCAACTCGAGGGCTGAAGGCGTCGGCAAGAGACTGTACTCCGCAGCTGAACTCCGAATATCGTATACGATATAAACGGCAGGGCGTGACGATACAGGCGGATTTCCCGTCTGGCAAGCTGCACTGCAGCATTTTCTGCTGCTGCGCGCAGGTGGCCGCAAGCGGCACGGCGCGGCAGCGTCCGCCGCGCCGTTGCGACGACTGGCGATGCGGGCGGTCGCAGGATTCTGGCGCCGGTCGCCGGCCAACGACGACAGCGCGCCGGCGGCATGGCTCGTTGCCGGCTGCTGCCGTCGGATCAGTCGCCCGGCTGCCGTACGCCCGTGTCGCCGCGGTCGCCGCCGGGAGGCGGATTTCGCTGGCCGGCCACAGCTTCGGTGGCAGCCCAGGACGGGTGAGCGCCGCCGGCATTCGCCAGACTGCTGCCGTCGGCGAGATGGGCGAGGCCGCCGACGGCACCGACGAGGACGCGATTGAGGAAGACCGTCAGCGCCAGCAGGGCGGCGGCCGAGGAACTGACGCCGGACTGTGCCAGGACGAGCGCCATCGTTCCCTCGCGCACGCCGAGGCCGCCTGGTGACAGCGGCAGCACGGTCGCCAGATAAACCAGCGGCATCGTGATCAGCAGGATCGGCAGGCCGAGGTCGATGGCGAGCGCACGGCCGATGGCCTGGACGACGATGATGTCGATCAGTTGGAAGGCAATCGACAGGACGAGCGCCAGCAGCAGGTCGGCAACGCCGATGCTGCGCAGCGCGCCGATGACCGCGCGCAGGCGGGTGACGATCGCGGCCGGCAGCGACCGGCGGGCGACTGCCGCGGCGGTCCACCTGCCGTCGAGCCAGCGCAGGCAGCGCGGCAGTGCGAGGAGCGCGCCGAGGAGCAGCAGGCCGACGCCGGCCAGCCAGGAGGGCACGCCGACAGCGGCGCCGCTGCCGACGATGCCGATCCCGAGGGCGAGGATCGACAGCAGGGCGGCGACGCCGAGGGCACGTTCGGCGACGACCGTGGTCGTTGCCAGCGTCAGCGGCGCGCGCGCGTCGCGCGTACACAGCCAGATGCGTGCGGCATCGCCAGCGATGACTCCGGGCATCGCCAGGCCGTAGAAGACGCCCACCAGATAGGCCCGGTAGGCGGCCAAGAGGGGGTAGTGCAGGTGGACTGCGGTCAGCAGCCCGGTCCAGCGCAGCGCGGCCGGCAGGAATCCGGCGAGCGACAGGAGCCAGGCTCCGGCGAGCCAGCGGAGGTCGGCTGTGGCCCAGACGCTGGCGGCTGCCGGCCAGTCGACCAGCGCCACGACAGTGGCGAGGGCGGCGCTGGCGACGGCGAACTGCAGCCAGAGCAGCAGGCGACGGCGGATGCTCATCTGGCGGCTCGGCGGCACACAGGGTTGGCGGTCGGCCACTGGTCGGCGCATGCCGCGCCGCTCATCCGACGCCTTGCCGCCGCAGTTCGTCGAGCGCTGCGCGCAGGCTCCACTGTCTTTGCCAGCCAAGTTGCCGCTGTGCCCGCTCGCAGTTCATGAACTGGCTGCTTGCCTCATCCGGGCGCGTCGGGTCGAGCGCCAGTCCGGCCGGGTTGCCAAAGACCTCGTTGATCGTCTCCGCGACCTCGAGGTTGGAAAAGGCGCGTCCGCCACCGATGTTGTAGGTCCCGCCCGGGCGGTCGTCGTCGAGCGCCTGGTTAATCGCGCTGACCACATCCCCGACGTAGACCAGATCGCGCGCGGCGGCACCGCTGCCCCACAGCGACAGGCTCTGCTGGCGCCGGGCGCGGGCGATGAACTGCCGCAGCATGCCCTGCCGGCGACTGCGATCGTCACCGATGATCTGCGCGATGCGCAGGGCGAAGACGCGCATGCCACCCCGCTCGCCGTGCAGTGCCGCCAGGTGTTCGCAGGCCAGCTTGCTGATGCCGTAATGGCTGATCGGCGCCGGCGGATCGCTTTCGCGCCAGGGCTGCGGGTTGTGCCGTGCGTACACGGCGATCGACGAGGCGAGACAGAAGCTCCTGACGCCGTTCGCCAGCGCGGCGATGAGGAGATTCTCGGTGCTGCGGACGTTGGCCTCGAAGTACGGCTGGCAGCCGCTGCGCTCGGCCTCTGCATTGGCCCGCAGCGCGCCGAGGTGGATCACGGCCTCGACGTCGCGCAGCGCCAGCCGCAGATCGTCGAGGCTGTAGTCCGTGGTGCACAGGCTGATGCCGGGCGGCATCAGCACGAGCCGCGCCGCGTTGCCCCGGCCGAGGGCGACGACCTCGTCGCCGCGGGCAGCGAGGTGGCGCAGGCACGCGCCGCCCAGCATGCCGCTGGCGCCGGTCAGCGCGATGCGCATGCCGGCTGCCGCAGCAGGCAGTAACCGACCTTTTCGAGGTGGCCGTTGACCGGCGCGACGACGTGGCCGTCATGCAGGTAGAACTCGCTGTAGAGCGGCGCACGCGGCGGTTGATGCGGCGCACGCGAGAACGGCTCGCCGGGCGCCTGCAGGAAGAAGTGCAGGCTGAGGTCGTCGGCTCGCGGCGGTCCGTCGAGGGCGCGCAGCGGTTCGTCCGCCAGTAGCTGAAAGCTGGCTGCCAGCAGGTCGATGCCGCGCGCCTCGCGGATCAGGCGCCAGATGTGGCAGCCGTCGAGGCGCGGCGTGATCTCGATGATGCGCGGTCCGCATGGGGTGAGCTTCATCTGCAGATAGACCGGGCCGTTGTCGATTCCCAGCGCGCGCACGCATCGTGCTGCGAGCGCCCTGGCCGCGCCGCGAGCTGCGTCGCTGGCGCTCTGTGCCGGCAGCACGTGCCCGCGCGGGATTCCGCCCGGGAAGTCGGCGACCACCAGCCGGTCGGAAAGCTCATTGACGACGATCTCGCCGCCGACGACGAAGACGTTGGCAGAGACCTCGGGGCCCTCGAGAAGCTCCTCGACGATGGCGGTGGCGCTGCGCGATGCAGCCAGCGCCAGATCCAGGCACGCCAGGAGCTCGCCCATCGACTCGGCCCGGCAGACCCCGCGCTGCCCCTGGCTGTCGGCCGGCTTGACGATCGCCGGGAAGCAGTCCCAGCCGGCGGCGTCGGCGTGCCGTCGCAGTTGCCGATAGCTGACCGGGCTGATGTCGCGGCACCGCAGGTAGTCGCGCAGGCTGACCTTGTTCTGCGTCAGGTCGGCCAGCGCGGGCGAGATGAAGCTGCGCAGTCCGAGGGCCGTGGCGACCCTCGCGACGGTCGGCATGGCGAGGTCGGAACCGACCGAATAGACGAGTTCGACCCCCTCATCGCGCGCCAGCTTCTCGAGCGCCGGGACATCGATGATGTTGATCTGCCGGAACTCGTGCACCAGGGCCAGCCCCGGACCCTGGCGCAGGTAGCTGCAACCGATCACCCACCAGCCGGCGTTCCGGAGGTACCGAATGGCGTCCACCTGCGCGGCGCCGGTGCCGAGGATGAGAGCCTTCCTCATGAGTCCTGCTTCTCCTGTTGTGCTGTCGTGCCCGTTTCCGTGCGGATGACGAAGGCCGGTTTTCCCAGCGTGCGAAAGTGCATGCGGGCGAGGTACTCGCCAACGACGCCGATGGCGAACAACTGCAACCCGGCGAAGAGCGCGATCATTGCGGCGATGAGGGCCAGCCCGCTCGGCTGGCTGTCGGCTGACAGCAGCTGCAGCAGCAGCCAGAAAAGCAGCCCGAGGCCAAACGTTGCCGACGGCAGTCCGAGGCCGCTGGCCAGGCGCAGCGGCAGCGTCGAATAGCCGGTGACCATGCCCAGGGTGACCGTCAGCAGCTTGCACAGGTTGTACCCCGAGCGCCCCTGCCGGCGCGGATGATGATCGACGGCGACGCAGGCCACCCGCTCCGCGCTCCAGGAGAGGAGGACATCGATCGACACCTGGGCGTCGCGAAAGCCGGCGAATCCTTCCTTCAGCTCGGCTCGGAACATGCGGAAGGCGCTGCTCCTTTCCGCCATCTCGGCCCCAAGAGCGGCCCGTACGGCGCGCTTGGTGAGGCGCGAAGCGAGGTTCCGCCACGGTGAGTGTTCGCGCCGCTGCGGCTTGCCGTAGGCGACATCGTTGCCTTCGGCGATCGCCGCCAACAGTTTCGGCAGTTCCTCGGGCGGATGCTGCAGATCGTCGTCCATGGTGACGATGATCGAATTCCTCGCCCGGGTGATGCCGGCGAGCAGCGCATTGTGCTGGCCGTAGTTGCGCATCAGGTCGAGCCCCCGCACCTGCGGTTCACGTCGCGTCAGGGCCTCGATGAGCTGCCAGCTGCCGCGCCCGCTGCCATCGTTCACCAGGATCAGCTCGAGGCCGGAGACCAGCGGCGAGAGGGCGGCCTGCACCCGGCTGACGAGTTCGCGCAGGTTCTCGCCGCTGCCGAAAACCGGAACGACGACCGAGACCGACGGCGGTGGCGCGGCAGGCATGGGTGTGTTGCTCCCGGCGGCCGGGGAGGCTGTGCTCATCTCAGCCGCATCCCTGCGCCGGAACGCGGTAGAGGTATGCCGGCCGCGGCTGCGTCAGCGAAGCCAGCGCCGGCCAGACAGGCGCCGTCAGGGTCGCCGGCAGCAGCGCGGCGAAGGCGGCGAAATGCCGCAGGAGCAACCGACCCAGGCCGTACGCCGAGGGTTGCAGGACGCGTTCGCCGGTCGAGCTCGGCGGTACCTGGCTGATGTCGCGCAGCGGCTCGTCGCGGGCCCAGCTCAAGGTTCTGCTCTCGGCTGCTGTTCGTCGATCGTCTGAGCATCGGTGGTGAAGCAAAGGGTTGGCGGCCGTCGGCCACAATTGCAGGCGCTGCCGGGCCTGGCTCGGCGGGTGCCGGTTCTTCCGAGCAGCGCAACTGTAATAGAGCCCGGGCGCGCTGCAGTGGCATTATTTCTCATTGTAGTTGCCGCCGGGAGGGCAGCGGGCCGGCAGTCCGCGGCGCGCCTGCCGGCGACCGCGCGGCAGGCGCGCATCAGCCTCGATTTGCAGCATAATCCTTGCTGCCGGGTACCGTCGCCGGGGTTGCGCGCAGTACCCGGCTGGCGGCACGCTGGTGCGCGGCGGCTCGTGCAGTGGCGACCGCGTGGCGCTGACGAAATTGATGGCAGGGAGGGAAGGATGAGCCGATCGCTGTTCGGAGCCTGGGGTGCCGGCCTGCCGCAGGAGTCGTTCGCCCGCGCCGTGGCCGCCGCCGCGCTGCTCGGTGTCGGGCGCGACGGGCCGCCGCCGCTGGTCGCCGCGCGCAGCCTCGGCGCCGCCGCTGGCGAAGTCGCCGTCCTGCGGCTCGAGCACCTCGCCGCCGTGTTGTCGGCGATCGCTGGCGGTGGCGCCGCGCTGCCGCCGGCGGAGGAGTTCGTCGCCGCCTGGGATGCCTTTCGCGCGTGCCGCTTGCATGGCCGGGATGCCGGGCGCGCGCTGCTGCGGCTCGAGATCGAGCCGCAGTCCGGCGCCGATCGGTCGCCCGGGGTGCCGGACGTGCTGTGGCTGTTCCGGCTGCTGCTCGGCAGTGGCACCGATCTCGCGAGTTCGGCCTATCTGCGCCTGGACGGACGGCAGCGACCGATCAGCTGGGGCTGGCCGCTGCGCGTCGCTGTCCTCGCCGATGCGCGCGCCGGCGACCTGTCGGCCGCGCTGGCGAACAGCCGCTGGCCAGAGCTGCTGCGGCTCGTCGCCGCGGACGAGGAGTGCGAGCTGCTGTTGTTGCCGGACGACCTGCGGCATGGCTTGGCGCGCGTGCTGCAGTCAGCGCGTCGTCTGCGTGCTGCCTGTGTGCTGGTGCTCGGTGGCGCCGGCACCGCCGGCGAGCGAATCCTGCCACTCGTCGGCGCGTTGCGCGCCGAAGTGCTGGGCGGCGGCGTCGGCATTGCCGCCGTCGAGCGCGAGCGGCAGGGCGAATACGTTGATTCGCTGCTGGCACAGCTTGCCGGTGACATGCCGCTCGATGTCGCGCTGCAGCGGGCGCTGCCGGCGGTGCAGGATGCGGCCGCCGGCGAACCGGCGCTGCTCGTCGCCTCGCGCCGGCTGGCCGTCGCTGCCCGTCTGACGGCGGCGGCACGGCGGCTGGCGCGCCAGGTCGATCGCCTGCTGCCGCTCGAACGGTCGCTGGTCGACGGGGCGGCTGCGCGGTCGCCGGCAAGCCGCGGCGGCGGGCCGCCCGACAGCGAGGTGGCGGCGCTGGCACGGTCGTTGACCGTGAGCGCCACGCGCAGCTCGTGGGCGAGCGATGCCGGCGATGCCGTCGAGCTGGCCCGTCTGCGCGGTGCACTCGAGGGGCGGCTCGGCGCGCGTCTGGTGGCGGCGCCGGACGGCGCCGGCGATGCCGGGGCCAGGGCCGGCGAGCAGCGGCGGCTCAACTGCAGCGTCATCGACGTCAGCGACGTGGCGCGTCCGCTGCGGGTGGAGGACCGACTGGCCAGCGATCGCGCCTACCTGATCGACTTCGACATCGGCTTGCCGCGGACGGCGGCGGCGAGCGCTCCGGAGGTCTTTCCGAGCGGCCTGCTGCCGCCGTCGGACGCCGGTCACTGGCTCGACCTCTTCTTCGTGCCGCTGGTACGGAGCGCCAGCGGCCGCCTGCACACAGCGCAGCAGGGGCGCCTGTTCCTGCCGCCAGAGGGCGACAGCCAGCCCTGTCGTCTGAGCTTCCGCACGCATGGCTTGCGCGACGAATACCGGGCGCGCATCCTCATCGCCCATGAAACGCGTGTTCTGCAGACGCTGATCCTGTGGTCGCCACTCACCGGAACGGGTGGGCGCCTCTCGCTGACGGTCGAGAACCGCGTCTCGGCGTCCTTCGACCCGTCGCCGACGGCACAGCCCTTCGACGCCGCCATCGTCGTCAATCACGCGGCCAGCGGCCAGGCGGGTTTCACCGCCGTCGTCGGCAGCGAAGTCAGTTTCCGCGAACCGGTTGGCATCGACCGCCTGGTCAGCGAGGTGAAGGCGCTGCTTTCGACCGAGGCGAGTTTCACCGCGGCGCGCGGGTCGCTCGATGATCCGGCGTTGCTGCAGCTCTTCGACGCGCTCGCGCGTTACGGGCGTTCGCTCCTCAAGGCGCTGCCGGCGCCATTGCAGGGCAGGGTGCCCGAGGGGGCGCGCATCCAGATCGTCGAGGCGCGTGCCGGCGCCTGGCTGCCGGTCGAGATTCTCTACGGCGCAGCGTTGCCGCAGGCCGCTGCGCCGCTGTGCCCGAACGCGCGCGCGGCGCTGCTCGGCGAAGGAAGCCATGAGCAGTGCGCGCACCGTGACGATCGCGACTTCCATTGCCCACTGCGTTTCTGGGGGCTGAACTGCGTCATCGAGCGGCAGCCGGAAATGGCTGCGCCGAGCGGAGCGGACTACACGCTCAGTCTGCCGCAGCCCGGTGCCGAGCGTCTCGATGCCCTGCGCTCGGTGCTGGTCGGTGCCAGCAAGCGGGTGCGGGCGCAGGATCTCGGCGACCCCGGCGGCATCGTCGACGCCGTGCGCCAGGTCGCGACGAGCGCGCGCACGGTACGCGACTGGGCCGAATGGGAGCAGGCAGTCGCCGAGGATTCGCCGTCGCTGCTCCTGCTGCTGCCGCATTCGCAGGAGGATCCGGCGCATCCGGGGATCAGCGGACTGGAGATCGGCGGTGTCCTGCTGACGCGTCCCGAACTCGAGAGCTCGTACGTTGCCGGGCCGGCTGCCGCCGCGCCGGTGGTGCTGCTGCTCGGTTGCAGCACGCAACTGAGCGAGGTCCCTTTTCTCAACTTCGTCGAGGCGTTCAAGCGCGAGCGGGCGGCGCTGGTCATCGGCACGCTGGCGACGATCCGCGGTCGGCGCGCCGTCGCCTTCGTCGCCGAACTTCTGGCGGGGCTGAAGGCGGCGGCCGACAGCGAGCAGACCTTCGGCGAGGTCTTTCTCGCCACCCGCCGCCGCCTGCTTGCCGGCGGTGACGGCTTTGCTCTCAGCCTGACTGCCTACGGTGACGTCGGCTGGCGGCTGTAAAGGGGCGCCCCTGGGCGCCCAGGAGGAGTGACCATATGTTTCGCATCGACCTGCTGCCGGCCGAGTACGGCGACGCCATCTGGCTCGAGTACGGGCAACGGCGGCGCATCAATCGCCTGCTGATCGACTGCGGCACGGCTGCGGTGTACCCGCGAATCCGCGAGCGCATCCTGGCGCTGCCGGAGGGTCAGCGGTACTTTGAACTGCTGCTGGTGACGCATGTCGACATCGACCACATTGGCGGCGCGCTCGCCCTGCTGCGCGAGAGTGCCAGCCTCGGCGTCAGCTTCGGCGAGATCTGGTTCAACGGCTACATGCATCTCAGCCCGGGCGGCGTCGTCCCGGCCGCCGTCGCCGACGACACGCTCGGGCCGCTGCAGGGCGAGGAGCTGAGCGACCTGATCGTTGCCAACGGCCGCCAGCGCTGGAATGCGGTAGTGCATGGTGGCGCGCTGGTCGTCCCGGACGCCGGACCGCTGCCGCAGCTCGCCCTGCCGGGCGGGATGCGGCTGACCCTGCTGTCGCCGCGCCAGGAGCAGCTCGACGCGCTCAGGCCGGTCTGGGACGCGGCCTGTCGCAAGGCCGGACTCGTCCCCGGCGTCGCCGCTGCCGACGACGGCAGGCGTCTCGAGGAGGCCGATGTCGAGCAGGAGAGCGACGATCTGCTCGGTGACCCCGATCCGGAGCAACTCGCGGCACGGCCCTACAAGGCGGATCGCGCGCGTCCGAACGGGTCGAGCATTGCCCTGCTGGCCGAGTACGCCGGCCGGCGGGCGCTGCTCACCGGCGATGCCTTCGCCGAGGTGCTGCTCGCTTCGCTCGCGCGTCTGCCCGGCAGCGCCGGCGGCCGCTTCGCCGTCGACGCCTGCAAGCTGTCGCATCATGGCAGCCGCGGCAATACCAGCAGCGAGCTGGTGCGGGCGCTGAACTGTCGCCACTGGCTGATCTCGAGCAACGGCAAGCAGTTCGGTCATCCCGACGGTGAGGCGATCGCACGCGTGCTGCGCGACAGCGGCGGCAATGCCCGCCTGCACTTCAACTATCGCAGCGAATTCAACGAAATGTGGTCGTCGACCGCCCTGCAACGGCGCTATCGCTACTCGACCAGCTACCCGGCAGGCGATGCTGCCGGCGTGCAGCTCGAGCTGTCGCAGCGAAGCAGCCGTTGAGCCGCCGCCCGACGGTGCCGATGCCGCCGGCGAATGCCCCGCTCCGCCACAGCCGGTTCGAGGACGCACAGGCGCTGGTCGCCGCCGCACTCGTCGGTTCGCTCGGTCTCGGCCTGCTCAAGGAGGCCGGACTGATCACCGGTGGCACGGTCGGACTCGCCTTTCTCGCCCACTACGCCAGCGGCGTCAGCCTGGGTGCCCTGTTCCTTGCCATCAACGTGCCGTTCATGGCGCTCGCCTGGTTCCGGGTTGGCCACGCCTTTGCCGTCAAGACGCTGTGCGCGATCGCGCTGCTGTCGCTGGCCACCGATCTGCTGCCGCGCTTCGTCAGCTTCGCCGGCATCGACCCGTTCTACGCCGCAGTCATGGGCGGACTGCTGGCCGGCATCGCGATGATCATCCTCTTCCGCCACCAGGCCAGCCTCGGCGGGCTGAACATCGTCGTGCACTGGCTGCAGGAGCGCTTCGGCTGGCGCGCCGGATACGTTCAGCTGGCAATCGATCTGGCGATCATCGGCGCTTCGCTGGTGATGCTGCCGCTCGAGCGGATTCTCGTCTCGCTGCTCGGCGCGGCGGCGCTGAACCTGACGCTGGCGATCAACCATCGGCCGGGCAGGTACATGGCGGTGTAAGCGCCGCCGAGTTGCCGGCAGGCGTCGCCGACGGTGGCGGTCGATCGCGCGCTGGCGGCGAGGGTGCGCCTCACGGTGGTGGTGTGCCTGTCGACAGGCGCGCGAGTTCCGGCTGCAACTCGGGAATCCCCTGCGCACACTCGGTCTGCAGGCCGGGCAGTTCGTCGGCGACGGCGTCGTGCTCGTGCGCCAGTGACTCGATGCGCGCGGCGACTGCCGCCACCCGGTGCAGCCCGACCGTCGCGCTCGATAAAGGATGGGAATTTCAATGTCACCTTTCGCAGTATCGCGTACGCTCCCGTCCGTTGCAATCGTGAAACGCGTGCTCAAAGTGCCTGATCGCCGCGTAAAACCCGCCCGTTCATGCCTGCAATCGGTGCCAGTGGCCGCCTGGGCGGCGGAAGTTGGCCGCTCAGGTGGCCACTGGCACGAATCGTCCCCGACGAGCGAGTCCGTTCGACTTGTGCCCTGCCACGCGATACGCTGATCGAACTCGTAGTCCGGTGCGGATTGCACTTGCGGATCGAGGGTGTCCGGTCCGCTGTCCTGCATCTCCCACAGCGGCGGACCGCGTGCCGGCATGAGACGCGGCGGTGATGTCGGCTCGCACAGGTGACCCGGAATCTCCCGGATCACCGTCCCCTCGGTGATGAAATCGATGATTTTCGACTGCGCCAGCGCGGTAGCCGCGTCGCGCAGCGGCGAGTTGGGTGCCAGGACCCCGTAGTAGCGGTGACGATGTTTGCGCGGCGGTGGAATCAGCGCCGCCAGCCGATCGAGCAATGGCATCGGTGTCAGCATCAGGCTGGCGCTGCCCTCTGGCCCCGGCTTCACGCTCTCATGGACCAGATGCTCGGGATCGATTGCACGCAGCCGTTCCAGCGCAAAGGCCGGACGGGCACAGTAGCGCAGCAGACGCTCCAGACCCCCACGCTCGTGCGCCTCGATGCGCACGTCGGCATCCACCGAAAAGCCGCCGCCATGTTCCCACGTGGCCATTGCCTGCGCATTGTCGGACGACAGCAGGCCGCGTCGCAGGGGGGCGCGCGCAGCAGTCCCCGGCGCACGGCCACCGGAACTTCGCCGATGGCCGGTGTATCGTCGTTGAAGCGCTCGGCGATCGGGTACCAGTACTCCCGGTCTTGTTGGGAATGAACTCCGCACCGAGCGTTCTCTGGAGCGCGCAGGGGGGTGACTGCGGGGCCGTCGCCTGGCCGCTTGACCGACTGACGCGCGTACACAGCGCAGCGCACCCAGCGGGGATCGTCTTCGCGGATGTCAGGGAGGTCGGGGTCGGCGTCCAAGGCCACGAAGATATCGCGGCGATCGGGACGGGCACGATGGGCAGCTTGGGCATCTCGTGGAGCAAAGGAGCAAACGCGGGCTCGGCACGAGAAGTGGGACACGCCCGTGACGATTCGTCGCCCCGGCTGAGTGGCTACGTGGCCGGCTGGGACTTCGCGATGCGCTCGAGCTCGGCGGCGACAGCAGGTTTGTCGATGCGCCCTTCCGCGACGCCCATCGTCAGCGTGTAGAAGGCTTGGGAGTCGCGCTCGAGAGTCACGCCATTCACGTCGAGGAAGACCTGTGCAGCGAGCAGCCCCGCCCGCTTGTTGCCGTCGACGAAGGGATGGTTCGAAACGATGTGGAACAGGTACGCCGCCGCCATCGCGAACAGGCCGTCGTGCGCGTACGTGCCGCCGAACGACGCCTGCGGCTGGGCCACCGCCGATTCCAGCAGGCCGCGATCGCGCAGGCCCTCGCCGCCACCAAAGCGAGCGAGTTGGCGCTGGTGCAGGGCGAGCACCACTTCGACCGTGAGGAACTCGATCTCGGCGGGCAGGTCACTCACTTCGCGAGCTTCCGGTACGTCTCCTCGTGCGCATCCATCAGCCGGTCAGCGGCGGCGAGCGCCCGGTCCATCAGCGGCGCCTTCTTCACCGGGCGGATGATGAGCGCCTCGCCGTCAGTCGTGACCTCAAGCGGGGTGTCCTTGCTGATGTCGAGCAGCTCGAGGATGGGGCGC